>NZ_JBIVGT010000014.1:0-136718 GCF_044748825.1 Pseudomonas sp. NPDC089741 | reverse complement strand
AGCTACAGCGGCAGCTCAATCTCTTCCTGAGCACCGCCGGTGGCGGGTTTGAAGGTGACGGTGAAGCGTTCCGTGTGGGCTACAGAGACTTCTTTGGCCATGGCTTTTCTCCTTGCGGTTGTGGCCCTGGGGCCTATTCGAGTACCACTTCGAGATCGAGGTGGCACAGCCTGCGATAAATCTCTTCCTTGCGTTCACGTACGGCATGGTTCTGCGGCAACAACTCGCAGCAGCTATGCAGTAAATGCAGCACTTCCAATGCAAGATCGGGCTCCCAGGCGTGCAGGCCTGAGTCCTGTAATGTCTGATCGAGGGTTTCCAGCTGGTTCTTGGCCAGTTCGTATTTCTTGGCCATGAAGCACAGCCTGGCGAGGGCGAACTGCCAGAAGAAGCGTTCGCGACCGCCGTGGGCCGATTGCAAACCCTGCTTGAGCGTCTGCACGGCAGGCTTCAGGCCTTCCTTGCGCAGCAGCGGCAGGACTTCTTCGAGGGCCTTTTCCCAGGCCGGCTGGGTTTCGACGTTTTCGCTTTCAACCTTGCGCGGCGCACTGGCGCTTTGCAGGTGCGGCATGACGTTGGCGGCGATCCACGCCCGGGTGGACGGATCGGCAAACGGCGCGCCGTCATGGAAGCGCAACTCGACAATGCCGGGCAGGCGCTGAATCAAAAGCGCGAAGTGGATTTCCACTTCGCGCATTGCCAACTCGGCGTTGAGGTTCTGGAGACATTCCCAGACCATCCTCTGGCCATCGAACCAGAACGGCGCCTTCGCCAGGCTCGCCTCCAGTTCCACCAGCAGGTCGGCGTATTTGCCCTGATCGAAACGGTCCTGATAGAGCTTGAGTTTTTCCAGCGGCAGACCGCGCAACACGGTGATCTGCTCGGCGTTACGCTCGGGCACCGCGTCGATGGTCATCCACAGCAGCGTGCGGTTCAGGCGCAGGGCGCGCAGGTCGGTGGCTTTCTGCTTGAGCCACCAGGCACACAGTGGCCGCGCGCTTTCCTGCTGGGCACGCAGGGCTTTGTGCGCCTCGCGTTCGTTGTCGATCGGCGCGCCGGGGGTGAGCAACTGGCTCGCCGCCTGTTTGACCTGGGCCACTGCTGCGCCCACCACACCGGGTGCCGGCTGATTGTCGGCGGCGCGCTGGATCATGGTTTTCAAGCGACGGGAAATCGGCAGTAGCAGCGGCGAATCATCACCCAGATGTTCCGCGCACGCCGCTTCGAGACCGGACAGGTGCTCGGAGAGCTGCCGGAACATCGGCAACTGCTCTTTGATCGCGATGTTTTCAGTGATGACCTGCTCAAGACGCGGCACCAGCCAGCCGATGGCGGCGGCACGGGTGCGGGCTTTGAGCGGGTGAACGTCGGCCCAGTGATTTTCCGACAGATGGTGCAGCAACCCGAGACCGGCAAGCAGCCCGGGGAAGGATTCACGCTGGTACAGCGACCAGGTCAGCCAGGCGCCGACACGCAAATCCTTGGATTGGGTACGCAGAAGATTTTCGCTGTTTTCGCGAATTTTCAGCCAGTCGATCTGCCCGCTTTCGTGCATCGACGAGGCGTTGGCCAGCTCGCTTTCCAGGGCCTCGAATTCGCTCGAAAAGCGTACGTCTTCGCCCGCGAAATTCTCTTTGGAAACAGAGACTTTAGCGAGTTCGAGGTAATGGGCGGAAAGTTTGCTTGAGTAGGACATCCATGGCCTTTATTAAGGATTACAGTCAGGCGCCTATTGGAGTTGCGGCGGCGCGGGACAGTATCGAAGAGCGGTGCAGCGACTCATCCAATTGAGATGTGCTCTTTCAAGTGGGCGCATCGTAATCACAATGATGGCCACTAGCAAGCATCTGATTAAACAACAAGACGAAGTGTTCATTGGGGTCTGTAGGAGATTGCCCTATATGTCGCAAGGGAATCCCTGAGCGTCATTTATATTCGCCGCATTTTCTTTTCCCCCGCCAAAACCTTGAGCTAGAGCGCTCTGCTGCTCCGACAAGGCATCTTGCCGGACGCCCGTCCCAATACACGGCGGCAAGCATGACAACTCTTGAAAAAAATAGAAGTAGGACTCTTCCTAAAATTCATCGGCTTCTTTGAACAATTCGGCGAAGACAATGATAAATGGGAAAAGTGCCATCAATTTGATGGCAAATTACTTTGTGAAACTTTCAGCACGCCGGAAACACTGCACATTCGTGCTAATTCAATAGTTATCGAACTCTCCCTCCTACAGTCATTTCCTTCAATTCATACAACACCTTACAACCCGGAAGACTCCGACAAATGTCAGAGACGGTTCTTACATCAATTTATTTCCCCCGCAGCTAGCGTGCCTTGGCAAATTTTTTACGCGTGGCGATCAGGGACGATCGAACACCGCGCATCGACTCATTTTGCTTAAGGACAAGCGTATGTTCAGTAAGGGCACTTGCGCGCTGTTTACGCTGCAGATCCCTGCTTTTCGTCATGACTTCAAGGTGCTTTCGTTTAACGGCGCTGAAGCCGTCAGCCAGCTGTATGCCATCCGTGTCGCACTGGTGAGCGAGCGGACTGATGTCGATCTGGAAGCGTTGCTAGGCCGACCTGCGTTCCTGCAATTCGGCGCCAATCAGGAAGGCATTCACGGGCGCATCGAAAATGTAATGCTGGCGGAGTCGGGCAAACGGCTGACTCGTTATGAGCTCACACTGGTGCCCGCGCTGCACTATCTGCAATTCAGTCGCGACCAACGGATTTTTCAGAACCTGACGGTGCCGGAAATCGTCGCGCAGGTTCTGCAACGGCACGGCATTCAGCCCGATGACTTCACTTTCAATGTCACTACCAGCGCGGTGCGTGAGTACTGCACGCAATACGGCGAAGACGATTTCCTCTTTATTCAGCGCTTGTGCGCCGAGGACGGCATCGCATGGCATCACCAGCACTCGGTCGACAGGCATTTGCTGGTGTTCAGCGACAGTCAGGTGTTCTTCCCCAAATTGGGTCCGACCTCCTTTCAGCCTGACAGTGGAATGGTTGCAGAACACCCCGTGGTCAACCATCTGACCATGGGGTTCAATACGCGCACCAGCACGATCACCCGTCGCGACTGCGACCTGAATCGCCCGAGCCTGTTGCTGGAGAGTCGCTTCACCGCCGAGTTCACACCCGAGCTCGAGGACTATCGCTATCCGCTGCTGATGACATCCGAGAAGCACGGCAAACAGCAAGTCCGTCACGTACTGGAACGACACCGCAGCGACTATCAATGGATTGAGGGCAAGAGCAATCAAGCGGCGTTGCGCAGCGGTCATCTTTTCGACTTGATCAAACATCCGCGACCGGACTGCAACGAGATGTGGTTGCTGTTGAACATCGCTCATGAAGGCAAGCAGCCCCACGTGCTGGAAGAGGCTTTCAGCAGCGATGACAAAACGGCTGATGGCTTCACTCAGGGTTATCGCAACACCTTCAAGGCCATCCCGGCCGACGTGCTTTACCGCCCGCCACTGCCAGCGCCAAGACCTGTGCTGGTTTGCCAGACCGCGCGAGTCACCGGGCCGCCAGGAGAAGAGATTTTCTGCGACAAATACGGCCGTGTACGCGTCGAGTTTCCTTGGGATCGCGCGGAACTCGATAGCGAAAAAAGCAGTTGCTGGTTACGCGTGGCCTCCAGCTGGGCCGGTGAAGGCTTCGGTGCGGTGTCCATTCCCCGGGTCGGGATGGAGGTGGTGGTGACCTTTCAGGAGGGCGACCCGGACCAACCGTTGATCACCGGCTGCGTGGTCAACAAAGTCACTGGCGTCGCTCATCCTTTGCCCGACAACAAGACCCGAACGGTGTTGCGCAGCCAGAGCTCACCGCGCAATGGCGGTTACAACGAGTTGTCGATCGAAGACCGTGCTGGCCAGGAGAAAATCTACCTGCGGGCTCAACGTGATCTGGAACAACTGATCCTCAACGACAGCCGCAACCTGATCACCCGCGACCACTTCGAGCAAGTGGGCAATGACAGCACCTGCCTGATCGAGGGCAAGACGTTGCGCACCCACCAAGGTGTGCGCAGTACTCAGATCAACGCCGATGATCTGCTGACCGTCAGCGGCATCAGCAGTCAAACGGTTGGAGCACTGGTGATTCAGGCCGGCCAGCAGGCGCATGTCACCGCGAGCAACGTGGTGATCGATGCTGGCATGAGCCTGACGCTGTCGGCGGGCGGACACCACATCGTCATCAACGCTGGCGGGATTTTCAGCAGCGTGCCGATCGTCGAGGGCGGTGCGCCGTTGGCGGGCATCGCGCCGCTACAGCCGCTGCAGGCAGTGGGCGCAATCGACCCTCCGGTCAGTGCCACACCGCTGTCGATCGTCAACAGTGCTCACCAGCAGGCGGCGGATTATTGCCCGCTGTGCGAAGCCTGTGCGGCTGGGCAGTGCGGCCTGGGAGAAGTCGCATGAACCGGGTCGAACAATGGCTGCACGAACAGCGCCGAGTAGGACGTGATCTGTTTCTGATGTTCGATACCGACGGGCAGAGCGAAGCACGCACCGCGCTGGCCGCCGATCTGGGTACGGACCAATTTCGTCATTTGTACGCGGGCACGGCGGCTGAATCATTGGCGCAGACCGGTCCGCTGCTGCTGCGCATCGACACGGCGCGCCACCCCGTCATCCAGGCATTGCTCGCCACCCCCGACCGCCATTGGGGTTGGCTGGCCAGTGCCGAGCATGTCGCTCTGGATGATCTGACAAGGCATTGGCACGAGCGCGTGGTGACCGGCGAACGCCCCAATCTGGCGGTGTATCGCGTGCATGACAACCGCGTGCTCGGACGCGCGCTGGCGCATCTGCAACCCGAGCAATACGCCACTTTGCTCGGGCCGATCAGCAGCGTCTGTTACTGGCACGCGGGGCAATGGAACGTCGCCGACAACCCGGATCCCGGCGAACACCCGCTGCCCATCGACCCGCCATGGCTGCAGACGCCCATACCGGAGCTGATTTACGCAAACGTGCTGTTCGACAACGCCCGCCGCTATCTGGTGGGCGAGCACACTGAAGCGATGGCCAAGCTCGCGGAGCAACTCGACATGGATGACTGGTTGTGGGGTCAGATTCAGCTGACGCGCCTGTGGAGCTGGCAGCAACCGGAGCAAGTGCACTTTTTGTTGACCCAAAGTCTTCAGCTATCGGGGTATGTGCTGCCCAAGTCATGGTTGCCGAAACCTGAAGAAGACCCGGCGGTGCATTTTGATCGGGTGTCTCAGCAGGTGCTGTATTGGCAGGAGAGCGGAGCCTTATGAGACGTGCATTTCAATTTCTGGCGCTCGGCGGTTGCATTGCCTTGACCGCGGGTTGCTCTGCGATTGGTACGCCGAACGCGTTTACTTTTGTTCCTGACCTTCCAACCAATTTCAAGTACGACCTGACGGCCACCTATGTGCCCGCCAAAGATCAAACATGCTCAGTACCCGGTGGAAAAGGTACTCAGCTTGGGTTCAACAAAACAAACATGAAATACAAAGTCACCTCCGTCGTCCCGCTTTACAGAACCGTAAGCGACTGCCCGCTTGCGCTGAACCATGTGGAGATCAAGGTCATCGGTGTTTTTGGCCCAGGACGTAGTAACAGCAGCTATGACTACGCCTCATTTGCTGTGCGACCGGAGTTGCTGGAGCGACAAATGGGTACTTTCAGAGATGACGAGACAGCTGAGTTCTTCGGTGAGTGCATGTGGTCTTTTCGCACGGTGGGCCCGAAGCGTTACCTGATCAAACTGCTGACCTGCAAAAAAATGGATGCGCAGGGCAATGTCGGGCGAAGCCGCCCTTCCACGGCGTACACGCTGACCCAGCTTTCTGGAAAAAAGGTAGTTCTGAATATCCAATTGTCCGAGCGGGAAAAGCCCGCTTTTGGTGACACCTGGGTGAAAGTGCCAGGCGGATGGAAGCGCTGCATGGGGAAAGCCTTTGAGGATCAGGATGCATTCTGTTTCGGCAATTACAAAGACTTCAGCACATTCAGGATGGTAGACGAGCGCATCTGCACCATTTACCCCGGCTGCACGGAAAACAAGGATGAGTACCCATGACGGATCAAACAACACCGCATTCGCAGGTGTATTTCCCCCACTTCAAACGAATCTTTCAGTGCCTGACATTGAGCACTTGCCTTGTTTTGACCTTGGGTTGTTCAGCTGTCAGCAAGCCAAACACATTCACCTTTGTTCCTGACTTTCCGCCTGACTTCAAATACGACCTGACCGCCACCTATGTTCCCGCGAAGGGACAAACATGTTCCGTACCGGGCGGAAGAGACACTCAACTTGGGTTCAACAAAACCAATATGGATTACGAAAGTTCTTCCGAAATTCCGCTTTATAGAACGGCCAGTGACTGCCCGTTGGCGCTGAATCACGTGGAGATCAAGATCATTGGCGTCATTGGCAGAGATAAAAAGCGCGACTATTTGGGCTATGACTACGCCTCGTTTGCCGTGCGCCCCGAGCTGCTGGAGCGCCAGATGGGTACATTCGGGAACGACAACACCGGAGAGTTTTTCGGTGAGTGCCAGTGGCTGTTCCGCACGGTTGGCCCAAAGCGCTACATCACAAAAATACTCACCTGCAAAAAAATGGATGCACAAGTCAAGGTCGGTAGAGGTCGGCCTTCCACGGCGTACACGCTGACTCAGCTAGCGGGGAAAACCGTAAGGCTGAAAATCAAGTTGTCCGACGAGGAGGAGCCCTATATGGGCGACACATGGGTAAAGCAGCCAAATGGATGGAAGCGTTGCATGGGAAAAGGCTTCGAAGATCAACATGCTTTTTGTTATGGCAATCACAAGGACTTCAGCACCTTCAGGATGGTGGACGAGCGCGTCTGCACCATTTACCCCGGCTGCACGGAAAGCAAGGATGAGACCCCATGAGCATTGAACCGTTAGATCCGAACGTCGCAGCCTTTATGCAAGGCGGCATCCACGCCTGCCCAAGGCGCGGGCATTCGACGAGTTTTCAATTAGTGGACGAATTTGGTGATGGCAAACCCTACGCCGGGTTGACCTACGAAATCATTGATCACGAGGACACCGTTTACACGGGCAAACTGGACGCTAAGGGATCCGGAAATGTGAAAAACCATTTTTGTGGGCCGGTGGTACTTAAGCTCACTCATTCGTATCAAGGAAGAAATGATGATTACAGCGAGTTGATTCGCAGAAAACACTACCCCCTCCCCATCACCGAACTCCAGGTGCGCGCCGAAAAAACCGGTTTCTTCAACAAATCAGGTGTACGCACCCAAGCCAATCCTGCAAAAGACCTTGCCGCAAACGCTGCCTATTACCAGGTTGAAGTGAGCGAACTGGTCAAGCATGTAGCGCACTTGCCGCCCATGGCAAAGCGAAGTGATCCGCCAAATATGGTGGTTCACAAACTCATGCGATCCGCACACAAAACCAGATCCTTTGCGCAGGTTGATGCAAGTGTCCCGGATAAAGGGGCAAGCGCGATCTTCAGTCAGGCAGACCGGGGTATGGTGGAGTTGGGTTTTTCCCCGCCCCCACCCAAACTTAAAGGCATTGCCTTGCTGCCTAACAAACATCATGTGCTCGAGGTGCGCCCCATGAGGGCGTTGCGCCCGATGTTGTCGACGAGCAATAAGTTCTGCGCACTCAACCTCTATCAACTGTCGCTGATGGCGACCCTGAGTTACACCGACTTCGGACAGGAGCCCAACACACAACCGGTCAAGACCGACAGTGTGAGTTTCCCCTTGCAGCCCAGCAGCGGCAACTGGTTTGGCCATGCCCTGCCGCAGTTTGATGAACTGTGGAAAGTCGATGCCCTGCAAACAAAGAAATTCTACCCCTTGTATGAGGAGGTTCCTTACTCGAAACGTCTGGAAGTGGTGCCGTTCGACCCACACCTCTATCCCGAGGTCAACGACCCGGCATTGGGTGATGAGCAGGAGCACCCGGCCAAGCTGCACTTTTTTGATGATCGCCAACAGGTCCAAAGCACGGACACACAAGCCTTCATCTTCCACCACGACGAGCTGATCCTCATCAGCGTGCGCGGCACCAGTGAAATATGGCCTGACGGCCTACGTGATGGCGATGCCTTTCAGGTTCCGTTCGAAGAAGGCGAAGGCAAAGTGCACCGAGGTTTCTACGGCGGGGCTCTGGCGGCATACCCCTTTATCGTGACCTATCTGGATAAGTTTTACAGCGGGCAAAAGCTGCTGATCACCGGGCATAGCCTGGGCGGTGCAGTGGCTTTGATACTGTCCGAAATGCTGCGCCGTGATAAGCGTTTCGACCCCGACATCGTGCTCTACACCTACGGCGCCCCGCGCGCCGGCGACACCACTTTCATTGAAAGTGCCAAGGCGTTGACCCACCACCGCATCGTCAACCAGAACGACCCGGTTCCGAGCGTTCCCGCCACATGGATGAACACCTTCGCCAATCCAAAGCCGATGTATATCGCCAATGGAGCAGTGCTGGTTATTACCCCCGCTGCCGGTTTTGCCTTGCTTGTCTGGGGAATGACCAACTTCTTCGGCGACGAATACGGCCACCACGGTGCACTGCGTCACTTCATGCCCGTGGTGTTTGGCAAGCAACACCAATCATCCATTCTCTGGCAGCCGGGCTGCAGCATCATCAATGATCACGGCTGTGCCGAAGCCTTGCGAAATATCAATGGCTTGCCCAAGCGCGGCTCTTTTCTGAAGCAGCTCTTCGCGGCAGGCGATCACTCAATGGTCGGCAGCTACATTCCCGGCTGCTGGGCCAGCTTGCGCCGCTGGCAGGAAGCACAGCAGCTCAAACGTTCTTTGGTCACGCCACGGGAGTTCGAATGGGTCAGCGGCGCATTGGACACTATCAGAAAGCAGCTGCGTGCCGTTGAGCGCGAGATCCAGGCTCACCCCAGCGCTTATGTCCGCCACGAGGAAAGAAATCACAAGGTCACGGTTCTCAACAATGAAATAGACAAAATCAAAATGACCCATGACCGCCTGGTCGCTTTGCGCGGCCAGCGCGTCACCGAAGCCGACGTTTATGGCAGCTACGCCGACCAGCCCGAGTGGGTGCAGGAAAACCTGCTGCGCTGGAACGCTCACCCGGAAAACCTCGTTGAGGAACAACTGGCAGTGATTCCGCCAGCCGCCGAGGACCACGATGCCGCTATCGCCGCAATGACCGGTGGGCATGCCGTTGGCGCGCCGTTTCAGCTAGATATTGATTCGTTCGTATGACTCAGTTTAGTCAACAAGGAAGCACTGATGCTCTCGCTAACTTCTAATCTGCACTTCGCCACTGCATCTCATCTGGTTCGTGCCTTGTTACTCACCAGCTTCATAATATTAACAACTGCATGCAGTTCGTTTTCCAAATCTGCAGTACTGAAAATTGATGTCCCTGCAAATTTTAGCGTTAACGCCGAGGCGTACTACCAACCAATTTCCCCGCATTACTGTTATGCACCCGACTACTACACACGTTACCCCAACCTTGGAGTCAAGAAATTTAGCCAATCCTCACAGTCCACTGCACAGGTCTCCAAATTCGACGTGAAACTACTCCCAAGCATTGGAGGCTGTCTCTCGCTGCTGAGCGGAATTAAGTTCTGGATCATGGATATGACCGAGGATCCAGAAAAGCTTGGCCTGAGCTCCGTATGGATACACCTTGATGACTTGGCCGATGAAGAAATGGAAAAGGTTGGAGCAGACGAAAGCTTGCTGTCAGTCGACTGTAAGTACGCAGACTCTCGATTAAGCAAAGTCTTTAAACAGGAACTTGAATGCAAAGGTCTGGCTACAAACGACGAAGTTTTGGGCACGCTAGGACTCGAACAACTCATGGATAAGACGTTGCGTTTAAGAGTTCGCATGACCGAATAGTCGACGTCTGCCCAGCACTTCGGCAGCAATGACTGCCGCATGCTGGACAACTGCTAATTCACCAGTCAAAGGCCTCAGACCTCCGTTGTCATGCCTTATTTCCTGGGGCTGCGCCTGCCCAAGGCCAGAGCATCATCTGAAAACCGTGGGCAAACAAAAGATAGTCAGGCGCTAAACCCCGTCGACGGTCACAATACAAACAACGCTATTCAGCACTGATACGGACATTGGCACATGGAAGAAAACAGAAGGCCCATCAAGACGCGTTCGGCGGGTTGGGCAAGGCGCATTACGGATGTGTTGGTCAAACGCGATATTTCCCCTAATCAAATCTCTGTCGTCAGCATGCTCTTCGCGCTGTTTGGCGCGATAACCCTGAACATCGACAACGGCGTGGCGGGTTCGATCTGCTGCATCATCGGCATTCAATTGCGCCTGTTGTGCAACCTGTTCGACGGCATGGTGGCCATCGAAGGCGGTAAGCAATCCGCCATCGGTAGCCTGTACAACGAGTTTCCCGATCGTGTTGCGGACAGTCTGCTGATCGTTGGGCTGGGTTACGCCATTGGGCAATCCGATCTTGGCTGGTTTGCTGCACTGGCCGCCGCGCTGACGGCGTATGTCCGGGTATTCGGTGGCTCTCTCGGTCTGACGCAGAGCTTCATGGGGCCGATGGCCAAGCAGCACCGGATGGCAGTGATGACGGTCGCGCTGGCGTTGAACGCGTTAGAAGCCAGCTATTACGCAACCCACTACGCTTTGCTTATCGCACTGGTGATTATTGCCATTGGCTCGGTTGTTACCTGCGGTACGCGAACACTCGCCATCGCCAGACAATTGAAGGGGAACGCTCATGTGGATCAGTAATGCGCTGATTTCGGTGCTGCGCTTCTTGATTGGTGTGACCGCTCGCTGGGAAAGCCCGCCAGACCTCACGCGCCAGCGTATCTACTACGCCAACCACACTAGCCACATGGACACACTGGCGATCATCGCCGCGTTGCCGCCGGAAGCGCGCCGGAACGTCAAACCGGTCGCCGCTGCCGATTACTGGGGCAAGAACCGCTTTCTCTCGTATATCTCGCAGAAGGGCTTGAATGCGGTATTGATCGAGCGTAATCCGGCGCCCGGCACCAACGTGCTGGAGCCGATCTTCGATGTGGTGCGGGCCGGTCACTCGATCATCATTTTCCCCGAGGGTACGCGTTCCACTCAGGCGCTGCCGGGGGAGTTCAAGTCCGGTATTTTCCGCTTGGCGGAAACCTTTCCCGATGTCGACCTGGTACCGATCTACCTGGAAAACCTGCATCGCTCGATGCCCAAAGGCAAACACGTGCCGCTGCCGATCATTTGTACGATCCGTATCGGCGACCCACTGCAAAGGATTGCCGGCGAAGAGAAACAGGCGTTTTTGGAACGGGCGCGTGAAGCCATCGTGAGGTTGTCGAAATGAGTCTGGAAACCAAATTCCTCTGGTTCTTTGCGGCCATCGCCGCACTGCTGGCGGTGGCTTCGCTTACTGGCCGAGTACTGGCCAAACGGGCCAAAAGTGAAAGCTCGATCTCGACTATCGAAAACCTCAATCAGCGTGTCAACGCGTGGTGGGGGATGGTCATTATCTTCTTCGTGTCCTGGCTGCTCGGACCGAATGCGACGGTGGTGCTGTTCGGCTTCATTTCGTTGTTTGCGCTGCGCGAGTTCATCACCCTGACGCCCACTGCGCGCGGTGACCACAACGCTTTGTTCTCGGCGTTTTTCATACTGATCCCGCTGCAATACCTGCTGATCGGCACCCATTGGTATTCGATGTTCACGCTGCTGGTGCCGGTGTATGCCTTCCTCTTGCTGCCTGCCATCGCCGTATTGAGCCAGGACACCGAGGGCTTTCTGGAGCGCACGGCAAAAATCCAGTGGGGCGTGATGATCTGCATCTACTGCATCAGTCATGCACCAGCTCTGTTGTTGCTCGAGCTTCAGGGATTCAGTGGCCAGAACGCGCTGCTGCTGTTTTATCTGGTGTTCGTGGTGCAGATGAGCGATGTCCTGCAGTACGTGTTCGGCAAGCTCTTCGGCAAACACAAGGTCGCGCCGCTGGTGAGCCCGTCGAAGACCGTTGAGGGGCTGATTGGTGGCGGACTTTCGGCCACGCTGATCGGTGGCTGCATGTTCTGGATGACGCCGTTCAGCTTTTGGCAATCGTTGCTGATGTCACTGGTGATTGTAGTGATGGGCTTTCTCGGCGGGCTGGTCATGTCCGCGATCAAACGCAGCCTGAGCGCTAAAGACTGGGGCACGATGATCAAAGGCCACGGCGGCATGCTCGATCGGATGGATTCGATTTGCTTCGCGGCACCGATCTTCTTCCACCTCACCCGGTATTTCTTTTCGGCCTGAGCCTGAATTCGCCAGCCACAAAAAATGGGCACCCGACCGCAATCGGTGTGCCCATTTTTTTATACGGTTCTCCCCTTTATTTAAGGAGTTCGCCCGCAATTAAGGATTAACGCTGTCTTTCAACGACTTGCCTGGCTTGAACGCAACGGTGTTGCTGGCCTTGATTTTCACCGGCTCGCCGGTTTGCGGGTTTTTGCCGGTGCGGGCGCCGCGGTGGCGTTGCAGGAAGGTGCCGAAGCCCACCAGCGTGACGCTGTCCTTGCGGTGCAGAGCGCCGGTGATTTCTTCGAGAACGGCGTTGAGTACGCGGTTGGCCTGTTCTTTGGTCAGATCTGCTTTTTCAGCGATTGCAGCGGCGAGTTCTGGTTTACGCATTAGTGAAGCCCCTTTGACGGTTTTTTGTTGTTATGTCCGTGCTGTTCTCGTTGGAACAGCGCCCAAGGCGCCGCAGGCTCTACTCTGCGGCAGACGGGAGTGAGAATGGCACGCGGACAAGGCCTGCGCCAGTCTCACTACGACCTTTGTGGGGGCAAAAGCGGGGTGATTCCGACAGAACGACCGGTATTTACGCCAGCAAGGCCGGAAGCTGTTTGTTCAGGGCGAGTTTTTCCATGACGGCGGCGCCCGTCAGCGCATAGCCGAGTAACTGACCGTCGGCGCCGTGGCACAGGGCCTTGATGTCGGCGCCCTGCCCTTCAACGGTCCAGCTGCCTTCGCTGCCGCGTGGCGGTGGCGAAACCACCAGTGGGCAAACCGGGGTTTTCACGGTGATCGGCATCGGGCCGTAGCTCACTGCGGTAGGGTTTCCTGCCAAGGTTTGTGCCAGCGCTCGCGCACAGCTCATGAGGGGCATTACGTACAGCAGATTCAGCCCATCGACCTCGGCGCAGTCGCCCAGGGCGTAGATGTTGGCGTGGGAAGTTTGCAGCTGACGATCGACTACGACGCCGCGATTGACCTGTACGCCGGCGGCCGCCGCCAGATCGATGCGTGGGCGCAGGCCAATGGCGGAAACCACCACATCACAGGCAATGACCTGGCCGTCGGACAAATGAGCCTCCAGGCCATCAACGACTTTGTGCAATCGGGTCAGTACCGGGCCGAGGTGGAATTTCGCCCCGAGGCCTTCCAGCCCAGCCTGCACCGCTGCCGCCGCCGCCGGGTGCAGCAGGGTCGGCATCACTTGTTCGCACGGCGCAACCAGTTGCACTTCATAGCCACCAAGGATCAGGTCGTTGGCGAATTCACAACCAATCAGGCCGGCACCCAACAGCAAAACGCGGCGTTTACCGGCCGCTGCAGCGCGGAAACGCGCGTAGTCTTCGAGATCGTTGATCGGGAAGACCAGATCCGCGCCATCGCCTTCGATGGGCACGCGCACGGTTTCTGCGCCCCAGGCGAGAATCAGGTCACGGTAGGCCACCGCTTCTTCACCGATCCACAAACGCTTGTGGCCGGCATCGATGCCGCTGATGCGCGTGTGCGTGCGCACTTCGGCCTTCAACTGCTCGGCCATGGCGCCGGGTTCGGCCATGCTCAGGCCATCCGCGTCCTTGTTCTTGCCGAAACCGGTGGAGAGCATCGGCTTGGAGTAAGAGCGACCGTCATCGGCGGTAATCAACAGCAGCGGGGTTTCGCTGTCGAGCTTGCGAAACTCGCGGGCCAGGTTGTAGCCCGCAAGGCCAGTGCCGATGACGACGACAGGTGCGCTCATGCCTTACTCCTTTGGATTTACTTAGTTGATTTCGATCATTTCGAAGTCCATCTTGCCGACACCGCAGTCCGGGCACAGCCAGTCTTCCGGCACGTCCTGCCACAGGGTGCCCGGCGCAATGCCGTCATCCGGCCAGCCGTCGGCTTCGTTGTAGATCAGGCCGCAGACCACACATTGCCACTTTTTCATTCAGGTACTTCCTCAGGGTTCAGGCTTATTGCCGGCGCGGACGGTCGATGGGTATTGCGCTGCCATCCGGCTCAGGGCGTTTTGTACTGATGGAGCCGGGCAGATGCAAGCCTGTTCGGCGCAATGGCGACCCTGCCCCATCAATATCGCTGCCCGCCATGGTAAGCTCGCCGCCTCATTTGCGGCCAATAATGACTCATTGTGCAACAGACTAATCCCTCCTCGGCCCCGCTCTGGCTGGCCCAAAGCCAACTGACGTCCCTCCCCGATTCGTTGACCCTCGACTGGTTGTTCGACGAAGGCTCGCTCACCCGCCGACTGACCCGCCTGTCCAATGATGGTTTTAGCGTGACGCCGTTGTTCGAAGGCTGGGACACCCTGCGCGCCGACGAATGCGCCGCGCTGAATCTGGCTGAAGGCAGCGAAGGCTGGGCGCGCGAGGTGTATTTGCGCGGTCATGGCGAAGCCTGGGTGTTTGCCCGCAGCGTCGCCTCACGCAGCGCCTTGCAGGGCGATGGCTTGCACATGGATGAACTGGGCAGCCGTTCGCTGGGCGAATTGTTGTTTTGCGATCAGGCCTTCCAGCGTCGCGCCATCGAAGTCTGCCGCTACCCTGAGCAATGGCTGCCGCCTGCCGTCAAGGCGCCCGAACTGTGGGGCCGCCGCTCGCGCTTCGACCGTGGCGCGCTGAGCGTATTGGTCGCGGAAATTTTCCTGCCGAACCTGTGGTGCGCCGCCCGCGCCCATCCGGAGAACAGCTGATGTATCAGAGCCTGCTCAAGTCCCTGAACCGCTTGAACCCGCGTGCCTGGGATTTCATTCAGTTGACCCGGATGGACAAGCCGATCGGCATTTACCTGCTGCTCTGGCCGACGCTGTGGGCGCTGTGGATTGCCGGCAAGGGCTCGCCATCACTGGCCAACGTGGTGATTTTTGTCCTCGGCGTGGTGCTGACTCGCGCCGGTGGTTGCGTGATCAACGATTGGGCGGATCGCAAGGTCGACGGCCACGTCAAACGCACCGCGCAACGGCCATTGGCTGCGGGCAGAATCAGTTCAAAGGAAGCACTGGTGTTTTTTGCGCTGTTGATGGGCGTGAGTTTTCTGCTGGTGCTGTGTACCAATGCGCCGACGATCTGGTTGTCGCTGGGCGGTCTGGCGCTGGCCTTCACCTATCCGTTCATGAAGCGCTACACCTATTACCCGCAAGTGGTGCTGGGCGCGGCATTCTCTTGGGGCATGCCGATGGCGTTCACCGCCGAGACCGGCGAGTTGCCGGCGGCAGCATGGCTGCTGTGGATCGCCAATTTGCTGTGGACCGTGGGTTACGACACGTATTACGCGATGACTGACCGTGACGACGATTTGAAGATCGGCGTGAAGTCGACGGCGATTCTGTTTGGCGAGACGGACCGGGTGATCATCCTGAGTTTGCAGGCACTGTCGCTGGGTTGCCTGTTGCTGGCGGGGTCGAAGTTCGAGCTA
Organism: Pseudomonas sp. NPDC089741; assembly: GCF_044748825.1. NCBI lineage: Bacteria > Pseudomonadati > Pseudomonadota > Gammaproteobacteria > Pseudomonadales > Pseudomonadaceae > Pseudomonas > Pseudomonas sp. NPDC089741. The sequence continues at coordinate 121,048 of NZ_JBIVGT010000014.1, read as the reverse complement.
GGAACGTGGTTCCACCTCGGCTTGCTGGTGGCTGCTGGCTGTTATGCGTGGGAGTTCTGGTACACCCGTGATCGCGACCGCATGCGTTGCTTCAAGGCGTTTTTGCACAACCATTGGGCCGGGTTGGCGATTTTCGTCGGGATCGTGCTGGATTACGCATTGCGCTAAACACAAATCAATGTAGGAGTGAGCCTGCTCGCGATAGCGGTGTATCAGTTAACGAAAATGCCGACTGATACACCGCTATCGCGAGCAGGCTCACTCCTACAGGGGATTTGCCTTTACTTGTGCTCGTGCACCACGTGCCACATTTCCTTCATGCCATCACCCTTCATTTCTCCTGGCTTCTCATCTTTCATGAAGGTGTACAGCGGCTTGCCGTCGTAGGCGTATTGCATCATGCCGTCATCGCGCTTGATCACTGTCCATTTGCCTTCAGCTTTGGCCCCCGCCGGCGCCATCATTGGCGGCCAGTTTTTCGCGCAATCGCCGGTGCACATCGACTTGCCGCCAGCGTCCTTGTCGAACGTGTAAACGGTCATGCCTTTGTGATCGACCATCATGCCGTCTTTCATCATGGCCGGCTCGGCGGCCATGGCAAATCCGGGCAGAGTCAGGGCAGCAGCCATCAGCAGTGCTTTAAAGGAAACAGTCATTTGAGTCATGGAAACCTTCTTTTGTGGTTGTCAGGATTCGGACTTAGAGCTTAGTTCAGGATTTGCACAATCGCCGCCGGACTAAAATACTGTCACACGACTGCAATAATTCCGTTATCTAATGCGGCGCAAGACAGTTAAATGACAAGAGGATTAAGGCATGGTTGGCAGGAGCATTCTGATCGTCGACGACGAAGCGCCCATTCGCGAAATGATCGCCGTTGCGTTGGAAATGGCCGGCTATGACTGCCTCGAGGCAGAGAACTCGCAGCAGGCACACGCCATCATCGTCGACCGCAAGCCGGACCTGATCCTGCTCGACTGGATGCTGCCCGGCACGTCGGGCATCGAGCTGGCCCGTCGTCTGAAACGCGATGAGCTGACCGGGGACATCCCGATCATCATGCTCACCGCCAAGGGCGAAGAGGACAACAAGATCCAGGGGCTGGAAGTCGGCGCCGACGACTACATCACCAAACCGTTTTCCCCACGCGAACTGGTCGCACGCCTGAAAGCCGTGCTGCGCCGTGCCGGCCCGACCGATGGCGAAGCGCCGATCGAAGTCGGTGGCCTGCTGCTCGACCCGATCAGCCATCGCGTGACCATCGACGGCAAACCTGCCGAAATGGGCCCGACCGAATACCGTCTGCTGCAATTCTTCATGACCCACCAGGAACGCGCCTACACCCGCGGCCAGTTGCTCGATCAGGTCTGGGGCGGCAACGTCTATGTGGAAGAGCGCACCGTCGACGTGCACATCCGCCGTCTGCGCAAGGCCCTCGGCGACGCCTACGAAAATCTGGTACAAACCGTGCGCGGCACCGGCTACCGGTTTTCCACCAAAGCATAAAAACAGCTGCAAGCTTCTAGCTGCAAGCGGCAAGAAACAGCGAGCTGCTCTGACTTGTAGCTTGTGGCTTGAAACTCGAAGCTGCGTTAAGGACGCTCCGTGAATCAAAACTGGCATGGCACCCTGATTCGCCACATGCTGTTGCTGGTCACCGCTTGCCTGGTGATCGGCCTGATCACCGGCTATTACGGCTGGAGCCTCGCTGCAGGCCTGGGCATTTATCTGGCCTGGACGCTCAAGCAATTGCTGCGGCTGCACGAATGGCTGCGCCTGCATAAACCCGATGAAGCACCGCCCGACGGCTATGGCCTGTGGGGTGAAGTGTTCGACAGCATCTATCACCTGCAACGCCGCGACCAACGCGTGCGCGGGCGTCTGCAGGCAGTGATCGACCGGGTGCAGGAATCCACCGCTGCGCTGAAAGACGCGGTGATCATGCTCGACAGCGACGGCAATCTGGAATGGTGGAACCGCGCCGCCGAAACCCTGCTCGGTCTGAAGACCCCGCAGGACAGCGGTCAACCGGTAACCAACCTGGTGCGGCATCCACGCTTCAAGGAATACTTCGAGCAGGACAGCTACGCCGAGCCGCTGGAAATCCCTTCGCCGACCAATGATCGCGTGCGCATTCAGCTGTACCTGACCCGCTACGGCAACAACGAACACTTGATGCTGGTGCGTGACGTCACGCGGATTCATCAACTGGAACAGATGCGCAAAGACTTCATTGCCAACGTCTCCCACGAATTGCGCACGCCGTTGACGGTGATTTGCGGCTATCTGGAAACCCTGCTCGACAACGTCGAAGAGGTGAATCCACGCTGGAGCCGCGCCCTGCAGCAGATGCAACAACAGGGCGGGCGCATGCAGACGCTGCTCAACGACCTGTTGCTGCTGGCGAAACTGGAAGCTACCGATTACCCGTCGGACAACCAGCCAGTGCAGGTCGATACGTTGCTGCAATCGATCAAAAGCGACGCGCAGCAATTGTCCGCTTCGAAAAATCAGCGCATCACCCTCGAAGCCGATGCCGGGCTACTGCTCAAGGGCAGCGAGGCGGAGTTGCGCAGTGCATTTTCCAATCTGGTGTTCAATGCGGTGAAGTACACCCCGGCCGAGGGCAACATCCGCATTCGCTGGTGGGGCGACGATCAGGGCGCACACCTCAGCGTGCAGGATTCCGGAATCGGCATCGACAGCAAACACTTGCCGCGCCTCACCGAACGCTTCTATCGCGTCGACTCCAGCCGTAACTCCAACACCGGTGGCACCGGCCTCGGTCTGGCCATCGTCAAACACGTGTTGCTGCGCCACCGCGCGCGGATGGAGATCAGCAGCGTGCCCGGTCACGGCAGCACGTTCACCTGCCATTTTGCCCCGGCACAAGTGGCCAGCGTACGGGCAATCAGCGCCGCTGAGTAATGTCGCACTAGGCAATCGCCAGGTCAGCCGCTACATTGGCTGACTTGTGCCTGCCTTTCAGGCGCGACTTTTACCTCTTTTGAATCACACGGAACCCGCAAAACTCCATCATGGACCCTTCCCCTGGCTTGTCCCTCGCAACAATATTCGCCGATTTCGGCATGATTCTTTTCGCTCTGATCCTGGTTTTGCTCAACGGCTTTTTCGTTGCGGCGGAATTCGCCATGGTCAAACTGCGCTCGACCCGGGTCGAGGCCATCGCTGACAAAAACGGCTGGCGCGGGCACATCCTGCGCACCGTACACAGTCAGCTCGATGCGTACCTCTCGGCGTGTCAGCTCGGTATCACCCTTGCCTCCCTTGGCCTGGGCTGGGTCGGTGAGCCGGCCTTTGCGCACATTCTCGAGCCGCTGCTGAGCGCGGTCGGCGTGCAGTCGCCGGAGATCGTCAAAGGCGTGTCGTTCTTCACCGCGTTCTTCATCATTTCGTACCTGCACATCGTGGTCGGCGAGCTGGCTCCGAAGTCGTGGGCGATCCGCAAACCCGAGCTGCTGTCGCTGTGGACGGCGGTGCCGCTGTACCTGTTCTACTGGGCGATGTACCCGGCGATCTACCTGCTCAACGCCAGCGCCAACGCGATTCTGCGTATCGCCGGTCAAGGTGAGCCAGGCCCGCACCATGAACACCATTACAGCCGCGAAGAACTGAAACTGATCCTGCACTCCAGCCGTGGCCAGGATCCGAGCGATCAGGGCATGCGTGTTCTGGCGTCGGCGGTGGAAATGGGCGAACTGGAAGTGGTCGACTGGGCCAACTCCCGCGAAGACCTGATCACGCTTGAATTCAACGCGCCGCTGAAAGAAATCCTGGCGATGTTCCGTCGCCACAAGTTCAGCCGTTATCCGGTGTACGACAGCGAGCGCCAGGAGTTCGTCGGCCTGCTGCACATCAAGGATCTGCTGCTGGAACTGGCCGCGCTGGACCACATTCCCGAGTCGTTCAACCTGGCCGAACTGACCCGTCCGCTGGAGCGCGTGTCGCGGCACATGCCGCTGTCGCAGTTGCTCGAGCAGTTCCGCAAGGGCGGCTCGCACTTCGCCGTGGTCGAGGAAGCTGACGGCAACATCATCGGCTACCTGACCATGGAAGACGTGCTGGAAGTGCTGGTCGGTGACATTCAGGACGAACACCGCAAGGCTGAGCGCGGCATCCTCGCTTATCAGCCGGGCAAGCTGCTGGTGCGGGGCGACACGCCGCTGTTCAAGGTTGAACGCCTGCTGGGCATCGACCTCGATCACATCGAAGCGGAAACCCTCGCCGGGCTGATCTACGAAACCCTGAAGCGGGTGCCGGAAGAGGAAGAAGTGCTGGAAGTCGAAGGCCTGCGGATCATCATCAAGAAGATGAAAGGGCCGAAGATTGTACTGGCCAAGGTGTTGATGATGGATTGAATGCAATGCGGGAAACCGCGTTGCCTGCTTAAAAGATCGCAGCCTGCGGCAGCTCCTACAGGGGATCGCATTCCAAATGTAGGAGCTGCCGCAGGCTGCGATCTTTTGCTTTTAAGGTTCACTGCTTGCCCAGCGCAAAGTTGGGCAACGCCCCCAGCGGCTGGTTGAACTGGTAGGGAATCGACACCAGCCCCGCCCCGCTGTTGCGCTGCACCACAAAGTGCAGGTGCGGGCCGCTGCTGTTGCCGGTGTTGCCGGACAGCGCCAGCGGACTGCCGACCACCACTCGCTGCCCTTCGCGTACGCTCACCGAACCTTGCTTGAGGTGCAGGTACACGCCCATCGTGCCGTCGTCATGCAGCACCCGCACGAAATTGCCGGAGGCATCGCTGCCGCGCCCGCTCTGTGAGTTCTCGGTCTTGACCACCACCCCCGCCCGCGCGGCAATGATCGGCGTGCCCACCGGCATGGCGATGTCCATCGCGTACTTGTTCTTCGGCCCGTAGTGACTGTACTGGCCGTTGGCGCCCTGACTCAGGCGGAACGGCCCGCCACGCCATGGCAGCGGATAGCGATAGCCCTGCACGGCGCCAGCGGGGTCGCCGAGGGAATACTGAAACTGCGGCGTATACACCAGCGGCTGGCCACCGGAAACCGCCGTGAGCAGCGCCAACCGCGTATTGCTGCGCGCCGGCAACACCCGGCGAATCGTCTGAGTCGGCGCGCCACGCACATTGCTCATGCCGGTAAACGCCAGTGCAATCTCGACCGGCGCATACAGATCGTTGCGCACAAACACCACATCGGTACCCTTCTGCTTCTTGATGTCGAGGTACACCTGGCGATCAAGGCGTTCGACCATGCGGTCTTGAAAGACGAACACCGCCGCACCTTTGCTCGGCCGGTCGCTGTACGAGACCACGCCGTTGGCATCGGTGGATTTGTAGATAGTCATGGCCACAGCCGAGGTGGAGGCCATGAAGAGACCACAGAAAAACAGCAGGCGCGCGAGCATGGGCAAGAGTCTGTCGAAGTAAGGCCTGAGAGAGAGCCTAGCAGTTGAGACAGACCAGGGTAGTCGGCAAATGTTTCAAATGATCGTCCCCACGCTCTGCGTGGGGATGCAGCCCGGTACGCTCTGCGTCCCATGCGAGAGGACGCGGAGCGTCCGGTTGAGGCATTCCCACGCAGAGCGTGGGAACGATCAGCGTAAAGCTGTGGTTACGCGCCCGGAACGAAGTGTTTCTGCGCCGTGCCGCGAGCGATCAGGCGGGAAATGTAGTCGAGTTTCTGCGCGTCCTGATCGACAAAACGGAACGTCAGCTGCAACCAGTCGCTGTCCGGTTTCGGTTCAAACGCGACAACAGCATGCAGGTAGCCGTTGAGGCGGGCGATTTCGGCGTTGTCGCCCTGCTCCAGATCGAGCACGGCACTGTCGAGGATCTGCGGCAGGGTGTCGGTGCGTTTCACCACCAGCAACGCTTCCTTGATGCTCAGGGCCTTGATCACGCATTGCTGCGTACCGCTTGGCAGACGCAATTGGCCTTGGCCACGACCGCTTGCCGGAGCCGACGATGCAACGGGGGCCTTGACCGGTGGGCTGTTGAGCAAACCACGCGATGCCGCAGCGGCTGGCGCTGGCGGCGCAGCAACTGGCTTGGCAAACGGGTTGACCGCTGCCGCTGCTGGCGCGCCACCAACCACGGCAGGCTTGCCGCCAGTCAATGCGCTCAGAGAGTCGTTGCCGAACGCCGAGTTCATCTTGGTCGGCGCGCTATTCATCAGGATGTCGAGCTTGCCAACCTTGTTCAGCGCCTGCTTGACCTTGGTCAGCAGTTGCTCGTTGGTGAACGGCTTGCTGACGTAGCCGGAAACGCCGGCCTGAATCGCCTGCACGACGTTTTCCTTGTCGCCCCGGCTGGTGACCATGACAAACGGCATAGTCTTGAGATTGTCTTGCTCGCGGCACCAGGTCAGCAGTTCAAGACCGGACATTTCCGGCATTTCCCAGTCGCACAAGACCAGGTCGAACGCCTCTTTGGCCAGCATGGCCTGAGCCTTTTTACCGTTGACGGCGTCCTCGGTGCGGATCCCCGGGAAGTAATTACGCAGGCACTTTTTCACCAGGTCACGAATGAACGAAGCATCGTCCACGACCAACACACTGATCTTGCTCATCCAACACCCCTATTAAAATCCCGGCAAGCATAACGCTGGCTGATGGCACATTGCCAAAACTCTTCAGTCACGCCGGGACTTTTCGTTCGCGGGTGCTGCTTTTTAATCGATTCTGCCCATGAAAAGCACAAACAAAAACGCCCGGCCAAAGGGCCGGGCGCTTTTCTCAGGCAATCTTACTTATCGTCAGCATCGCCCGGAACATTAGCGGTTTCGCCGCTTGTGCCTTCAACTTCTTCCTTCATGCGCTTGAGGCCCATGTGGCGCACGTCGGTACCGCGTACCAGATAGATGACCAACTCGGAGATATTGCGCGCGTGGTCGCCAATGCGTTCCAGCGAACGCAGCACCCAAATGATGCTCAAGACCCGCGAGATAGAGCGCGGGTCTTCCATCATGTAGGTCGCCAGCTCACGTAGCGCGGTCTTGTATTCGCGGTCGATGATCTTGTCGTATTGCGCCACCGACAACGCCAGATCGGCGTCGAAACGGGCGAATGCGTCCAGCGCATCGCGAACCATGTTGCGCACCTGGTCGCCGATATGGCGAACCTCGACGTAACCGCGTGGCGCCTCACCTTCTTCGCACAGCTGAATCGCGCGACGGGCAATCTTGGTCGCTTCGTCGCCGATGCGCTCCAGGTCGATCACCGACTTGGAGATGCTGATGATCAGACGCAAATCGGACGCCGCCGGCTGACGACGGGCGAGAATGCGCAGGCATTCTTCGTCGATGTTGCGTTCCATCTGGTTGATCTGGTCGTCGATCTCACGCACCTGCTGAGCCAGACCGGAGTCGGCCTCGATCAACGCAGTCACCGCGTCATTGACCTGCTTCTCGACCAGTCCACCCATGGCCAGGAGGTGGCTGCGCACTTCCTCAAGCTCAGCGTTGAACTGCGCGGAGATGTGGTGGGTAAGGCCTTCTTTACTAATCATGTTGGCGTCCTTGGAGCGTCCGGTAAGGTGCGGTGGGCCGCAGCGTCAATTCTGTGAATAACCCGCAACTGTCAGCCATAACGACCGGTGATGTAGTCTTCGGTCTGCTTCTTCGCCGGATTGGTGAACAGGGTATCGGTATCGCCGAACTCCACCAGTTTGCCCATGTACATGAACGCCGTGTAGTCGGACACCCGCGCGGCCTGCTGCATGTTGTGCGTAACGATGACAATGGTGAACTTGGATTTCAGCTCGTAGATCAGCTCTTCGACTTTCAGCGTCGAGATCGGGTCGAGGGCCGAGCACGGTTCGTCGAGCAGCAGCACTTCCGGCTCAACCGCGATGGTGCGCGCGATCACCAGACGTTGTTGCTGACCACCGGACAGGCCGAGTGCCGATTCGTGCAGACGGTCTTTGACCTCGTCCCACAGTGCCGCGCCTTTCAACGCCCACTCGACTGCTTCGTCAAGGATGCGTTTCTTGTTGATGCCCTGAATGCGCAGGCCGTAGACCACGTTTTCATAGATGGTTTTCGGGAACGGGTTGGGCTTCTGGAACACCATGCCGACGCGACGACGCAACTCTGCAACGTCTTCGCCTTTGCGATAGATGTTGTTGCCGTACAGGTTGATCGCGCCTTCGACGCGGCAGCCGTCAACCAGGTCATTCATGCGGTTGAAGGTACGCAGGAGCGTAGATTTACCGCAGCCGGACGGGCCGATGAAAGCGGTTACGCGCTGTTTCGGGATGTTCATGCTGACGTCGAACAGCGCTTGTTTCTCGCCGTAGTACAGGCTCAGGCCGGGTACTTCGATGGCCACGGTTTCCTGCGCCAGGTTGAGGCTCTGCTTGTCGCGGCCCAGGGCAGACATGTTGATGCCGTGGGTATGTGTTTCGTGCTGCATGGGAGGCTCCCTGTGCTGACAAATTCGGTTCGGTTTATTGTAGGAGTGAGCCTGCTCGCGATTCAGGCGCTGCGGTTTATCTACGAAACCGCGGTGTTGCCATCGCGAGCAGGCTCACTCCTACATAAGAGATCAGCTGTCCAGTGCTTTGTATTTTTCGCGCAGATGGTTGCGGATATACACCGCCGACAGGTTCAACGTGGCGATCACCAGCACCAGCAGCAGCGCCGTGGCGTACACCAGCGGACGCGCCGCTTCGACGTTCGGGCTCTGGAAGCCGACGTCATAAATGTGGAAGCCCAGGTGCATGATCTTCTGGTCCAGGTGCAGGTACGGGTAGTTGCCGTCCACCGGCAGCGACGGCGCCAGTTTCACTACACCCACCAGCATCAGCGGTGCCACTTCACCGGCGGCGCGAGCCACGGCGAGGATCATGCCGGTCATCATCGCCGGGCTGGCCATCGGAATCACGATCTTCCAAAGGGTTTCAGCCTTGGTCGCGCCGAGGGCCAGCGAGCCTTCACGTACGGTGCGTGGAATACGTGCCAGACCTTCCTCGGTCGCCACGATCACTACCGGCACCGCCAGCAGTGCCAGGGTCAGCGAGGCCCAGAGCAGACCCGGTGTACCGAAGGTCGGCGCCGGCAGCGCTTCCGGGAAGAACAAGCGGTCGACCGAACCACCCAGCACGTAAACAAAGAAGCCCAGACCGAACACGCCGTAAACGATCGCCGGTACGCCAGCGAGGTTGTTCACCGCGATACGGATGATCCGCGTCAGGGTGTTCTGCTTGGCGTATTCACGCAGGTACACCGCTGCCAGCACGCCGAACGGAGTGACGATCATCGCCATGATCAGGGTCATCATCACGGTGCCGAAGATTGCCGGGAAGATCCCGCCTTCGGTGTTCGCTTCACGCGGGTCGTCGGAGAGGAATTCCCAGATCTTGCCGAAGTAGAAACCAACCTTGGTGAAGGTGCTCATCGCGTTCGGCTGGTAAGCGTGAACCACTTTGCCCAGACCGATTTCAATCTCTTTGCCGTTGGCATCGCGAGCAGTCAACGCATCGCGGTTGAACTGTGCATGCAAGTCAGACAGACGAGCTTCGATGTCCTGATAACGTGCATTCAGCTCGGCACGCTCGGATTCCATGTCCGCTTGCGCGGTGGCGTCGAGCTTGCCTTCCAGTTCCAGTTTGCGACCGTGCAGACGGATGCGTTCCAGCCCTGCGTTGATTGCACCGATGTCGGTTTTTTCCAGCGATTTCAGTTGTGCAGCCAGACCATTCACGCGGTTGATCCGCGCCTGCAGCTCAGGCCACGCAGCCTCGCCCTCGGCGATGACTTTGCCGTCCTGTTTGACGTTGACCAGATAGCCGTAGAAGTTGCCCCACTCGCGACGTTCGATCGCCATCAATTCTGGCGGCGTGGTCTGGTTGGTCAGCCACTCGCCGACGATCCAGGTGAAGTCATTACCGTTCAGATCACGGTTGCCGACCTTGATCAGCTCGCGGGTCATGAATTCCGGGCCAACCTCAGGCACCGGCAAACCGGCGCTCTTCAGACGGGCACGGGGCACTTCTTCTTTCTGCACCACTTCACCGATCACCAGGTGATTGGCTTGGCCCGGTACGTCGTAGTTGGCGTGGATCAGGTCCGCCGGCCAGAAGTGGCCCAGACCGCGTACGGCAATCACTGCCAGCAGGCCAATGGTCATGATGACCGCGATGGACACCGCGCCACCGCTGATCCAGACGCCCGGGGCGCCGCTCTTGAACCATCCTTTCAGGGAGTTCTGTTTCACAGACTTCTACCTTTGCTTAAAGCGACGAGTATTTCTTGCGCAGACGCTGACGAATCAGTTCTGCCAGGGTGTTCATGACGAAGGTGAACAACAGCAACACCAGCGCCGAGAGGAACAGCACGCGGTAGTGGCTGCCGCCGACTTCCGACTCGGGCATTTCCACCGCAACGTTGGCAGCCAGGGTGCGCAGGCCTTCGAACAGGTTCATTTCCATGACCGGGGTGTTACCGGTGGCCATCAACACGATCATGGTTTCGCCGACTGCACGGCCCATGCCGATCATCAGCGCCGAGAAAATCCCCGGGCTGGCGGTCAGGATCACCACGCGAGTCATGGTCTGCCACGGCGTGGCACCGAGGGCCAGCGAACCGAGGGTCAGGCCGCGCGGCACGCTGAACACGGCATCCTCAGCGATCGAGTAGATGTTCGGGATGACCGCAAAACCCATGGCCAGACCGACCACCAGAGCGTTGCGCTGGTCGTAGGTGATGCCCAGGTCGTGGGAGATCAACATGCGCATGTCACAGCCGAAGAACCCGTTCTCCATGAACGGGCTCATGTACAGCGACAGCCAGCCCACGAACAGGATCACTGGAATCAGCAGCGCACTTTCCCAACCGTCCGGGACTTTCAGGCGGATCGATTCAGGCAGGCGGCTGAAGGTGAAACCGGCGACCAGAATGCCGATCGGCAGCAACATCAGCAGGCTGAAAATGCCCGGCAGATGCCCTTCGACATACGGCGCGAGGAACAGGCCGGCGAAGAAACCGAGGATCACCGTCGGCATCGCTTCCATCAGCTCGATCACCGGTTTGACCTTGCGGCGCATGCCCGGGGCCATGAAGTAGGCGGTGTAGATCGCCGCGGCGACGGCCAGTGGCGCGGCCAGTAGCATCGCGTAGAACGCCGCTTTCAGGGTGCCGAAAGTCAGTGGCGACAGGCTCAGTTTCGGTTCGAAATCGGTGTTGGCTGCAGTCGATTGCCAGACGTATTTAGGTTCGTCGTAGTTCTCGTACCAGACCTTGCTCCACAGCGCGCTCCACGAGACTTCCGGGTGCGGGTTGTCGAGCAGCAGCGGTTGCAGCTTGCCGCCGGCTTCGACGATCACGCGGTTGGCGCGCGGCGACAGGCCGAAGACGCCTTGGCCATCGACCACCTGATCAACCAGCAATGTGCGGTGCGCAGTGCTGTGGAACACGCCGAGCTTGCCGCTGGCATCCAGCGCGAGGAAGCCTTTGCGGCGCTCTTCGGCGGTGATTTCAACGATCGGCGTGGTGCCCATCTGGAAGGTGCGGATCTGCTTCAAACGCAGTTCGCCGTCGGTGTCGCGGGCCATGAACCACTGGGCCAGACCACCCTTGGAGTCGCCGACGATCAGCGAGATGCCACCGACCAGTTGCGTGGTCGCGGTGACCTCGGCGTCAGCGTTTTCCAACAGTTTGTAGCGACCGTTGAGGCTCTTGTCGCGCAGGCTGAAGACGTCGGCCTGAGCGCGACCGTTGACCACGTACAGCCACTGCTGGCGCGGGTCGACGAAGATGTTTTTCACCGGCTCGGTCATTTGCGGCAGATCGATTCGCTTCTGCTCGTTGGTGACTTCACCGGTCATCATGTTTTCTTCGCTGCTCAACGACAACACGTTGAGTTGCGAACCGGTCGAGCCGACCAGAATCAAGGTGGTGTCGGTGGCGTTGAGGCTGACATGCTCCAGTGCACCGCCGCTTTCGTTCAGCGCGATCGGCGTGTTGCCGTACGGATATTCAACCGCCGGGGTGATGGTCTTCTTGCCATCGGGGTAGCTGACTTTATAGGTGTGACGGAACACCAGCGCCTGACCGTTGGACAGGCCCACCGCCACCAGCGGATGGCCTGGCTGGTCTTCACCAATCGAGGTCACGGTTGCACCCGCTGGCACTGGCAGATCGACGCGCTTCAGTTCAGCGCCACTGTCGATATCAAAGAACAGCGCCTGGCCTTTGTCGGAAACGCGCATGGCCACCTGATTCTGCTCTTCGAGCGAAATCATCAGTGGCTTGCCGGCGTCCTGCATCCACGCGGGGGTGATGGCATCTTTCGCGCTCAGGTCGGCACCTTTGAACAGCGGCGCAACCACGTAGGCGAGAAAGAAGAAGATCAGGGTGATGGCCGCCAGCACCGCGAGACCGCCAACGAGGACGTACCAGCGGGTGAAGCGATCCTTGAGCGCGCGAATGCGGCGCTTGCGTTGCAGCTCAGGCGTATTGAAATCAATGCGCTTGGGAGGGGAAGTCGTAGTCATTGGGGAATTGGCCAGATCATTCATGCGCACACCCTAGCGATCCTGTATGACAGAAAGATGACAATGCAGTGACGCACCAAATCCACCGCCAGCGGGTACTGGAGGAGGATCAAAGAATTCGAAGGTTCGCGGTGTCCGTGGGACCTGTACGGAACCGTTTGAAACCTGTGCAGGAGCTGACGAGGGCACCGAGGCTGCGATCTTTTGATCTTGCAGTCAAAGGCCAGATCAAAAGATCGCAGCCTCGTTTCACTCGTCAGCTCCTACAGGGGTTCCGGCAGATCCGGGGGTTAGCCCGGATCTACGGTGTTACTTCTTTGCGACTTCAGCGCCGCCTTCTTGCAGACCCAGGTCAGCCAGTGCTTTTGCAGCAACCTTGGCTGGCAGCGGGATGTAGCCGTCTTTCACCACAACTTCCTGGCCCTGTTTCGACAGCACCAGCTTCACGAACTCAGCTTCCAGCGGGGCCAGAGGCTTGTTCGGGGCTTTGTTGACGTAAACGTAGAGGAAACGCGACAGCGGGTACTTGCCGTTCAGAGCGTTTTCTTCGCTGTCTTCGATGAACTCAGTGCTGCCCTTCTTCGACAGCGCAACGGTTTTCACGCTAGCGGTCTTGTAGCCGATGCCCGAGTAACCGATACCGTTCAGCGAGGAGCTGATCGACTGCACTACCGACGCCGAACCTGGTTGTTCGTTGACGTTTGGTTTGTAGTCGCCTTTGCACAGGGCTTCTTCTTTGAAGTAGCCGTAGGTGCCGGATACCGAGTTACGGCCGAACAGCTGAACTGGCTTGTTGGCCAGGTCGCCGGTCACGCCCAGGTCGCCCCAGGTTTTCACGTCGGCTTTGGCGCCGCACAGACGGGTCGACGAGAAGATCGCATCAACCTGTTCCATGGTCAGGTGCTGGATCGGGTTGTCCTTGTGTACGAAGACAGCCAAGGCGTCCACAGCAACCGGAATAGCGGTTGGCTTGTAGCCGTACTTCTGCTCGAAGGCCGCCAGTTCGGTGTCCTTCATCTTGCGGCTCATCGGGCCCAGGTTGGAGGTGCCTTCAGTCAGCGCAGGTGGCGCAGTGGCGGAGCCAGCGGCCTGAATCTGGATGTTTACGTTCGGGTATTCTTTTTTGTAGTTCTCAGCCCAGAGGGTCATGAGGTTGGCGAGGGTATCGGAGCCGACGCTGGACAGGTTGCCCGACACACCAGTGGTCTTGGTGTAGCTCGGGATCGACGGGTCAACAGCGGCGAACGCGTTGGCGGTCGCAACGCCAGCAGCGACAAAAGTCATTGCCGCCATCAAACGCTTCAGTTTCATGCCTTACTCCTAGCAGATAGGGTGTGTTAAGTCGGGGCCAAGTATCAGCAGGCCGTGTGAACACTCTATGGCTGAAATATGACAATTGGATGAAAGGCCAGCATGTCGCAACAGATCGTTCCCACGCTCTGCGTGGGAACGCCGCCATGGACGCTCTGCGTCCGCATTTGAGAGGTGACGCGGAGCGTCACAGGATGCATTCCCACGCGGAGCGTGGGAACGATCAGGCGGGAGAGAAAATCAGCGCCCCTTCTTCCAGAGCCACGCCCCCACCAGAATCCCCATCGCGCACAGCACCGCCACATAGTAGGCAGGCCCCATCGCGCTCTCCTTCAGCAGCAGGCTCACCACCATCGGCGTCAACCCGCCAAAGATCGCGTAAGCCACGTTGTAGGAGAACGACAACCCGCTGAAACGCACTACCGGCGGAAACGCTTTAACCATCACATACGGCACCGCACCGATGGTGCCGACCAGAAAACCGGTCAGCGCATACAGCGGGAACAGCCAGTCCGGGTGATCGGCGAGGCTGTGATAGAACGTCCACGAGCTGATCAGCAAGCCCAGGCAACCAAACACAAATACCCGACCGGCACCGAAACGATCCGCCAGCGCACCGGAAATGATGCAGCCGATGCTCAGGAACACGATCGCCAGACTGTTCGATTGCAGCGCTTGCGTCGGCGTGAAGTGATAGACCGTTTGCAGCACGGTCGGCGTCATCAGAATGACCACGACGATGCCAGCGGAGAGCAGCCAGGTCAGCAACATGGAGATCGCAATCGCGCCGCGATGGTCACGCAGCACGGCGCGCAGCGGTACTTCTTCAGCCAATGCCTTGCGCTGTTGCAGTTCGGCGAACACCGGGGTTTCGTGCAGCCAGCGGCGTAGATACACCGAGAACAGGCCAAACACACCACCCAGCAGGAACGGAATCCGCCACGCGTAATCGGAAACTTCGGCAGGCGTATAGATGCTGTTGATCGCGGTGGCGACGAGCGAGCCGAGCAAAATGCCGGCGGTCAGCCCGCTGGTGAGCGTGCCGCAGGCGTAACCCATGTGTTTTTGCGGGACGTGTTCGGAAACGAAGACCCACGCGCCCGGCACTTCCCCGCCAATCGCGGCGCCTTGAATCACCCGCATCACTAGAAGAAGGATCGGCGCCCACATGCCGATCTGTGCGTACGTTGGCAGCAGCCCCATGATCAAGGTCGGCACGGCCATCATGAAAATGCTCAGGGTGAACATCTTCTTGCGCCCGAGCAGATCGCCGAAGTGCGCCATGACGATGCCGCCCAGCGGCCGCGCGAGGTAACCGGCGGCGAAGATGCCGAAGGTCTGCATCAGGCGCAGCCACTCGGGCATGTCGGCCGGGAAGAACAGCTTGCCGACCACGGTGGCGAAGAAAACGAAGATGATGAAGTCATAAAACTCCAGCGCACCACCAAGGGCGGACAGCGACAGAGTCTTGTAGTCATTGCGGGTCAACGGTCGTGCGGGTTGCTCGGGCTGCGCGAGGCTCGAAGGCGCTGTGGTCATGGCAAGGGCTTCTCTTATAGTCGGATCTGCCGCCACAACAACGCTGGCGGTGGCTTGGGCAGGTTCGGCACCATAGCAAATTGTTCGAAAAAGCACATAGAGGCGCGTATTTGACGGTCGAAATGAGAACCGGATGGTCGTCGCGGAGTCTACCGACCGATATACTCGCAACCTGCTCCGGTTTGTAGGGGGTTGCTGTGCGAAAACGTCGTTGGCCCGGCCTTTGCTCGGGATTAGCCGGTTTCGCAGAGTTTCTCCTTAGGCGCCTGATGGAAAACGTGACGAACGTAGTATGTTCGGTGCTGAATCGTTTTTCCCGAAGACGGCTACCACCAGCAATACCAACGAAGAGTCACGGGTCAGAGGCACCCTCGGCATGATAGAACTCGAACAAGAAGATCCGATCCCGCAAGGCGACCTGGCCTTGCAAATCACCGCACTTCCACGTGAAACCAACGGCTTTGGCGATATTTTCGGCGGCTGGCTGGTGGCGCAGATGGATTTGGCCGGCACCGCAATGGCCAGCCGTGTCGCTGGCGGCCGCGTCGCGACCGTTGCCATCGATCGCATGGCGTTTCTCGTACCGGTCGCTGTCGGCGCGCAATTGTCCTTTTATACCCAGACGTTGGAAATCGGCCGCAGCTCGATCCAGATGATGGTCGAAGTGTGGAGCGACGACCCGTTGTCCAGCGAGTGGCGTAAAGTCACCGAAGCGGTCTTCGTCTTCGTTGCCATCGACGGCAGCGGTCGCACTCGCTCGGTTCCACCACGCGCGCGTTAAACCTCGCGGCCGTTTGACGGTCGATTGTTGTCCTTGTTTCTGATCGAGAGCTGTCCCATGAACACGCCCAACGTTGAAGCGGTGAAACTGGATGAACTGAACTGCTGGCGCATTCGCCACGGTCAGGCCGAAGTGCTGGTCGCCCAGCAGGGCGCGCACATCCTCAGTTATCAGATCGATGGCCAGCCGCCGATCATCTGGCTCAACGACAAGGCCGTGTTCAAGACCGGCAAAAGCATCCGCGCCGGCGTGCCGGTATGCTGGCCGTGGTTCGGCAAGTTCGAACGCAACCCGCAGAGCGTGCAGGCCATGTACACCGGTGAGCAGCCGGCACCCGCGCACGGTTTGGTGCGGGCGATGGATTGGGAGCTGGGTGGCATCGAAGCCGAAGAACATGGCATCAAAGTCGAGTTCAAACTGCCCTACCCCGACGGTGGCCTGCCAGACTGGCCGCATCAGGTCGATCTGAGCCTGACCCTGCATTTGTCCGAACAACTGAGCTTCAGCCTGACCAGCCATAACCGTGGCAATGACACCGTCAGCCTGAGTCAGGCGCTGCACACGTATTTCGCAGTCAGTGATGTGCGCCATGTGCATGTCGACGGTGTCGATGGCTTGAATTACATCGAGACGCTGGATGACTGGAAGACTCACAGCCAGCAAGGCGATCTGCGTTTTGCCGGTGAGACTGACCGCATCTACGTCGATGCCCCGCCGCAATTGAGCATTGTCGATCCGACCTGGGAACGGCGCATCGTGCTGACCGCCACCGGCTCACGCGCGGCGGTGATCTGGAACCCGTGGATCGATCGCGCCGCTGCATTGGCCGACATGGACAACGATGGCTGGCAGCGCATGTTGTGCATCGAGACGGCGAATGTGCTGGATGACATCGTCACGCTGGCGCCGGGGGCGAGCTATACCATGGGCGTTATTGTCGCCAGCAAAGCGCTTTAAGATCAAAAGATCGCAGCCTTCGGCAGCTCCTACATTGGAATGCATTTCCCTGTAGGAGCTGCCGCAGGCTGCGATCTTTTGCTTTAGAGATCAGATTCCTTCACCACCCGCACCTTGTCCGCTTCCAGCGCATACGCCGCATCAGCCAGATTATTGCTGACCTTCTCGACCTTCAGCGTGCCGGTCACCCACAACGGCGTGTAGATGTCGTTCAGCTTCAATCCCTTCGGATAACGCACCAGCACCAGTTGATTCGGCGGCGGTGGTGGCACGTGGATGCAGGCGCCCGGGTAGGGCACGAGGAAGAACAGCGTGCTGCGGCCCTTGGCATCGGACTCCAATGGCACCGGATAACCGCCGATGCGAATGTGTTTGTCGTTCATCGATGCCACGGTTTTGGTCGAATACATCACCGCCGGCAGACCTTTGGCCTGCTTCATTCCGCCCTTCTCGGTGAAGGTGCCGGTGGCTTCCGGGGAGTTGTGGTCGATTTCGGGCATGGCCTCGAGGGCCTTTTGATCCGACTTGGGCATCAGTTCGAGCCAGTCGGTTTCCGGCAGTTCGCCGGCGTGGGCCAAACCGCTGCCCAGAAAAAGGAGAGTCAACAGAAGACGGCGCATGAAGGTGCTCGGTAAAGAAAGGAAGGATCGTTGAATCGCCGAGCATTCTAGCCCTCCCGGCCACTTTGGCAGAGAGGGCTTTGTCGCTTTGGATCAGTTCTTTTTGATCAGGCCGTAGATCACCAGCAACACGATCGCGCCGACCAGTGCGCCAATGAAGCCTGCGCCCTGACCTGCCTGATAGATGCCCAGAGCCTGGCCGCCGTAAGTGGCTGCCAGTGAACCGCCGATACCGAGCAGGATGGTCATGATCCAGCCCATGCTGTCATCGCCCGGTTTCAGGAACCGCGCCAGCAGGCCGACGATCAAGCCGATAAAGATGGTTCCGATAATTCCCATGGCAATTCCCTCTCAATAGTAGATATGCGAAGCCTAGTCAGACTTTGGCATCCTGCCATGAGAGAACGGCGGCCCCTGAATGGTTCCGCCGCTGCCACATGAAACTGTCGTTACTCGGCGATCAGCGCTTCGACCTTGACGATCTGCGCCTGCAGCGTGGCCATGTCGGCGCAGCGCAGGTTGGCGTGACCGACCTTGCGCCCGGCCTTGAAGGCTTTGCCGTAGTGATGCAGATGGCAATCTTCGATGGCGATGACCTTCTCAACCGGCGGCACAACGCCAATGAAGTTGAGCATTGCGCTCTCGCCAACCTTGGCCGTCGAACCCAACGGCAGGCCGGCAACGGCGCGCAGATGGTTTTCGAACTGGCTGCACTCGGCGCCTTCGGTGGTCCAGTGCCCGGAGTTGTGCACGCGCGGGGCGATTTCGTTGGCCTTGAGGCCACCGTCGACTTCAAAGAACTCGAACGCCATCACGCCGACGTAATTCAACTGCTTGAGCACACGGCTCGAGTAGTCTTCGGCCAACGCCTGCAACGGGTGATCGGTGCTGGCCACCGACAGTTTGAGGATGCCGCTGTCGTGGGTGTTGTGTACCAGCGGATAGAACTTGGTTTCACCATCGCGGGCACGCACGGCGATCAGCGAGACTTCACCGGTGAACGGTACGAAACCTTCCAGCAGGCAGGCAACGCTGCCCAGCTCGGCGAAGGTGCCAACCACATCTGCAGGTGTGCGCAGGACTTTCTGGCCCTTGCCGTCGTAACCCAAAGTACGGGTTTTCAGCACGGCCGGCAGACCGATCGAAGCGACGGCGGCATCCAGATCGGCTTGCGATTGGATGTCAGCGAAAGCCGGAGTCGGAATGCCCAAGTCCTTGAACATGCTCTTTTCGAACCAGCGATCACGAGCGATGCGCAGGGCTTCGGCGCTTGGGTAGACCGGGACGAATTGCGACAGGAATGCCACGGTTTCGGCCGGGACGCTTTCGAATTCGAAGGTCACCAGATCGACTTCATCGGCCAATTGGCGCAGATGATCCTGATCGCCGTAATCGGCCCGCAGGTGTTCGCCCAAGGCAGCGGCGCAAGCGTCCGGCGCAGGGTCGAGAAAAGCGAAGTTCATGCCCAGCGGAGTGCCCGCCAGGGCCAACATGCGACCCAACTGGCCGCCACCGATTACACCGATCTTCATCTCAACAACCTCAGGCAATACGTGGGTCTGGATTGTCCAGGACGCTGTCTGTCTGCTCGGCACGGAAGGTTTTCAGTACCGCGTGGAACTGTGGGTGCTTGGCGCCGAGGATGCTCGCCGAGAGCAGCGCGGCGTTGATCGCGCCGGCCTTGCCGATAGCCAGGGTGGCGACCGGAATGCCCGCTGGCATCTGCACGATCGACAGCAGCGAGTCGACGCCCGAGAGCATGGCCGACTGCACTGGCACGCCCAGTACCGGCAGGTGGGTCTTGGCCGCACACATGCCTGGCAAGTGGGCTGCGCCACCGGCACCGGCGATAATCACCTCGATGCCACGGCCTTCAGCCTCTTCGGCGTACTGGAACAGCAGATCCGGGGTGCGGTGGGCAGAGACCACTTTGACCTCGTACGGGATGCCGAGCTTTTCCAGCATATCGGCGGTGTGGCTAAGGGTGGACCAATCGGACTTGGAGCCCATGATCACGCCAACCAGTGCACTCATCGTCGCGCCTCTTCTCTCTGGAGCGCCCGCAGGCGCGTCATAAAACAACAAGCCACGCAGGTTGCGTGGCTTGATTGTACGAAAAATGGCCGGACGTGCCGGCCGAAGGCCGCGCAGTATACCGCAATGAAAGCAATAAACAGCCCCCTGCGCGACCATCTGTCATCTGCCGCAAATGCCCGGTTTTATTGACCTGAAGGTCAGCGCCGCAACACCGCAAATCCCCTGTAGGAGTGAGCCTGCTCGCGATGGCGGTGTATCAGTCACATCATCGTTAAATGTGCAGACGCTATCGCGAGCAGGCTCACTCCTACAAGGGGTCCGCGGTGGGTCAGGAAGCTTGTGCAGCGCCGCCTTCGAGCTTGCGCCACAGCAGGCGCACGTTGGCCTTGCGCACCAAGGCGCAGCGATAGAGGCGGATCTCCAGTGGCACATGCCATTGCGGGCCGCCGCAGACCACCAGTTCACCGCGAGCCAGTTCCGCGCGCACGCTCAGCTGTGGCACCCAGGCAATACCCAGTCCTTCCAGCGCCATGCTTTTCAAGCTGTCGGCCATCGCCGTTTCATAGATGGTCGTGAAGCGCAGCTGACGCTGGCGCAACAATCCATTCACCGAGCGGCCAAGAAACGCCCCGGCGCTATACGCCAGTAACGGCACGCTGGCCTCCCCCTCCAGATCGAACAGCGGCTTGCCCTCGGCATCCGCCGCGCACACTGGCAACATCTCGGTCTGGCCCAAATGCAGCGACGGGAAAATTTCCGGGTCCATCTGCATCGCCGCGTCCGGGTCGTAGAACGCCAGCATCAGATCGCAACCACCCTCCCGCAACGCATGTACCGCGTCACCGACGTTGGTCGCGACCAACCGCGTGGCGATGTTCAAACCTTCATTACGCAACTGCGCGATCCAGCGCGGGAAGAAGCCCAGCGCCAGCGAATGAGCGGCAGCGACTTGCATCACTTCGCCCTGCCCGCCTTCCAGATGGTGCAGATGGCGCAGCACTTCACCGAGCTGTTCGACCACCGTGCGCGCGGTCACCAGAAACAGCTGCCCCGCCGCCGTCAGTTCGACTGGCGTGCGTGAGCGATTGACCAAGGTCAGCCCCAGCGCAGCCTCCAGGCTGCGGATCCGCCGACTGAATGCGGGCTGGGTCACGAAGCGCCGTTCGGCTGCTTGCGAGAAGCTGCGGGTGGCGGCCAGAGCACTGAAGTCCTCAAGCCATTTGCTTTCCAGATTCATCACGTCCTCCCGGACACGCACCAAAACAGGTCACACGTCTGCCGCGCACGCGGCGTCACATGGGCATTATGCCGAATGTGCATAGGCCAGTGCTTAACAGCATTGGCCCAAAAATTCGCACAAGCCTAGCATTCGCAGCGTTCCGGCACAGACCGGGTCCATATCGAGATGATTTCTATCATGTCCTCCGCTGCATCTTTCCGCACAGAAAACGACCTGCTTGGCGCCCTCGAAGTACCGGCTCAAGCGTATTACGGCATCCAGACCCTGCGAGCGGTGAACAACTTCCGTCTCTCCGGCGTTCCGATTTCGCATTACCCGAAACTGGTTGTCGGTCTGGCAATGGTCAAACAGGCCGCTGCTGACGCCAACCGCGAGTTGGGTCACCTGAGCGAAGCCAAGCACGCTGCCATCAGCGAAGCCTGTGCCCGATTGATCCGCGGTGATTACCACGAAGAGTTCGTGGTCGACATGATTCAAGGTGGCGCCGGTACTTCCACCAACATGAACGCCAACGAAGTGATCGCCAACATTGCACTCGAAGCAATGGGCCACGAGAAAGGCGAGTACCAGTTCCTGCACCCGAACGACGACGTCAACATGGCGCAGTCGACCAACGACGCCTACCCAACGGCAATCCGTCTGGGCCTGCTGCTCGGTCACGACACCCTGCTGGCCAGCCTCGACAGCTTGATTCAGGCGTTCGCGGCCAAGGGCAAAGAATTCGATCACGTCCTGAAAATGGGCCGTACCCAACTGCAAGACGCCGTGCCGATGACCCTCGGTCAGGAATTCCGTGCCTTCGCCACCACCATGGGCGAAGACCTGGCCCGTCTGAAGACGCTGGCCCCGGAACTGCTGACTGAAGTGAACCTGGGCGGCACCGCGATCGGTACCGGCATCAACGCCGACCCGCGTTATCAAGCGCTGGCGGTTCAGCGTCTGGCACTGATCAGCGGTCAACCGCTGGTACCGGCGGCCGACCTGATCGAAGCGACTTCCGACATGGGCGCCTTCGTCCTGTTCTCCGGCATGCTCAAGCGCACCGCGGTCAAGCTGTCGAAGATCTGCAACGACCTGCGCCTGCTGTCCAGCGGCCCACGCACCGGCATCAACGAAATCAACCTGCCAGCGCGTCAGCCAGGCAGCTCGATCATGCCTGGCAAGGTCAACCCGGTTATTCCGGAAGCCGTGAACCAAGTGGCCTTCCAGGTCATCGGTAACGATCTGGCGCTGACCATGGCAGCCGAAGGCGGTCAACTGCAACTGAACGTGATGGAGCCGCTGATCGCTTTCAAGATCTTCGACTCGATCCGCCTGCTGCAACGCGCCATGGACATGCTGCGCGAGCACTGCATCGTCGGCATCACCGCCAACGAAGCGCGCTGCCGCGAACTGGTCGAGCACTCGATCGGTCTGGTCACCGCACTGAACCCGTACATCGGCTACAAAAACGCCACCCGTATCGCCGGTCTCGCCCTTGAAAGCGGCCGCGGCGTGCTGGAACTGGTGCGCGAAGAAGGTCTGCTCGACGAAGCCATGCTCGCCGACATCCTGCGCCCGGAAAACATGATTGCTCCGCGTCTGGTTCCGCTCAAAGGCTGAACCGACACGTTACTTGTAGCACCGCTCACCAGGTCGAGGGACTAGACACCTCTCACCTTTTGAGGGCTTGGGGATTATTCCCCAGGCCCTTTTTTTTAACTTCTTTGCGGGCAGGTCGTTAGATGTTTTGTGTATTTGATACCGCCAAGATCGCAGCCTTCGGCAGCTCCTACATTGATTGACGTACACCTGTAGGAGCTGCCGAAGGCTGCGATCTTTTGATCTTGCAGCAACCTCGTTTCGTCGCTTGCACCACTACCGTGCAGACGGGCGCGCCACTGATCGGTATAGTGCCGCCCCTCTTCGCGTGAGCGGTCGTCGGTAACGAGGCCATAACCCATGCGAAACCCGAACTAATAACAAACCCGCGAAATGGATCGGGGACGAAACCCTCGCCTCACCTGTTGTGCCGCGCGCAAACCGGTGTAACGCGATGTTTCCGACCTTCCAGCATTTGCTTACACAATAAACAGCGAGGAAAAATCCATGCTCGAAGTCATTAACGACTTCCTCTCAGGGAAAGTACTGATCGTGCTCATTGTCGGGCTCGGTAGCTACTTCACGATTCGCTCGCGTTTCGTTCAACTGCGTCATTTCTTCCACATGTTCGCGGTGTTCCGCGACAGCCTCAAAGGCAGCGCCGGGCAACTCAGCTCGTTCCAGGCCTTGATGCTCAGCCTTGCCGGCCGTGTCGGTGCAGGCAACATCGCCGGTGTCGGCATCGCCGTGACCCTCGGTGGTCCGGGTGCGGTGTTCTGGATGTGGGTGACCGCACTGGTCGGCATGTCCAGCAGCTTCTTCGAATGCACCCTGGCTCAGGTCTACAAGCGTGCGGAAGGCGACGGTCTGTACCGTGGTGGCCCGGCCTACTACATCCAGCACGGCCTGAAGCTCAAAGGCATGGCGGTGGTGTTTTCCGTCCTGCTGTTGGTTACCTACGGCTTCGCCTTCATCGGCCTGCAGTCCTACACCGTGACCCACTCGCTGCAGAACGCCTTTGAATTCAACCCACAACACACCGGTATCGTCCTGGCGGTGCTGCTGGCCATCACTTTCATCGGCGGCATCAAGCGTATTGCCTCGGTGTCCGACCTGCTGGTTCCGATCAAGACGCTGGCCTATATCGGCGTGACCTTGTACGTGATCGGTACTCAGATCGAACACGTGCCGGCCATGCTGGAAACCATCTTCAAGAGCGCCTTCGGCCTCGACCCGGCCTTTGGCGGCCTGCTCGGCAGCGCCATCGTCATGGGCGTGAAGCGTGGCGTATTCGCCAACGAAGCGGGTCTGGGCAGTGCGCCGAACGTCGCCGCCGTGGCCGCCGTAAAGCACCCGGGCGCGCAAGGCGTGGTTCAGGCCTTCAGCGTGTTCCTCGATACCTTCGTGATCTGCACCTGCACCGCGCTGCTGATCCTGTTGTCGGGCTTCTACACCCCGGGCTTCGAAGGTGACGGCATCGTCCTGACCCAGAACTCGCTGGCCGCCGTGGTCGGTGACTGGGGTCGCATGTTCGTCAGCGTCGCACTGTCGCTGTTCGTCTTCACCTGCATCCTCTACAACTACTACCTGGGCGAGAACAGCCTGCAGTTCCTCACCCGCAACCGCGCCGCACTGATGATTTTCCGTGGCCTGGTGCTGGCGCTGGTGGTCTGGGGTTCGATGCAGGATCTGTCGACCGTGTTCGCCTTCGCCGACATCACCATGACCTGCCTGGCCTTCGTCAACCTCGTGGCCCTGGCCATGCTGTTCAAGGTCGGCATGCGTGTGATGCGCGACTACGACGGGCAGCGTCGCGCCGGCGTCAAACAGCCAGTGTTCGACTCGAGCAAATTTGCCGATCTGGACCTCGACCTGAAAGCCTGGCCGACTCCGTCTGCCGCTGACGCCAAGGCCGAAGCCGAGCCGCAAGGCGTCCCTGCAGCGCAACGCTGACAGGTGAATGGCGGGCGCATCCCCTGCGCCCGTCAGTTATTGTGATGCAATAACTTGTAGGAGTGAGCCTGCTCGCGATAGCGGTTCATCATTCAACATTTATGTTGGCTGAAAGACCGCTATCGCGAGCAGGCTCACTCCTACAGGAACTCATCGTTTCGGAGAATCCTATGAACCCTTCGACTTATCCCGCCGCCCAACACGTCATGGTGCTCTACACCGGTGGCACCATCGGCATGCAGGCCAGCGCCAATGGCCTGGCCCCGGCGTCCGGTTTCGAAGCGCGGATGCGCGACTACCTGCACAGCCAGCCTGAACTCGCCGTGCCACACTGGCGCTTCCGTGAGATGTCGCCGCTGATCGACAGCGCCAACATGACTCCGGCCTATTGGCAGCAACTGCGTGAAGCGGTGGTCGATGCCGTTGACGTGCAAGGCTGCGACAGCGTGCTGATCCTGCATGGCACCGACACCCTGGCCTACAGCGCCGCAGCGATGAGCTTCCAGTTGCTCGGCCTACATGCCCGCGTGTGCTTCACCGGTTCAATGTTGCCAGCCGGCGTGACCGACAGTGATGCCTGGGAAAACCTCGGCGGCGCACTGGTCGCGCTTGGCCAAGGCCTGGCGCCAGGCGTGCATCTGTACTTCCATGGTGAACTGCTGGACCCGACCCGTTGCGCGAAAGTGCGCAGCTTTGGCCGTCATCCGTTCAAGCGCCTGGAGCGTCAGGGCGGCGGAGTCAAAGCCACCTCGATTGCTGCGTCATTGAACTACAACCAGCCGAAACAACTGGCCAGGGTTGGCGTGCTGCCACTGTTTCCAGGCATAGGCGCCGAGATTGTCGATAGCCTGCTCGACAGCGGCATTCAGGGCTTGGTGCTGGAGTGCTACGGCAGCGGCACCGGACCGAGTGATAACGCCGAATTTCTCGCCAGCCTCGGCCGCGCGCGCGACAACGGCGTGGTGGTGGTGGCGGTGACGCAGTGCCATGAAGGCGGCGTCGAGCTGGATGTGTATGAAGCCGGCAGTCGGTTGCGTAGCGCCGGCGTGCTGTCGGGCGGCGGCATGACCCGTGAAGCGGCGTTCGGCAAATTGCATGGTTTGCTCGGCACCGGCCTGGAAAACGCCGAAATACGTCGCCTGATCGAACTCGACCTGTGTGGCGAACTGAGCTGATCGCTCCGACTGTCAGGATTAAAACCGCACAGCATATATATCTACCACCATCGCTCGATTGTGCCCCCATAGCATGAAGCAACCCCGAGGCCTGGCCTCGGGAAGCTCCATCACCAATGCAGGGACGCACGATGATTTCATCCAGCTCAAGCTCCACTCCACAAGCCGTCAGCGACGCCAACCCCCTTGAAGCGCTGATCACTCAACTCAGTGTCGGACCCGACTTGCGCGATGTGGCGGCCGTCCTGCTGCGCCAGCATTTGCGCGAAATGTATCCCGCGCTGGATCTGGATCCCGGCAGCACAATGGTCGGCAGCCCGGCCTGGGCGCTGATCGACGACCAGATAGTGGCCGGACCTACGGCTTATCAGGCACTCACTGAAATTCTCGCCAGCCAGGTCGTGCACGGCATCCCGGCCTTGTACATCGAAGGCGAGCACTTTCTGGCGCAACAACCGATCAGCGAACCCGCCGTACATTTGCCGGTGCGAATCGACGAGATCGCCAACCTGCTCAATCTGTTGGCACCCGTGATGCTTACGGCCTTCCAGGAACAGCAACTGATGTTCTGGAACAGCCCCGGCAACAGCTCCGGGCCACGCTGGCATGCGTTGTCCGACACCCTGCGCAAGCTCTGGAACGTCAATCAGGTAAAAGGCTGGAGTGATGCTGACTGCGCGATGGCCCGCACGCTTTATCAAACTCCGGCGCAAGTCGACAGAAAACCCGACGATCTCTATCAGATCAACGCGTACCTGATCGCCATTGACCTGGTCGATGGCGACAACATCAAGCATCTGAACGAAGTTTCGATGGTCGTGTTGATCGGCAAACAGAAAACCGAGACAGTCATCCTTGCCCACTCATTACTCAACGGCTACCAGAAGTTCGATTCTCTGGAAAAGCTCGGAGCAACGCTGCCCGAGCATATCAACGCCGCCGAAACCTACCACAATTTGCAATGGCGGCTGCTCGAACCTCTCGGTAGTATTTTCGACTATCAGGCTTGTGCATTGGTCTCCATTCAAATCGATGTGATCGGTTCGCTGGATTTTTCCGACAGCGTTGCAACCGAAAGCGAAAAACCGTTATACACATCGACACCTGAAGTGCATGAGTCTGCGAAAAAAAACAGTCCGGGCCTGGACTGGTTCAGGGACGCCCTGCCCGACTGGCTGAGTAACGCTTCCCTGCCGGACCTGAACAACTACTCTCGCCACCTGAAGGATCTGGCCGCGTTAAACAGTCAGAGCGCTGGAAAATCCTATCTGGATGGCATCCTGCCGATCAGCGAATATGCGTTGAGCCAACTGAATACCCTGCATGCCCAAACCCTGCTTGAGCACGCTGAACAATTGCGCACCGCACCCGAACTGGAAACGGCGCTGGAGTCGCTTCAACTACGGGTGAAAAGCCCGGTGATCTGGGGCACGTTTACCGTTCCGGGAAAGATCGACACCTACAACTTCAGTGTCGTCGAGCTGGCCTTGCATAATCTGATCGCGGTCCCCCCTCTGGGCAACAAAACCCTTGTCTCAACGCGTGACAAGACGTTGCCTTCATGGCTGACCGTGGATTATCTGGAAGATCTCGTTACCCGCGCGGACATCGGTACAACCTACCCGGCGCTGATCAAAAAACAATTGCTCGACAGCACGTCGACAGTGGCTGCCCGACAGACTCTTTTCGCCCGACACTTGCGCATCCAGCTACCGTTGCTGGCCCTGCAATGCAAGATTCGCGGCGAGGCTGGTATTGATGCGCGTGGATACCGCTATGCCATGGCCGTGCTGGAAACCGACAGTAAAAATCGTGTAGTCGAGGATCAGACCATCGTCATGCGTGCGCTGGCCTTTATTCCCAAGCGCAGAACTGACGGCACCGAGGACGAAGTCGCCAACATGTTCGTGATCGGTCCCGAAGACCCGACAGCCGGGCCATGTCTGTTGTATCGCCCGATGCTCGACCAGCCCCTGAGCCAATATCCGTCCACCAGCAACTTGCTCTACGCCATCCAGCAATCGTCCAGCCTGCGCGACTCGGTGCTGGCCTGGTTGCCGGACAACGCCCGCAGCGACTACGCCAACTATGTTTTCCCCGGCACCTTGCCGTCACCTTGGTCAGTCACCGAGTTTCTGATCGATTCCAGCAAACTCATCATGATGAGCGGGCCGATCGGCCTGAGTTCAAAAAAGCTCGCAGGCGATCTCCCCACCGCGCTGTTCAAAGCCAACGCGCAGGCAATGGTTGAGCTTGCCGACCGCCAGTCGGTATCGAACAGCGAAAATCGCTGGGCCAGTTTCAAGCGTGCAGGCTGGATACTGTTCAACGGCGTCCTGCCGTTTCTTGGGCGCGTCGCTGGCGTCGCCACGTGGATCTGGCAGATCATGGATCAACTGCAAGCACTTCAAGACGCCCATGAACAAGGCGACAAACCCGAGCAATGGGCAGCGCTCACCGATGCGCTGCTCAATCTGGCCATGGCGATCACTCTGCATATCGCCGCCCGCAGTCCGCAAACCCCACGATCCCGTCAGGAATCAGTCACCTCAAAGCCGACGAAAGATCCGCTGCCTTCAGTACCGGCACGCACCCTCAAGCAACTCGACAAGGGCGCTCCCCACGAAGTGACAGACTTGCAGCAGACGCTGAACATCAGCGGAGCGGTGAATCAAACGCCGACCAGCCTGAGCCTCGTCCTGAACCGCTTCAAGATCACGCGCCCGGAAGGACTGGGAGCCGCCAGTACAGAAAAAGGCCGCTATCTTCATCTCTATCGCCAGGGTAAAAAATGCTACGCGCCGGTAGGCAAGGACTGGTACGAAGTCACGGTAGATGAGAACGGCACGGTGATGATCATCGATGCGCAAACAGTCACACGTTCGGGTCCTGCGCTGCTCAGCAATCTGCGCGGAGAATGGTTCGTCGATACCCGATTGCGCTTGCGCGGCGGCGGCTCAACCAGCATGACGCGTGCGGCTGAAGCCGAAGGTAAATTGGAGGCGGACAAACTGCGCACCCGGCTGGAGGCATTTGAAAACCGCAAAGCGACTGCGCAGCAAGAACTTGAAAAAGCCCATCAGGCGATGAGCACGGCCACCACCGAAACGGCTGCGACTCACCGAGAACAATTCCTCAAGACGCTGGAAACACAACGAGCCGCCTATGGCGAAGCCTTGAGCGATCTCAAGGCATTGCATGTGTTTTCGCCAACGGCCGACTATCAGCAGAAATCCCTCGGCTACCTCAAGGCTCAACTTGAACTCACGCATGCCGGCATTCGTGAAGCATTGACCGTCTTCACGCCAAAATTGCGCAGCGTACTGAATCATCTCGAACGGCAGGCCGAAGCCCGGGAGGATCGACAAATTGCCGAGGCGCGACAGATGATCACGCTCAATCAGGACATGATTACCCGACTTGAGAATATTCAAGCTCGAATGCAAGAGCTGAAAACGTTCAAAAGGGATGGGTTGCACCTGATTCAACACACCCGCAGAACACTTCCGGCGTATTCGATCGACGACCTCAAAGCGTTGCAGGTGACGCTGGCGCGCAACACTTGCCTGGCCGAACACTCAGTGGCAACGGCCGCCGAAGCCTGGCGCATCCTTGACCAGATTGTCGACACCGCCGACATTGCCGTGCAGGCATTGCGCGACACACTGGAGGAGCGCAGCGTCGCCCGGCTCGACGAGCGCATTGATAGCCTCAACGACCTGATCGAGCAGTTCAACGTGCTCGATGAACGTCTTGGGGACTTCAACACCACCTACGCCGAACAGGTGCTTGAAGAGCCCTTTGCGCGGTTACGCGGACAACTCGATCAGCTCAACCGCAACGCAAAACGCAATCTGGTACTGGTACTTGAAGAACGGGATACCTTGAGACGCCAGCCAGTGCTACCTCCACAATCGCTGCGGCCAAAGAAGAAGTTCATCCATACACGCTACAACGGCATGCTGATCGGTGAGCCACGCCTGACTGGACAGGGACTGGAAACCGATCTGGTCGACATCAAGTCACCTCTTACCAACAAGGTGATTGCCACGTTCCATCAGAAGACACCCGGAGTCTGGGTTGAACGTGTAAGCAATACGTCACCCAAGATCCCGACCCCCGCACTTGAAACCAGCCTGAACAAAGGACAGACCTTGCTCGATACGCTGGCAGCGTTTACTACCCGCATGGATGAACTCATCAAACAGCCGGGGCGCTCGCCGCTCGGTGTCGAGTTTCTGTTTCATCAACAGGCCCTGCAACTGGAACACATCAGTAGTGCCATCGACCAGGCACTGACAGACAGCAACGCCACCGAGAGCAACCTGCGCTCGGCCGCAGTCATCAACAAAAAGCTCAGCGATGCCGTCGACGATCTCCACCTGAAGGCCAGCACAGCCCTGCTGAAAATGACCAAAGAGCAACCACCCACGCTGATGGCGGTTTCGCGACTACAGAAAAACAACGCAATCAATATCGCCAAAACCGTCACCCGGCGACGCCTCAAAGGTGCCAAGGCACTCTATCTGGACGAATACACCGTCACCGACCGGACCACACGCAAAGTGCTCTGGTATGCGCACTTCCTTTATTCGACTTCGTGGGTGCCGAACAAGTCGTTCCTTTATGCACGCCTCAAAACCCCGCTGGAGCAGCAACAGGCGCAGGAGTCCAATAGCATCCGCGGACTGAGTGGCACACAGCGGCTGGCCTACTATCGCAGCATGATCGGCCTGGATCAGGCGCAAACGTTGTTTTTCAACAGCGATTGAGTCGCGCAGACGAACCTCGCGAACGCCCGCCAACGCGCGGGCGTCTCGCGCGGCACGCTACTTGCTCGATTCCTGCGAACCCGAACGGAGGCCACCATGCTGCACTCCCATCTCACCACCCTCAACGCCGTTTCTCTGATCCTCAACACCTTCAAGGCCGAAGGCTTGTCGAGCGAAGCGTTACTGGCCGGCAGCGGCATCAGTGCGGCAGATTTGCACCGGGCCGACACGCGCATCACCACCAATCAGGAGATGCAGGTCTGCGCCAACGCGGTCGCTCTCAAACACGACATCGGCCTTGAATTGGGTCGGCGCATGCACGTTTCCTGTTACGGCATTCTCGGTTACGCACTGCTGACCTGTGCCACCTTCGGTGACGCATTGCACTTGGCAATCAAATATCCGGCGCTGCTGGGAACACTTTTCGAACTGAGCCTGGAAGACGACGGCCAGCGCGTCTGGTTCGTGGCAGCCGACTACCGCGAAAGTCCCGCTATGGCGGTATTCAATGCCGAGTTCTGCCTGGTTTCGCTGAAACTGATCTGTGACGACTTGCTCGGCCATCCACTGCCGCTGCTCGCGACACGATTCGAACACGCTGCACCGGATTACCGCCACAGCTACGCCGAACACTTCGACAGCCCGTTGCACTTCGCTGCCAAGGACAACGCCTTTGCCTTCGACCGGCGCTGGCTCGATCAGCCGTTGCCACTGGCCGATGCCATCACCCACCAGGCGATGGCCGAGCGCTGTCGCAAGCAAAACCTGGAGTTTACCGGGCGTCAGGCCTGGCTCGGACGCATCCGTCAGTTGCTCTGTGCCCAGTTGAACCCCGCGCCGGGCCTGGAAGGTCTGGCGCAGCAAATGAACTGTTCGCCGCGCACCCTGCGCCGGCATCTGAAGGACATGGGCAGCAGTTACCAGGAACTGCTCGATGAACTGCGCTTTGAACGGGCCAAGCAGATGCTGTGTGAGGATCAACTGCCGATTTACCGTATCGCCGAAACCCTTGGCTTCAGCGAAACCGCGAGTTTTCGCCACGCATTCGTGCGCTGGAGCGGTGTCGCCCCCAGCCAATTCAGGGCTTGAAAGTCAAAAGATCGCAGCCTTCGGCAGCTCCCACAGGGATCGGTGCAGGAGCTGCCGAAGGCTGCGATCCTTTGATCCTCAGGGGGCGAATTTCGGTCAGGATTTTTGGCCATATCGATCCCTTTTTGGCCTTTCCTGCCGTTCTCCGATTCGCCTCGCACCGCAACACTGGGGGCAACCGAATCAGCCCTGCGGAGAACAACAAATGCTGACGATCTACTCAGACGATCACCACCTGCACCATGGCCGCTGCGAACTCATCGATGGCCAGCTCAAACCGTGCTTCGAAATGCCGTCGCGCGCCGACCACGTACTGCAACGGGTGCAAAACCAGAACCTCGGCCCGGTCGAGGCGCCGAAGGATTTCGGTCTCGAACCCATCGCGCGCATTCACAGCCGCGACTACCTCGACTTCTTCAAAGGTGCCTGGGATCGCTGGACCGAATTCAACACCGACGGTGATCTGCTGCCCTACACCTGGCCGGCACGCACCCTGCGCGCAATCAAACCGACCAGCCTGCATGGCCAACTCGGTTATTACAGTTTCGACGGCGGCGCACCGATCACCGCCGGCACCTGGCAAGCGGCGTACAGCGCAGCGCAAGTTGCCCTGACTGCGCAAGCGCACATCCAGGCTGGCGCGCGCAGTGCCTTCGCCCTGTGCCGTCCACCGGGACACCACGCCGCCAGCGATTTGATGGGCGGTTATTGCTACCTCAACAACGCCGCCATCGCCGCTCAGGCATTCCTCAATGCGGGCCACAAGAAAGTCGCGATCCTCGACGTCGACTATCACCACGGCAACGGCACACAGTCGATTTTCTACGAGCGTAGCGATGTGCTGTTCACCTCGATCCACGGCCACCCGGAAGCGGAATTCCCGTTCTTCCTCGGCTACGACGATGAGCACGGCGAAGGTGCCGGTGAAGGTTTCAACTTCAACTACCCATTGCCGGCCGGCTCCGGCTGGGCTGCCTGGAGCGCGGCACTCGAGCAGGCTTGCGCCGAGATCGACCGTTACGGTGCCGACATCATTGTCGTGTCGCTGGGTGTCGATACGTTCAAGGACGATCCCATCTCGCAGTTCAAGCTCGACAGCCCGGACTACCTGGCGATGGGCAAGCGTATTGCCGCCCTCGGCAAGCCGACGCTGTTCGTCATGGAAGGTGGCTATGCCGTCGAAGAAATCGGCATCAACGCGGTGAACGTGCTGGAAGGTTTCGAACAATGAAAACCCTCAAGCAGGTCATCGTGCCGGCCTTGTGCGCCGCGCTGCTGAGCGGGGTCGTCCACGCTGAAGAACGCACGTTGCGCGTCTACAACTGGTTCGACTACATCACGCCCAAGGCCCTTGAAGACTTCAAGGCACAGAACACCCAGACCAAACTGGTCTACGACATCTTCGACACCAACGAAGCGCTGGAAGCCAAGCTGCTCACCGGCAATTCCGGGTACGACGTGGTAGTACCGTCCAACGTGTTCCTCGCCAAGCAGATCGAAGCCGGGGTGTTCCAGCCGCTGGATCGCAGCAAGCTGCCGAACTGGAACCACCTCGATCCGAAACTGATGAAGCTGATCGAAGCCAACGATCCGGGCAACAAATTCGCCGTGCCGTACATGTACGGCACCATCCTGATCGGCTTCAACCCGGCCAAGGTAAAAGCTGCGCTGGGCGACAATGCGCCGGTGGACAGCTGGGATCTGATCTTCAAGGAAGAAAACATCAGCAAGCTCAAGCAGTGCGGCGTCGCCCTGCTCGATTCGCCGTCGGAAATTCTGCCGCTGGCCCTGCAACACTTGGGTCTCGATCCGAACAGCAAGAACCCGGCGGATTACGCCAAGGCTGAAGCGCTGTTGATGAAGATCCGTCCGTACGTGACTTATTTCCATTCGTCCAAGTACATGGCCGATATCGCCAACGGCGACATCTGCGTGGCGGTCGGCTATTCCGGCAGCTTCTCGCAAGCCGCCAACCGCGCCAAGGAAGCCAAAAACGGTGTGGTGGTCGATATGCGCCTGCCCAAGGAAGGTGCACCTATCTGGTTCGACATGCTCGCGATTCCCAAGGGCGCGAAGAACACCGAGGACGCCTACACCTTCATCAATTACCTCTTGCAACCAGCGGTAATCGCACCGGTCAGCGACTTTGTCGGCTATCCGAACCCGAACAAGGACGCCACCGAACGGGTCGATCCGGCGATCCGCAACAATCCCAACCTGTACCCGACGGATGCGGCGATGAGCACGCTGTACACCCTGCAACCGTTGCCTCGTGATGCCGAGCGGGCACGCACGCGGGCCTGGACCAAAATCAAATCAGGGACTTGAGAGCTCCGCCAGAAAAGACCCGCGCACCTGCGGGTCTTTTTTTGCCTGCGATAACTATGTACCACCTGCCGCCATGGCCACTGACCTAACGTGCTGTCGTCCGGCGCTGCGCATCGCAGCGGCCGCAAACGTCAGCCAAGGATATGGTCATGTCAGAGAAACCGGCGCCCAGCGCCATCGATGTACTCAGCCAACTGGTGAGTGGCCCGTCGCTCAGTGAAGTGGCGGCGAACGCCTTGCTTCCTGCCCTTGTAAAGTCCTACCCGCAACAGGTCATCGATCCGACATTGGCCATTGTTGCCACGCCGTCCTGGCACTTCGATGGCCGGAAAATCGTCGCGGGGCCCTACCATTTCGAGTCGCTCACCGATGCACTGGTACGGCTGGCCCTGTCTGGCACCGCGATCACGCTCATCGACGGCGAACATTTTCTTACCGAACAACCGGACGTCATGCCTTGTGTCCAGTTACCCGTAGACATCGAAGCGGTTGGCGCCTTGCTCAACGAACTCGCCCCGCTGCTGCTCACGGCGCTGGAAGAACAGCAGATCGACTACTGGAACGAAACCATCAGCCCTTCCGTACCGCGCTGGCACCAACTTTCAGAGACCTTGCAGCAGGTCTGGAACGTCAGCGCCGACAACGGTTGGGATGCCGATCAACGGGCAATGGCGCTAGGCGTTTTCAAGAACCCGGACAAAACCGAACGAGCGCTCGAGGACACCTATCAGACTCGTACCTGTCTGATCGATCTTGATCTGGGCGATACCACCGACCGTAGCCATCTCAATGTCCTCGACACGGCCGTTCTGCTCGGCAGCAAAGGCGAACGGACCATCATCCTCACGCATTCGGTGCCTCAGGGTTTCCAATGCTTCGACAGCTTCACCGAACTGGAAAAGTCCTTGCAGTGGCCTCTGCAGCCCGGCGCCGATGCGCTTCAAGTGCAATGGCGGCTATTCGAGCCTACCGGCAATTTTTTCGATCAGCAAGCCTGCGCGCTGATTGCGCTGGAAGCCCAGGCGATCGGCGAGGTCGACTTTTTCCAAAGTCGAAATGACTCGATTGCTCTCGCCCATCTGGGCAGCGGCGCCAGTCCGGGCGCCGAGTCAAACCTGTCCCGCCGCTTCACCCACACCGAACACGCCCTGCCGTCCTGGCTGGACAATGCCTCGCCCGCAGACCAGACCCGCTATAGCCGGCACCTGCTGGATCTGGTCGCCGTGCAGCAGCAGAATTCGGGCAAGAGTTTTCAGAGCGAAATCCCCGACATCCAGGCCTTTACCCTCGACAAGCTGCAAAAGGCGATTGATCGCACACCGACCCAGGACTTCAAGCTGCAAGACGTGGAAATAACCGATACCAGCGTTGTGGTCTGGGGCACGTTTGTCGCACCAGAACAGCCGCAGACCCTGACCTTGTCGCTGGTCGATCTGGCGCTGCAGAATCTCGCCGGTCTGCCACTGGGCGATCTGTCGGTGCGCTACCGCAACAGTTCGACACCGGTGCCGACATGGATGACCGCCATCTACCTGAAAAACCTGGTCACGTCGGTCGATATCGGCAAGACCTATCCGCAGTTGCTCGAGCAGCGCCTGGTCGAAAACAAAACCCAGGCTGCACGCCTGCAGCAGCTCTACAGTCGTCAATTGCCCGTTGAATTGTCGTTGCTGGCGCTGCAACACAAGATCCGCGGCGAAGCAGGTATTGATGAACAAGGTTATCGCTACGTCGTGGCGGCGCTGGCCGTAGAACCGACGGACAGGCGTGTCGATGGCGAGGATATCGTCGTGCGTCCTCTGGCGTTCGTCAAAAGCGATAAGGCCAGCGATAGCGCAGACGAAGTGCTCAACATGTTCGTGATCGGCCCACGCGATGCGCACAAGGGCCCTTGCCTGCTCTATCGCCCGTTGTTCGATGTACCGCTGCTGCAATACCCGTCAAGGACAAATCTGCTGTATGCGATCAAGCATTCGACCACACTGCGCCAGTCGGTACTGGCCTGGTTGCCGGACAAGGTACGCTTCGATTATTCGCAATACGTTTTTCCCGGAACGCTGCCTTCGGTGTGGACCATTCCGCAACTGTTGATCGACCCAGGCTCGGCGACAGATGACCGTGCAAACGTGACTATGTCTGGCCAGGTGATCGAGCCGGAAGTATTGGCAAGCCTGTTCAAAACCAACGCCGAGGCACTGATCACTTTGGCCGATCGCGTGTCGGTGTCGAATGTCGAAGCCCGCTGGGCCACACTCAAGCGCGGTGGCTGGGCACTGTTCAATGCGGCGCTGCCGTTTCTGGGGCGTAGCGTCGGTACTGCGGCGTGGATCTGGCAAATAATGGACGACCTGCAAGAGGTCACCGATGCACAAAACCAGCAGCAACCCGTGCCCTGGACCGCGCTGACCGACATCCTGCTGTCGCTGGGCATGGCGCTCGCGCATCGAGCGGCGACACGCAAGCAACCGCAGCGAGCGCGATCCGGCGTTCTCCCCGAGAAACCCCCTCCAGCCAGCAAACCCGCAGCGCCCGCGAGCATTCGCTTCAGTCGTCTTGCGGATATCAGCGGCGCTGAACTGCCGGGCGATCACGAGCTGTCGCTGCACGTGCTCGGAGCCCTGGAACAATCGTCTTCGAACCTGGGCACGGTACTCGACAGCCTGAAGGTGGACCGACCGGAACCACTGGCAACAGCCGCGACCGAAGGCGCGTACCGCCATCTTCGCAGCGCCGGGCAAAAGTGGTATGCCGAGGTCGGCGAACGCTGGTTCGAAGTCGGTCTCAATGACAATGACGATGTGCAGATCATCGATACGCGCCAGCAGCCAACCCGCTCCGGGCCGCTGTTGATCGTCAATGCCCGGGGGCAATGGTTTGTCGACTTGCGCTTGCGCCTGCGCGCCGGCGGCCTCAACAGTCAGCGTAAAAAATTGCTGAAACAGAATGCGAAGAAGTTAGAGCAGAAAAAACGCGACATTGCTGTATTCGACGCCGGTCTGGCTGGCAAGCGCAGCGAGTTGGTCAACGTTCGACGCGCCATGCTGGAGGCCACCGAACAAAATGCTGAAAGC
The DNA here is from genome assembly GCF_044748825.1 of Pseudomonas sp. NPDC089741. NCBI lineage: Bacteria > Pseudomonadati > Pseudomonadota > Gammaproteobacteria > Pseudomonadales > Pseudomonadaceae > Pseudomonas > Pseudomonas sp. NPDC089741. Next base: position 84,113 of record NZ_JBIVGT010000014.1, on the reverse strand, counting down.
GCCCGGCAGACGTTTCTCGATACGCTCGACGCTCAAGCAAAGGAGTACAGCGCTAACATCGACAGCCTGAAAGCGCTGAATCTTCTTGAGGCGATACCCAACTATCGCGGTGCAATGATCGAGCGGCTTTCCCTGCAATTGTTCCTCATGCAGAGCTGGATCGACGAGACTTACACAGCATTTCGCGAAAGTCTTGCACAGACACTCGTGCTTCTTGATGAGGACGCCAGCGAAGCTGCTGCAGAGCGCTCCAAACCTTTCGAAAAGATGTCTGACCTGACGAAGGGCATCATCGAGAAAATCGAATTTGCCCACAACCGTTTCGCCGAGCTGAACCTGCTTGGCAAAGAAGCCGTCGACGTCATCCGCGAGTACAAGGCCAGGCTGCCAAAGTTCTCGCTGGAGGACCTGAAGCTGTTGCAAATCACTTTGGGTCAGGAACTGTGTCTGTCGGCCGAAACGGGAGAGTCTCGTGAGGGTGCACGTGCCGCCCTGGAGAATCTCGTCGAGGATGCCTCTCTGAACATTCAGAGCGTGCTCGACCTGAGCGCGGAAGAAGGTTTCAACCAGCTCGGTGAGCGCGTCGAGGCGATGAACAATCTGGTGGAACAGTTCGAAGTCATCGACCAGCGGTTTGGCGACCTTGTCAGTGAATATCCGCAATATCTGGTCAGCGAACGCCTTGAGCAGGTGAAACGCCACGTTGGCGAATTTCAACAGAATGCTGTACAGCAGCTGTCCAACCTGTTGCGCGAACAGCGCTTGGTAGAGCCAGTTGCCGGGCCGTCAAAATCGTCGACGCCGCCAATGCGTAAAATCATCAAGACCCGCTACAAGGGCACACTGGTTGGTCAGCCCAGGCGCAGTGGTGGTGGGCAGGACGGCGATCTGGTCGATGTAGTGGCCCCATTGACCGGTAAAGTGATTGCCACCTTTCACGAGAAAACCCCGGGCAACTGGGTCGAGAGGGTTCCTGCCAAACCGGTCGGATTGCCAAGGCCTGGGCCTGGGCTCTCGAAGAGCCTGCAGAGCGCCAGGGAATTGCTCGACGAACTGCCAGCCTTCAGGCAGCGCACCCAGTCACACATCGCACGGGCGCAACGCAATCCTACGGAGATCGAGGAGATCTATTACCTGCACGCCACGCGTCTGCGCGATGCCATGGACAAGATCGACAAAGCACTCACCTCTGGCAATCACGTCGAAAGCAAAACCGCTTCCGCTACCGAAGTGCGTCAGCAACTCGAAAGAGAAGCCACGGCACTTTATGCCAGAGGTCGAACGGCCCGGATCGAAATCACCAAACAACAGCCCCCGACTGCGGCGCGAGTCGAATGGTTGTACAGCAAGCAAGAAGTGACGATTACTCGATCCACCGAACGCCGCCGGCTCAAAGGCCCGCGCAAAGACTATCTGCTCGAATACCCGATTCTCGACAAACAGAGCGGTAAAGTCCTGTGGTACGCCCACTTCCACTATGCCAACCCTGACGATCCGTTGCCGTCATTCACCGCCGCGCATTTGAAAACCGTCGAACAGCGCCGGCTGGGCGGTGCCTATGTCGAGCGCGAAGGCCACAGCAATCAGGAACTGATCGCCATCCACCGCAGCGCCATCAGCCACACCCAAGCCTCGACATTGTTCTTTTCCTGACCTCGCACACGAATCAGTGGCCCGCCCTGTGCGGGCTTTTTTCATCCTATATATATCTACCACCAGAGCGGTTGGACGCCTCGTTAATGTTCGGTGCAGCGGCAGTTGCCGCACCGTCCACCTTCTGACCGGTATCTACCAATGAGTGAAACAACCCGAACGATCATCACCCCGCCCCTGCTCAAAAAAAGCCGACTGGTGGAACAAACCAGTGGCGGACCGACCTTGCAAGAAGCGGCTGTAGAGATGCTGCGCAAAGCCCTGAAGAAAAACTTTGCGCAATTGCTGGTCGCTCCGGACGACATCATGTTGATGACGCCTGTCTGGCACCAGCAAGGGCAGAAAATGCTCAGTCACAGCAGCCGATTCGAATCCCTGCCACACGTATTGGCGCGCTTGGCGTTTACCGGTGAGACCGCCAACTACATAGAAGGTGAACACTTTCTGACGTTGGCGCCCGAGATGGAAGACCCGGTCCATTTACCCGTCGGTATGGATGCGATCAGTGCAATGCTCAACGAAAATGCGCCGGCATTGTTTCTTGCTTTCGCCCAAAACCAGTTGGATTACTGGAACGCCACCGAAGAAGAAATACCGCGCTGGCAACAGTTGGCTGACACCCTGAAAGAAACCCTTGATGTGCAGTCGATCAAAGGCTGGGATACCAACGAATGCAGGCTTGCACGCCATGTCTCGGCATTCCCGGACAAGGCTTCGCGCGCAACAACCCACGCAGGCCTGTCGGATGTGCGTGCCAGTCTGATCGATCTCGACCTCGCCTTCGAGCTGGCAGAAGCCAATCAGACCCGGCATCTGATGGTCGCCGGCGCGCTGGTGTTGACGGCGAAGCTCGGCAGCCGGGAACTGGTCACGATGTACACCATCGATGAAGGCTTTGAATCGTTCAGCTCGCTGGCGGAGCTGGGTGCCACCCTGCCTGAGCGAATCGACATGGAGCTGAGCGGTCAGACCCTGAAATGGCGACTGTATGAACCCGATGGCAATATCTTTGATGCCTTGGTTCGGGCACTGGTGAGCTGCCAGATCGATTCGATCGACGCGCTTGACCCGATGAGCCGCTCGCCGCTGGTCAGGTTCATTTCGCCTCAAGAGCACAGTGGCCGTGAGGAGATAGCCGGCGATGTACGCGTTGGACTTCTCGACGAAGCCATCCCCGACTGGCTGATTGCCGGATCACTGGACGATATCCAGACCTACAGCGGATACCTGACGGAATTGGGCAGGCTCAGAGACGCCGACAGCGATGCATTCGACGTCAACAAGATTGCACTTATCGCCGACTATGCCCAACAGCAGATGCGCGAAGCCATTACTGCCGCCAGGCCCGCCAAAGAAACAGCACTACTGCGTCCGGATCAAGTACGGATCACCGTCACCCAGAGCTTTGAGGCCGGCGGATTGACCCTGCCCGATCCCTTCAGCACTCGCGTGCAGACACTTGGCGAATTCGCTCTGCATAACATCCGGCCCTACCTCGCCAAGATCGCCTACGCTGATGCGACGCCCACACCGGGCTGGCTGACCGTGGATCTGCTGGTGCGTCTGGCAGGCAAGGTCAACATCGGCGAAAACTATCCGAAGCTGATCAAAACCAGCTTGATCGACGATGCGCCTCAGGCGCGACTCTACAAGGCCCGCTATTGCCGGCAGTTACCCCTGTTGCTGCCGCTGCTGGCGCTGGAGTGCAAACTCAAGCGCCAGGGCGATGTCGACGAGCAGGGCTACCGCCAGGTTCGCCAGCTGGTCAAATCGATTGCCGATAACAGCGCCGTCGCTGACTGGCCCGTGCAGATCCGCCCCTTGGCGTTCATGCCGCGCTTTCGTTTGGGCAGCACCCCCGACACCGTCGCGAACATGTACATCATCGGCCCACCTGCGGGTAAGGACGGCCCCTGCCTGCTTTATCGGCCACTGCTGGATCAACCGTTGCGGCAGTTTCCCTCCGCGCAAAACATGCTGTATGCGTTCTACCAATCCGGCGAACTGCGTGACTCGGTATTGGCCTGGCTGCCCAACCGATCCTTGAGTTTCGACTACGCCCAATACGTTTTTTCGAGCGGCCTGCCCTCGCCGTGGACCCTTACCGAGCTGGCTTTCGAACCCTTCATCCATCTCGATCTGACGGCCGCCGTAAACCTCGCGGACACGCCGCTGAGCGCTGACATTTACACGAGCCTGTTCACCAGCCACAGCCAGGCGCTGGCTGATCTTGCCGATCGCCAGTCTACCTCCAATGCCGAGCGCCGCTGGGCGATCCTGGCAGACAGCAGTTGGGCGATTTTTGGCGTCGCTGCCAATTTTCTCAGCGGCCCGGCAGGCACCGCTGTCTGGGTCTGGCAAACCATCGCCCAGATCCAGCAGGCGCAGGATGCCCACGAGCAGGGTGATACGTCTGCTCAATGGTCATCGATCGGTGATGTTCTGCTGACGCTGGGCATTCTGCTTGGGCAACGCATCGCTGTTCGCCGGCTTCGGCTTTCCAGCCCGGTGAGTGAAAAAACAGCGCTCAAGCATGCGTCGGGCACAGAATTGCCCCCGCCTGCGCCGCTGCTGCGCAAGGAACCGAAGATTACGCATGACAACACGCCCCTCACGACCCCACTGCCCGCGGCTCATCTTTCCCTGTTGGCGCCGGCGAAACTGACGCGCATCGACTCGCAAAGCGCTTTTTTGAAAACCATCGATCATATGAAGGTGACCAAGCCTTCCCTGCCCGAAGGAGCGCGTCCCAACGCCGATCATCTCTATGCGTCCGAAGGCAAGCTCTATGCCCAGGTTGGCGAGCGCTGGTTTCAAGTCAGCGCACAAGTCGACGAGCCTGTATTCGCCCTTGATCCGGCCGACCCTGCTCATCCGGGTTTGAGCATCCGTTTCGACACGCAAGCTGCTCGCTGGCACTGGGAACTGAGGTTGCGCTTGCGCGGCGGTGGACCGACCGGGAGGATCGAGGCGCTACGCCGCGAGAAGGCCAAGCGCAAGGCTGACACGTGGCAGGAACTGCATCGGTTCATCGAACAGGAAGCCGGACGCAAGGCCGACCTGAGCGAAGCCTTGAAACCCCTGGACGAGGCTGACGCGCAAGCACCGATGTCCGAGGCTGAAATCACGCTCTACATCACCAAGGCCGATGAACTCGCCAATTCCTACACCGGGGCGCTGGCAACACTGGAGCAATGGCGTGAAGCGGGCGGCGCCGGAGTGTTTTATCAGTCGCAACTGATGCGCATGACCGTTGAACAGCATCGTTTCCTCAGCGGCTGGATGCGCATGAAGCTGCGCGAATACGCGAAAATCGTTGCGCCACAGCTCAACACCGCAGAGCCAGCGCAACCTCATTCACGCAAGACCCAGATGACAGCGGCTCGAAACGCCATCGCCGTGAGCGACGAGATGGTCGAGCGTCTCGATCTACTGCACGCCTCGCTCGAAAGGTTGAACCATCACTCCGGCGTCGCTCAGAAAATCGCTGACGACCTCCGGAGGCTGCTGCCGTCATTCTCGCGTCGGGATCTGCACGCCAATGAAATCGGCATGTCCATCGAACTGTCATTGCGCGAGGCACCAGACAGCACTCTGGATCCGCTGCGACAGTTAATTGTGCCGGTTTTCGAGGGTGCGGCCGAAGCCGGGCATGCCTTGGTCGAGAGGCGCAACACGCCACAACCCGCCGAAACACAAGAACTGGCAGTGGTGAGGCTCAGTGCTTTGGTCGACCGCCTGGCAGATGCCGGGCGGCGCCTGCAAGACGTCTTCGACAGCTCCGCCGCCCGTCTGGAAACCCAACGTTTCCAACGGGTTCAGCAGTTGGTGAACGCGTTTCATGAGTTAGCCCGTGAGCGCCTGCTCAAGGCATTGCCGGAGCCGGAAGAACTTCCGGTTGCGGCGATGGCCAGACTCGAACCGGTCCCGTCGTCTTCGCGCGCGGCAGGTCGGGTCAACCGGGCACGGCCACAGGTCATTGAACCTCGCAGGGCTGTTCCAGAACCCGCGCCGGTGGTCGAGCAAATGCCTATCGTGCGCGCTCCGGCCAGGCGCATTTTACCTGTAGCGGCTCTGGGCGACGAACCGCTGGTGGACAACGCCATGTCGATGATCGCCGGACTCGAAGCGTTCATCAAACGCCTGCGCATCGATGCGCAACGACCGTCGCGAATTCCGGCTGACATGAAAGATCTGTTCGATCAACAGGCCACTCGCCTCGATCAGGCGGCGGTGAGTGTTGATGACCTATTCGCGCGCAGGCGTGCCGATTTTCCGATTGCAACCCTGGCTGCCGAACTGCGCACGGCCGCGACACGTTTGCGCGGTGAAGGCATCAGCGTCTACAGCGGTATGCTTACCGGACGCAGGCCGCGAGAAAGCTATCTGCAATGGTTGCACGAACACGATCTGGTGCAGATCGTCAGAGACGAGCGTGGTCGCATTCGCACGAAACAACGCAAGGACTTTTTCCAGGAGTATCGAATCCTCGATATCAGGCGACAGAACAAACCCCTTTGGGTCGCGCACTTTCATTACGATAATCTGGCTGATCCGGCTGAGCGGTTCACTGCCGCGCACCTGAAGTTTGCCGACAGTTATCTGCAAAGTCTGCCGAGCAAATCGCGTCAGGACCTGGAGCACTTCGATGCGGTGGACAATCTGCTGCGCCGGATCGTCACTCCGGCGGTGCGGGATCTGTTTCTTCATCCACAACAGGCGGGCCCCGCCGAAGCGTAAAACCCAGATGCGGTCACTCCCACCAGACACTGCGCAAGCGTGCCAGAGCCGCTTCAATTTGCGGCTCCGGCACCGCGGCGAAACCCAGTACCAACCCGGCGCACTGCTGCGCCGGCCGAGGTGAGTCGGGTAACCAATAGCTACTCAGGCCATTGACCTCGACACCCACCTGTTCGGCCAGGGCGATCAGCTCGCGTTCGCGGGCAACGCTCGCCACCGGTACCGTCAGGTGCAAGCCTGCGGCTACCGCCGGCAAGCTGCCAACGCCGGCGATATTTCCCGGCCAATGCGCCAGCAAGCAGTTGCGCCGACTAAGGGCAGCACGACGCATGCGCCGGATGTGCCGTTGAAAGTGCCCAGCGGCCATGAACTCGGCCATCACCGCCTGCGTGCTCACCTCGGAATGGCGCACATCCACCGCTCGCCGCCTGGCGAAAGCTTCGACCAGCCCGACCGGCAACACCAGATACCCCAGACGCAATGCCGGAAATGCCACCTTGCCGAATGTCCCGACGTAAATCACACGGCCCTGACGATCCAGCGCCGCCAGTGGGGCCAGTGGTGCGCCGCTGTAACGATACTCGCCGTCGTAATCGTCTTCAATGATCCAGCCTTGGCTGCGCTCAGCCCAGGCGAGCAGCTCCAGCCTGCGCGCCAGGCTCATCACAACTCCGGTCGGGTACTGGTGAGACGGGGTGACATAGGCCAGCCGACAATCGGCAACTTCAGCCAATGCACGACAATCGATGCCCTCTTCATCCACCGGTACACCGTGCAAGCGACCGCCCGCTACCGCGAAGGCGTGACCGGCGGCCCGGTACCCCGGATTTTCGATTCCGACCGCATCGCCCGGCGATACCAGCAGCTGTGCACAAAGGCTAATGCCCTGTTGCGCACCACTGGTGATCAGAATTTGCTCAGCAGAGCACTGCATGCCGCGCGAACTGCGCAAATAGGCCGCGATCATGCCGCGCAATCGCGCGTCGCCAGCCGGATCGCCATAACACAGTTGCTGTAAATCCGGTTTACGCCAGAAAGCCGCGTTGAGCTTGGCCCAGACCTCAAAAGGAAACAGGTCAAAGGCTGGTACACCGACCCGAAAAGCACGCGGGGGACCACTCGGCGGCAGGGCCAAATGGTTCTTTTCGATGCGCGCAAATGTATCGCTGTGGATAACTTTACTGGATGAAACAACAGGTAAATCCAGCCAATTTGTGGATAAGGCTGTGGGTAAGCCTGTTGAAAACCCTGTGGATACTTTTGTGGATAGTTTTTTCGACGAGCTTGGCGCTTGGGGTAATTGCGCAACGTAAGTGCCGTCCCCTACTCGCCCTTCGATGAACCCCTCGGCATACAGCTGATCGTAGGCGCGCACCACGCTATTGCGAGAGATGGCCAATGCCTTCGCCAGATCGCGACTGGCCGGTAATCGCGTGCCGCTGGCCAGACGCCCATCCAGCACGCGCAGGCGCAAAGCCTGATAGAGCTGACGACTCAAGCCCTGACGGCGATCAAGCTCGATTCCGGCCGGATTGAATGGCATCGAAAGAGGAGTTTGCTCAAGCATGGCAATGGACCTATGAAATTACTCATCAATGGCTCTTACAACAGACCAATAGCCTGCCTAGGATGCAGGCATTCGCCAAGGAAAATCTGTCCATGTACACGCCGCGCGCCTTCGCCATCGAAGAGCTGTCCCAACTGCACGAACTGATCCTCGCCACCCGTCTCGCCATTCTCGTCACCCACGGCGAAAACGGCCTGCAAGCCAGCCATGTGCCGGTGCTGCTGCATTGCGAGCAAGGCGAGTACGGCACGCTGTACGGACACCTGGCCCGCGCCAACCCGCAGTGGAAAGACCTGCGCGATGGCGCCGAGGCCATGCTTATTTTTGCCGGTGCCGATGCCTACGTCAGCCCGGGTTTCTACCCGAGCAAAGCCGAACACGGCAAAGTCGTACCGACCTGGAACTACATCGCCGTGCACGCCTACGGCCACGCCGAAACCTTCAGCGATGGCGGGCGCTTGCTCGACATCGTCAGCACCCTTACCGACCGCCACGAGGCCGGCCGCGCCCAGCCGTGGTCAGTCGCCGATGCGCCCGCCGATTACATCGACGGCATGCTCAAAGCCATCGTCGGTTTCGCCATTCCCATCGACCGTCTCGAAGGCAAGCGCAAGCTCAGCCAGAACCGCAGCGCCGCAGACATTGCCGGCGTGCGCGCAGGCCTGGCCGTCAGCCCCGAAATCAACGACCAAACCCTCGCCCAATTGATGCGCTAAGGAAATCACCATGAGTCAGATCGACATTCGCCAGGTCAGCGCCGCCGACCGCGCCGCATGGCTACCGCTGTGGCAGGCCTACCTGGGTTTTTACAAGGGCGAACTGCCGGACGCCGTGACCGACAGCACCTGGCAACGTTTTCTCGACCCGAGCGAACCGACCCACGCGGCATTGGCCTGGGCCGACGGCAAAGCGGTGGGCATGGTGCATTACATCTATCATCGCTCGAACTGGAGCATCGAAAACTCCTGCTACTTGCAGGATTTGCTGGTGGCTGAGCAAACCCGTGGCACCGGCGTCGGCCGCCTGCTGATCGAACACGTCTACGCCACGGCCAAGGCTGACGGCTGCTGCAAAGTGCACTGGCTGACCCACGAAACCAACGCCACCGCGATCCAGCTCTACGAGCGCATCGCCGAGCGCCCGGGTTTCATCCAGTTTCGCAAAGCCATTTAAGGAGACGCACGCATGAGCATTTCACCGGCCGACTGGAAAGGCGTCCCCGCCCCCACCGCCACCCTGCTTGAAGGACGCTTCATCCGTCTGGAACGACTCGACCCGGCGCGTCACGGCGACGAACTGTTCGCCGCACTCGAAGGCCCCGGTGCCGATCCGAAACTCTGGGATTACTTGCCCTATGGCCCGTTCCCGCAACGCAGCGCGTTCAACGACTGGCTGAACAACCACGCGGCCGCGAGCGACCCGTATTTCTTCAGCGTCATCGATCGCGCGACTAACCAGGTGCAAGGTATCCTCAGCCTGATGTCAATCGTCCCGGCCCAAGGCCGCATCGAAATCGGCCACGTCACCTTCGGTGCGCCGATGCAGCGCTCGCCGAAAAGCACCGAGGCGGTGTACCTGCTGGGCAAATACGCCTTCGAACTCGGCTACCGCCGTCTCGAATGGAAATGCAACAACGGCAACGCCCGCTCCAAATACGCCGCCGAGCGCTTGGGCTTCAGCTTTGAAGGCGTGTTCCGCCAGCACATGGTGGTCAAAGGCCAGAACCGCGATACTGCGTGGTATTCGATTCTGGATTCGGAATGGCCGGTAATCGGCGCAGGCTTCGAACGCTGGTTGAGCGATGAAAACCAGACCCCGACCGGCCAGCTGAAAGGGTTGGTCGAGTGCCGTAACAAGAGCTGATCAAACAGCGGTGCGGGTCCACCTTTTGCTCTGGCGAACCCGCACAACACCCATTTCCAACCCAAACGGGCGAAAGACGGCATTGAGCGATTTCAGTGTCTGATTGCCCTCGCCGTGTTCGATATGCACCAGCGTACGAACTGAAATTTTGCACATCTTCGCAAACTGGGTCTGATGCAGACCGGTCACTTCCACACGTAAACGGCGAACGGCTTCGCCGATCTCCAGCGCTCCTTGGGCCAGCGACTCTTGAATGTTTTCGATGAGCACAGTGCGCTCGGCTACCGTCATGCTCATTTCAGATCCCACTCTTTCAAACGTTGCTCCAGATTTTTCAGGTGGATGCCAGGGTGGTTCATCGTTCTGTCGGGCAACCCACTGGCCATCAATATGTCGGGAAGCGCCGCCAGACGCTGGGCATCTTCACGCAAGCGCTCAAAAGAGTTCGGCGCGTCAGCCAAGGCTGCCAACGGGTCTTCTGGATCGGAAATGTCAGCCAGTGCGCGGCAAACTCCACGCCAATCGACTTCGCCGGCTCGCTCCAGATCTTTCGACCATTTGGTCGTGCGCGTCAGGCCTTCGGGATCCATAACCATGGGGGCCAAGTCATAAATCGGCGCCAATCGGAACGATTCGGCCTGACGCAGGATCGCGATGTTTCGACCGTGGTTATCATTGTTGCCGAGAATTTTGTTTATCAGGTCTCGTCGTAAATAATCTGCCACGAGCTCGGGAATTTGCGCTGCTTGCCCCGCATCGCGCCAGAGTCCGGCAAGCATACGGATGACATCCATATGGTTCATCGCACTTCCCGGTATTGTCACTTCAGCCATTGAGTAAATTGATTCAACAGCAATGCGGCTAACTTCGCCGTTAGTGACTTTGCGATCAAAGCGATGCATCCACAGACTCGGTTTGCTCGCCTCCTCCAATGCCAAACCTTCTACTGCGATCGTTTCAATGCCGAGTGCCTGCAGCGCCTTGTAGTAATGGAATTCGCTTCGCAGGATGTCTTGATCAATGACACCGCCTTTGTTTCTGGAAAACTTTACAAACCAGTGCTGCCTGACCTCTTCATCGTCCAATACCGCGTCGGGATACAGAAGACCGGCCTTGCTCTCAGCCAACAACAGCTTCGGTGCTTCACCACCTGCCCCTGTAGCGCCACCAATCGCCGCGCCCAGCTCATAGGCATATTCAAGAAAACGGCTGTCGCGGAGGACAACATCCTCACGCTTAAATCCAAGTGGCTCACGCTCATCGACAACCTCGGCCGACTCTTTTATGCGCATATTGCCGATGGGGGCCGGGGTGCTACGACCGAGCAAATAAAGATCAGCGCTAATATCAGCCGGTTTCTCTTGCCCCAGTCTTGCAAGCAGAAATTTTTTAGCTGCTCCTGCAGGAGCAATGTCATATAAAAATGCGGGCGTGTTGGAACGTCGCCCTTCCCAATCCAACGGATACAGCGCACTCACAGCATTTGAAAACGGGGATTTTACGGCTTCAATATTTTCGACAAGGTATGCCGTCTCGTAGCCAAAACTGCAGCGACTTTCGAACCCTTTTTCAGGATCGTCGAAACTCAGAATCATGGCGTCGCGCCATTTTCCTTCGTTGAATATCTGTAATGTCAGGTTGTACATGACTTTGCACCTGCATTTAAATGCATTCCAACATGGATTTTGTTAACCATGGATGCAATATAGTGCATCTCTTACAACAGTAGGAGGACTAAATCTGCAACAAAATGCAGATATAGCTCTCCTCAGCACTACCGAACGCAAAATAATGCAGATAAAGCATCGACATCATTCTGTAAAAACCCTTCGCTATACAGGTCGGCCCGCTTATAACAAAAAGGCCGCCAACACATGCCCTTCCCGCCGCAGCGTCTGTCCCTCGCCATCGCCCTGCTGATCTCAGCGACCGCCGTCCACGCGAAAACCGTGCAGATCGATACTGCCACCACTACCGCGCAAACCCTCGGCGGCAGTGACACGCTGACGATTTCGGCGCCGGGCAGCATCACCAACAGTGGCAAGACCGTCAGCCTGAAAGACAAAACCAGCGGTGCCGGTGTCGTGATCGATAACGCTGGCAAAATCGTTTCCAGTGGTGGTCGGGCGATCGACAGCAGCGGGGATCTGACGCAAGCGCGCAACTACAAGATCTACAATCGCAGCGGTGGGCAGATTCTTGGCGCCAACGATGCTTTGCGCATCGACAGCAACTTCGTCAGCGGCAGCCTGTTGATCGACAACAGTGGCGTGATTCGCTCGACCACTGGTCAAGGTCTGGACCTGGATGCCGTGCGCAGCGACGGGGTGCAGACCTCCATCATCAACCGCGCAGGCGGACTGATTCGCGGCGATGCCAGCGATGGCATGAAGACCGGCGCCAACGCGACCATTACCAACTACGGGGAAATCTCCACCGGTGACTCGCACAACGCCGACGAGAAGTTCGACGGCATCGATATCGACAGCGCCAGCGGCGTCAGCGTGACCAATTACGGAGTGATTTCCGGCGGCCGTCACGGCATTACTACCGACCTCGGCGCGACGCTGGTCAACTACGGGCAGATCACCGGTCGCAATGGTTCCGGATTCGGCTCCGACGGCGATGGCACCGTGATTAACCACGGCACCATCACCGGTGCTTACTCAGGCTTGCAGGCGAACGGTGACGGCGATGGCGTGGACATCGACAAGATCGCTCACATCGAGAACTACGGCACCATTCAGGGTGTCGGCGCGGGTGGCGTGGACAAGGGCGGTTTCGCCAATGGCAGTGAAGGTATCGCCCTCGGCGGCGGTTACATTCTCAACGCCAGCAAGGCACTGATCAGCGGCGCCGACAGCGCCATTCTGGTGGATGATGGCAGCGGCGGTTCAGGGCTGGCGGCGACCACACTGGAGAACTTCGGCACCATTCAAGGCCTCAACGGTTTCGGCGTGAAACTGGTCGGCGAGTTCGCCGACAGCGTGATCAACGGCGGCACCATCAGCGGCAGCAACGGCCTGGCGCTGGACCTGGGCGGCGGCAACGACAATCTGACCTTGCGCAATGGCAGCCGCTTCATCGGCGTGGTCGATGGCGGCAGCGGTTACGACCGCGTGGTGATGGACGATGTGGCCGGCGGCAGCTTCGGCGCCAGTCGCAACTTCGAATGGCTGGAAGTCAGGCAAGGTGCGTGGACACTCACCGGCAGCGGTGATTTCAGCGACGGCGGCGCCGTGCGCAATGGCGCAACGCTGATCAACCAGGGCGGCATCGCCGGCAGCCTGACCGTCGACGCGGGCGGCGTGTATGCCGGTGGCGGTTCAGTGGGCAGCCTCAACGTCAACGGCACCTTGCGCACCGATACCGGCCTTGGCCGCGCGTCCATCATTCACGACTTGAACATGGGCAACTCGTCCACGCTCGCCTACGGCGTCAATGCCGATGGCAGCAGCGCGCCGCTGCAGGTCGGCGGCATCGCCAATCTGAACGGTGCGACCCTCGCGGTGAATCCCGGCGCCGGTACTTATCCGTGGCAGAGCCAATACACCGTGTTGCAGGCCGCGCAGGTCAACGGCACGTTCGGCAAGGTCACCAGCGATTACGCGTTTCTCACGCCGACGCTTGCCTACACACCAACCCAGGTCGATCTCACGTACACCCGCAACGACGTCGCCTTCAATCAATTCGCGGCGACCGGCAACGCCAGCAACGCCGCCAACAGTCTCGCCTCCATGAGCAAGAACAATGCGCTGTACAATGCCTTGCTCAACACCACCCAAAGCACGGCCGGCGCGGCGATCGAGCAGTTGGCCGGCGCGAGCAACGCAGACCTGACCAGCGCCACACTTGGCACCAGCAACCAGGTCGGCAACAGCATGCTCTCGGCCATGCAACAAATGGGCGGCAGCCCGGGCCTGATGGTTGGCCTCGATCAGCGGGACACACCGGTGCTGGCAGCCAATGGTGTACCAACCGAGGCGCGCAATCTGAATGATCCAAATGCTCGCGGCCGGGTCTGGCTGCAAGCTATTGGCGGCTACGGCAAGCTCGACGGCGAACACGGCAGCAGTGGTCTGGAACAACGCAGCAAAGGCAGCGTGCTCGGCGCGGACTGGTCGCTGAATTCAGCATGGCGCCTGGGCATTCTCGGTGGTTATTCGAAAACCGATCTGGACGCGACCGGCGTCGATGGCAACGTCGAGAGCTGGCACGCCGGCGTCTACGCACTGCGTCAGAATGGCCCAATCTCTCTGCGCCTCGGCGCGGCGTACAGCGGTCATCAAGGTGAAAGCAAACGCACCATCGCCTTCAACGGCTTCAGTGATCGGCCCAAAGGCGACTACGACGCCGACAGCCAGCAAGCCTTCGCCGAACTCGGCTACGCCATGGGCAGCGGCCGCCTCAGCGCCGAGCCGTTTGCCAGCGTCGGTTATCAGCGCTACCACCGCGACAGCTATCAGGAAAAAGGCGGCGCCGCGGCTCTGCACGTCGACAGCCAGACTCAGGATAACTTCAGCAGCACTTTCGGCTTGCGCCTGGCGCACCTGAGCAGCCTGGACAACGGCATGAGCGTGACCCCGCGCATGACCGCCGGCTGGAAACACACTTATGGCGACGTCGGCAGCTCGACACGCCAGGCGTTTGTCACGGGTGGCACGGCATTCACCGTCGACGGCAGTTCACTGGATCGTGACAGTCTGGTGCTGGAAGCGGGGCTGGACGTAGGCATCTCTGCGCGACAGTCCCTGGGCGTGGGCTACAGCGGCGAAATTGGCAGCAACAGCCGCAATCACGGATTGATCGGGCAATGGCAGATGAGTTTTTGAGAGCTGAACAGTTGGCGCGGTCTGGATCGGTTGTAGGAAAAGGCGACGCCGACATCAATTAAAAGCGTCCACTGTGGATCTGGTGGGAGATTTCCACAGAACGATCCGACATCGCCTGCAATGCTCAGGGAAGCGGCCGACATCGGATTTTTTGCCAAGCTCATAGAGTCGAGTCTTCTGTCTAAAGAGGCTCGACTCGATGCTCGCTCAACCTACATTTCGCCCTCACCATCTTGCATTGGCGCTTGCGCTGACCGTGGGATGGACCGAAGTCTCCCGCGCCCAACAGCCCGACACACAGGTCGTCGAGAACGCTGTTGAAAACCAGCCCAAAAAGCCTCGTAAAAAAACACCCAAACCTCCTGCCGAATCGTCGCCGCAGGAACAGGTAGTCGACCAGGGCACAACCCACGCCGCTCCTCAATCACCTGGTAATCCTGCGCCGGATCGGATGTCGCGCACAGAAACACCAATCAGCGAGAACGCGCAGAAACTCGCCGACAGCATTGAGGAAAAGCGCGCTGCACCACTAACACCTCAACAACCTCAGAAACCCGAGACAGCCGCCGCACTGACGAAAACGGTCCCTCCTGCAGCACCCGCAAACTCCGCGATCACGGCTCTGCTCGACAGCAACCACGCAACGCCGGCTGTGGCACTCGAACAACTCGCGGCCGGCAGCAACGCCAACCTCGCCAAAGCCACATTGAGCAGCGTTACACCGGTGAGCACCAGCATGCTCTCGGCCATGCGCCAACTGGATAATCGCCCGGAGGCACGGTACGGCGCCGGCAACTCGCCTCGTCGCGCCTCAGCTGCTGCAGACTCAGGACGCGTATGGATTCAGGCGCTGGGCCAGGACGGCAAGGTCGATCGCGACACAGACAGCGCACTCACGCACGCCACTCAAGGAGTGGTCATGGGCGCGGACTGGCGTATCAATGAGCAATGGCATGTCGGTCTGGCCGGCGCGAAATCACAAACGCAATTCGACGCCCGGCAATACGACGGCGACCTCGACAGCTGGCACCTCGGCGCTTATGCCGTGCGCCAGGATGGACCGTTGGCGCTGCGCCTCGGCGTTACCTATGCCAGCCATGACGGCGAGAGCAAACGGCGCGTGGCATTCAACGGTTTCACTGATCGACTCAAGGGCCATTACGACGCCAACACCCAACAAGCCTTCGCCGAACTGGGGCTCAACCTGGGGCGCAACAACGTCGTGTTCGAACCGTTCGCCGGCCTCGGCTACCAACGTTATCAACGCGACAGCCATACCGAAAAAGGTGGCGATGCCGCACTGAAAATCTTCGGTCAAACCCGTGACAACCTCAGCAGCACCTTGGGCTTTCGCACGGCGAAAATCGGCAGACTGGATAACGGCATGAGTCTGACCCCGCGATTCAGTGCCGGCTGGAAACACACCTTTGGCGAGATTGAAAACGACACCCGTCAGCAACTGGTAAAAGGTGGCAAACGCTTTGACATCGCCGGCGCTGCTCTGGATCGAAACAGCCTGTCGGTGGACGCCGGCCTCGACCTCGGGCTATCGGCAAATCATACGATAGGCGTTGGTCTCACTGGCGAGATGGGCACTGAAAGCCGAACTCACGGAATGACAGGCCAATGGCGCATGGCGTTCTAACCAACGCAATCGCTGTAGGAGCTGCCGCAGGCTGCGATCTTTTGATCTTGTTTTGGATTAATAACAACCAAGATCAAAAGATCGCAGCCTGCGGCAGCTCCTACAGGGTAAAAAACACAGTAAAAAAAGGGGAGCACATGCTCCCCCGAGGTTTAAAACGTTGGATCGCGGCCGTTATCTCAGCCTTCGATCTCGATCAGGATTTCGCCCGGGTTGACTCGATCACCCTTGGCCACATGAATCGCGGTGACCTTGCCGGCGATGGCGGCCTGGACTTCGGTTTCCATCTTCATCGCTTCGGTGATCAGCACCGCCTGGCCGGCCTTGACGGTGTCGCCCTCCTTGACCAGCACATCAACGATGTTGCCCGGCATGGTGGTGCTGACGTGGCCCGGTGCCGAGGCTTGCTTGCGCTTGCTGCTGCCGCCACTGACGAATTCGTTGAGCGGTTCGAACACCACTTCTTCCGGCATGCCGTCGATGGACAGGTAGAAGTGACGTTTGCCTTCCGCCTTGACGCCAACACCGGTGATGTCGACGCGGTAGGTTTCACCATGGACATCAATGACGAACTCGGTCGGTACGCCTTCACCGCCCGCTTTCGTCACACCGCCAGCCTCTGGAATCGGCAGCAGCACTTCAGGCGTCAGGGTGCCGGCGGCACGCTCTTCGAGGAACTTGCGGCCGATGTCCGGGAACATGGCGAAGGTCAGCACGTCTTCTTCCGATTTGGCCAGTGCGCCGATATCGGCGCGCAGCTTGGTCATTTCCGGCTTGAGCAGGTCGGCCGGGCGCACGTCGATGACTTCTTCGCTGCCGATGGCCTGGCGACGCAGCTTCTCGTTGACCACGCCCGGCGCCTTGCCGTAGCCGCCTTGAAGGTAGAGCTTCACTTCGTTGGTGATGGTTTTGTAGCGCTCACCGGCCAGCACGTTGAAGAACGCCTGAGTGCCGACGATCTGCGAAGTCGGTGTCACCAGCGGTGGGAAGCCGAGGTCTTCACGCACGCGCGGGATTTCCGCGAGCACTTCGCCCATGCGGTTCAGCGCGCCCTGCTCTTTCAACTGGTTGGCAAGGTTGGAGATCATCCCGCCCGGCACCTGGTTGACTTGCACGCGGGTGTCGACGGCGGTGAACTCGCTTTCGAACTGGTGGTACTTCTTGCGCACGGCGTAGAAGTACAGGCCGATCTCTTGCAGCAGTTCGAGGTTCAGACCGGTGTCGTACTCGGTGCCCTTGAGCGCAGCAACCATCGACTCGGTGCCTGGGTGGCTGGTACCGGAAGCGAAGCTGGAGATCGCGGTGTCGATGTGATCGGCACCGTTTTCGATTGCCTTGAGCTGGCACATGGTCGCCAGACCGGCCGTGTCGTGCGAGTGGATAAACACTGGCAGCGACTGCTCGGCTTTCAGCGCACGTACCAGTTCACCAGTAGCGTACGGGGTCAGCAGACCGGCCATGTCCTTGATCGCCACGGAGTCGCAACCCATGGCTTCCATCTGCTTGGCTTGCGCCACGAACGCATCGATGGTGTGCACCGGGCTGGTGGTGTAAGCGATGGTGCCTTGGGCATGTTTGCCAGCCGCTTTCACCGCTTCGATGGCCACGCGCAGGTTACGCACGTCGTTCATCGCGTCGAAGATGCGGAACACGTCGATGCCATTCACCGCAGCTTTGGCGACGAAGGCTTTGACCACATCGTCGCTGTAATGGCGATAGCCCAGCAGGTTCTGCCCGCGCAGGAGCATTTGCAGACGCGTGTTAGGCAGCGCCGCGCGCAGTTGGCGCAGACGCTCCCACGGGTCTTCTTTGAGGAAGCGGACGCAGGCGTCGAAGGTCGCGCCGCCCCAGCATTCCAGCGACCAGTAGCCGACTTTGTCGAGCTTGTCGCAGATCGGCAGCATGTCTTCGGTGCGCATGCGGGTGGCGAGCAGCGATTGGTGAGCGTCGCGCAGGATGGTGTCGGTAACGAAGATCTTTTTAGTCATTGGTATCTCCTCATAGCGGCAAGCTTCAAGCTAAAAGCTGCAAGAAAAAGCCAATCTGCTTTAACTTGCCGCTTGCAGCTAAAAGCTCGCAGCTGTTTCATTCATAGGCCTGCGTGGGCGGCGATGGCGGCGGCGATGGCCAGGGCCAGCTCTTCGGGTTTGCGCTTGATCGAGTAGTTGGTCAGTTCCGGGTGGCTTTCAACGAAGCTGGTATTGAACTGGCCGCTACGGAATTCCGGATTGCGCAGGATTTCCTGGTAGTACGCGGCGGTGGTCTTCACGCCCTGCAGACGCATGTCATCCAGCGCTCGCAGGCCACGGTCCATCGCCTCTTCCCAAGTCAGTGCCCAGACCACCAGTTTCAGGCACATCGAGTCGTAGAACGGCGGAATGGTGTAGCCGGTGTAGATCGCAGTATCGGTGCGCACGCCCGGACCGCCGGGGGCGTAGTAACGGGTGATCTTGCCGAAGCTCGGCAGGAAGTTGTTCTTCGGGTCTTCGGCGTTGATGCGGAACTGCAAGGCGAAACCACGGTGCTGAATGTCTTCCTGTTTCACCGACAACGGCAGGCCGGAGGCGATGCGAATCTGTTCGCGGACGATGTCGATCCCGGTGATCTCTTCGGTGATGGTGTGTTCCACCTGCACCCGGGTGTTCATCTCCATGAAGTACACCTCGCCCTCGGCGAGCAGGAACTCCACGGTGCCGGCATTCTCGTAACCCACCGCCTTGGCCGCACGCACCGACAGGTCGCCGATGTAGGCGCGCTGTTCCGGGGTCAGTTGCGGGCTCGGGGCGATTTCGATGAGCTTCTGGTTGCGACGCTGGATCGAGCAATCACGCTCGAACAGGTGCACGACGTTGCCGAAGCTGTCGCCGAGAATCTGCGCTTCGATGTGCTTGGGATTGACGATGCATTTTTCCAGGAACACTTCGGCAGAACCGAAGGCCTTGGTCGCTTCGGAAATCACCCGAGGGAAATTCTGTTCGAGTTCTTCACGGCTGTTGCAGCGACGGATGCCACGACCGCCACCACCGGAGGTGGCCTTGAGCATGACCGGGTAACCGATGCGGTCGCCCTCGACCAAGGCTTCTTCGATGTCGGCCACGTTGCCTTCGGTGCCCGGCGTCACCGGTACGCCGGCCTTGATCATGCTGCGGCGCGCTTCGGTCTTGTCGCCCATGCGGCGAATGACTTCCGCCGACGGGCCAATGAATTTGATTCCGCGTTCGGCGCAGATGTCTGCCAGCTCAGCGTTTTCCGAGAGAAAACCGTAGCCCGGGTGCAGGGCATCGCAGCCGGTTTCTACCGCCAGGTTCACCAGCTTGCGCGGGTTGAGGTAACCGGCCAGTGGCTCGGCACCGATGCTGTGGGCCTCGTCCGCACGCTTCACATGCAACGCATGACGGTCGGCGTCGGAAAAAATCGCAACCGAGCGAATGCCCATTTCGGCGCAGGCTCGCACGATTCGTACGGCAATCTCACCACGGTTGGCGATCAGGATCTTTGTTATCACTTGGAGGTTCCCTTGAGCCGGTGGCACCACGACCTGCTAGACCCAGGTCGACGCGTGACCAAATGTTTCAATTTAGTCGCAGGTCCACACTAGCGCTCATGAGGGATTAACAAAAATGAATAAAAATTGGGTCAGGCATAAGTAAAGACTTATAGTTGAAACATCAGCCAGCCGTCAGAGCCTATAAAAAATGCGTAAGTCCTTGATGCGTATGACATTGCGTCAATTGCAGATCTTCAACGAAGTGTGTGATTTACGCTCTTACAGCCGCGCAGCCGAGGAAATGTCTCTCACGCAACCGGCCGTAAGCCTGCAGATTCGCCAGCTCGAAGAGCTGATCGGGCAGCCATTATTCGATTATGTCGGCAAAAAACTCTACATGACCGAAGCCGCTGAAGCACTTCAGCGTGCCAGCCGAGACATTTTCGGCCGTCTGGAAAACCTCGATATGCAGCTGTCGGACATGCAGGGATCACTGCAAGGTCAGCTGAAACTGGCGGTGGAATCCAGTGCCAAATATTTCGTCCCGCATTTGTTCGCAGCGTTCAAGCGCCAGCACCCGGAAGTCAATCTGCAACTGACCGTGGTCAACCGCGGCCAAGTGATTCGACGGCTTTCGGACAATCGCGACGATCTGGTGATCATGTCGATGGTGCCGCAGGACATGGGCCTGGAATTCCTGCCGTTCCTCAACAACCCGATTGTTGCCGTGGCGCGCCCGGATCATCCATTGGCACACATGGGCCCGCTGCGCTTGCAGGATCTGGAACCCTACACGCTGCTGATCCGCGAGCCCGGCTCGGGTACGCGACTGGCTTGCGAAGAGTATTTCAAAGAGAAGCGCGTGCACTTCACCCAGACCCAGGAAGTGGCCTCGGCCGAAGCTCAGCGCGAATGCGTGGCGGCGGGTCTGGGCCTGGCGCTGTTGACGCGCCACGCCCTGAACCTAGAGCTGGCGACCGGCGGACTGGTGGAGCTGCCGATCGAAGAACTGCCGCTGCTGCGTAGCTGGTGCCTGGTGCAAGCCAAGGCGAAACGCCTGTCACCGGTGGCGCACGCCTTCCTGGCGTTTATTCGCAGCGAACGTGTGCAGATCAGCGCGTTGGTTGAGCGCTTCGACGGGAAGCTGCCGGTGCTGCCTGCCAGTGATTGATCTCGGGAAAGTCGCCGATTTCGGCCTGAAGCTGGCGAAGTTCGAAGCGATCTTCGATAGCGCGACGGAATTCCATGCGGCGCTGGTCTTCTTGCTGACGACGGGTTTTCGCGGCGCTGTTGCGTTCTTCGTAGGGCTGAGCCATTTCGAGTCTCCCAAGGCGATGACGGGAGTTTCACGATAGGCGCGAGGGATGACGGTTTGATGAAAGTAACCGTCGTGAAGCAAAAGATCGCAGCCTTCGGCAGCTCCTACATTGACCGTGTAGGAGCTGCCGAAGGCTGCGATCTTTTGATCTTAATCATCCAGAGCTTTGGCGGCCTTTGGGGACAAGCGCAAGCTGCGCAGGCTGCGCTTCACGCTCTTGAGGTGATTAACCAGACTCGGCCCACGCGCCATCGCCACGCCCATCGCCAGCACATCGATCACCACCAGGTGGGCGATACGCGAAGTCAGCGGTGTATAGATTTCGGTGTCTTCATGCACATCGATCGCCAGATTCACGGTCGACAGTTCGGCCAATGGCGTCTGGCTCGGGCACAGGGTAATCAGCGAAGCGCCGCTCTCGCGCACCAGATTGGCGGTGATCAGCAAATCCTTGGAACGCCCCGACTGCGAAATGCAGATCGCCACATCGGTCGGCTTCAACGTCACCGCCGACATCGCCTGCATGTGCGGATCGGAATACGCCGCCGCCGTCAGCAGCAAACGAAAGAACTTGTGCTGGGCATCCGCCGCCACCGCGCCGGATGCGCCGAAGCCGTAGAACTCGACACGCTGCGCTTGCGACATCAACGTCACCGCGCGCTGCAACTCAACCGGATCGAGCTTCTCGCGAACCTCCATCAACGTGTGCAACGTGGTGTCGAAAATCTTCAGGCTGTAGTCGGCGACCGAGTCGTCCTCATGGATCGCGAACTGGCCGAAGCTGGCACCGGCGGCCAGGCTTTGCGCCAGTTTGAGCTTGAGATCCTGAAAACCGGAGCAACCGATGGCGCGACAGAAGCGCACGATGGTCGGCTCGCTGATGCCGACGCTATGGGCCAGGTCGGCCATGGAACTGTGCATCACCGCCGCAGGGTCAAGCAGCACGTGGTCGGCGACCTTGAGCTCCGACTTGCGTAACAGGTGACGTGACTGGGCGATGTGTTGCAGCAGATTCAAGGGGCTGGACTCTTCTTATGGGCAAGGATGTAGCACGCTTGTAGTTATACTACATGAATTGGCTTTTTGCCTGCTCAATGCGTAACTCGATGTCCCCATATCAGGCGCGATGAGGTGCATGTAGCCCTTAAAGCGGTTTTTCCTGATTACGCAAAAGCCCGGCCAGAGCAGTCGCCTCCACCGGCCGACTGATCAGATAACCCTGCACTTCATCGCAACGTTCGGCACGCAGGAATTCCAGCTGATCCTGCCGCTCGACGCCTTCAGCCACCACTTTCAGCGACAGTCCGTGAGCCATGGCAATGATCGCGCGAGTGATCGCCGCGTCTTCACTGCCTTCACCCAGCCCGCGAATGAACGCCTGATCGATCTTCACGTAATCCACCGGAATCCGCTTGAGGTAACTCAATGACGAATAGCCGGTACCGAAGTCGTCGATGGCCAGTTTCACGCCAAGATCGCGCAATTGCTGGAACGTCGCGATGATGTGCTCGACGCTGTCGAGCAACTGGCTTTCGGTCAATTCCAGTTCCAGGTAGTGCGGCGCCAGCCCGGTTTCTTCCAGCACTTGCCGCACCAGACTGACGAGTTTGCCCTGACGCAACTGGTGCACCGACAGGTTCACCGAAACGCGGATCGGCGCCAGGCCTTGGCGCTGCCATTCGCACGCCTGCCAGCACGCCTGACGCAAGACGAATTCGCCGATCGGCCCGATCAGACCGGTTTCCTCGGCCAGCCCGATGAAATCCCCCGGCGGCACCCGGCCCATGGTCGGATGATCCCAGCGCACCAGCGCTTCCGCCGCATTCAAGCGCCCGCTCTCCAGGCACAGCTTCGGTTGATAGAACACTTTAAGCTGCTTGTCTTCGATGGCTTTGCGCAGCTGGTTTTCCAGCTGCAAGCGTTCAAGGGTGCTGGCCTGCAAACTCTCTGTGTAGAACTGGAAGTTGTTGCCGCCGAGGTGCTTGGCATGTTGCATGGCCATGTTCGACTGGCTGACCAGCGCGGAAATTTCCCGGGCGTTGTCCGGCAGCATGCTGATGCCCATTGAGGCGCTGACCACCAATTCATGTCCTTCGACGGTCAGCGGCAAGCGCAGCTTGCTCGACAAGCGCGTAGCGACCCGGGCCAGACTCGACAGGTTGCCGTAGGCATCGAACAACACTGCGAACTCATCACCGGACAAGCGCGCGATGGTGTCGGCCTCCGGCAAGGCGTTAACCAGTCGGCGCGCCATTTTCTGCAGTAACTGGTCAGCAACTTCGTGACCGAGGCTGTCGTTGAGCAACTTGAAGCGATCGAGATTGATGTGCAGCAACGCCAGGCTGCGCCGGCCCTGACGCGAACGCTGATGTGCTTCGTGCAGACGTTCGCGGAACAACGAACGGTTGGCGAGCCCGGTGAGTTCGTCGTAATGGGTCAGGTAACGCATGCGCTCTTCGGATTCGCGCCGCGCCGACAGATCGGCGAAGAAGCCGACGATGTGACTGACATTGCCGCGACTATCGCGCACTGCATTCAGTTGCAGCCACTGCGGATAGAGCTCGCCGTTTTTGCGGGTTTCCACCAGTTCGCCCTGCCAACTGCCGTGCTGTTCCAGCGCGTGGCGAATGGCGACGTAATGACGGCGTGCATCGCGGCTGCACGGCAACTCCACAACATTGCGCCCGAGCATGTCGTCGATGTCGTAACCGGTGACGCGGCTGAACGCCTGATTGATCGCGATCAACGCATAGTTCGGGTCGAGAATGACGATGCCTTCGCTGGCCGCTTCAAACACCGTCGCCGCCAGGCGCTGCTGTTCTTCGAGGCTTTTGCTGGCACTGATGTCGCGCCGGGTGCCCACCATGCGGATCACCCGTCCGTTGTCGCTGCGCTCTACCGCACGACCACGGTCTTCGATCCACACCCAATGGCCATCGCCATGACGCACGCGGTACTCGATCTGATAATCCTCGGTGCGGCCCTTCAAATGCTCGATCAGTGCGTGTTTGAGGGTTGGCACGTCCTCCGGGTGCAGTCGCGGTTTGAGGTCGCGCAGCAGCGCCGTGACATATTCCGGCGCAAGACCGAACAACTCCTGAATCTGCGTGTGGTGAACTTCGTCGGTTTGCAGGTTCCAGTCCCACAAGCCCAGTTCGCTGGCTTTCAATGCCAGCGCCAGGCGCGCCTCGCTTTTGCTCAGGGCCTGATTGGCCGCGTCCAGTTCGCGACTGCGCTGGGCGACGCGGTGTTCGAGTTCGACCTGCGCTTCGCGCAGCTTGCCCTCGGCGCAACGTCGATGTTCGATTTCCTTCGCCAGTTCCTGATTGAGCTGCTCGCTGCGCGACTGGGTGTGCTGCAAGTGTTCGATCAGGTGCTGATTCTGAAAGCGCCGCAGCAAGCCGCGATCAATCAGGCGATTGACCTGCCACGCCACCACGCTCAGCGAGCCGAGCAAAATCAGCCCGAGCCAGCCCCAACCGCGTGCCTGTTCGTCGCCGCCCCAAAAGAGAAAGCCGATCGCCGGCAACAGGCACGGCAAGGTAAACGACAGAAACGCCGGCAGGCTCACCGCATAGGCAACACTGGCCGACAGCGTTGCGGCGCCGATCAGACCGAACACCCAGGCTTGTTGCATGAAGTTGTCGGCAGGCACCAGCGCGATACCGGCGCCAGCGAGGGTCAGGCCGGTCATGGTCGAGCCGAGCAGGAACATGCGAAACCAGATCGGCTGGGCCTGGCGATCGGGGATTGCCGAATCGAACGCTGCGACCTGGATCACACGCAATGCGACCAGCGACAGCAACCACACCAGCCAGACGCTGACCACGAAGTAGCGCTGCGGGCTCCAGAGCAGAGCGGCGCAGACCAGACCATTGATCAACATGAAAAGTGTGGGCAACAACGAGCCCTGATACAGCAGGCGCGTGCGCTCGACCGCCATTTCGGTGGCGTAGCGCTTGCGGACAACCCGGGGTTCCACAGAGGGGCCCGACAGTTCGGAGCTGAGGGTCATGGGCAACGTTCTTGTTCTTATAAGGAGGGCGTGCGCCCGAAACGTGGACGGAGCATACACAAGCCGATCCCGTTGCCAAACTGCTCCAGATCATAATTTGCGCAAAACTTTTCCCCCCTCAGGCACCGCTGAAACCCGCAGAGCCAAGCGGGCCAACGCCTGTCGCCGGTGACCGACCGGTCGTCATCGACGGGAGTTTCATCGGCTAATGCAAAGCTCGGTTTGCCCGGGCCTGCGGCGCACCCTAGAATGCCCCGATGCGCGATGATCTCTCCCTTCTGCTGAACTCCCTCAACGATGCCCAACGCCAGGCCGTAGCAGCCCCCGTTGGCCGTCAGTTGGTCCTGGCCGGTGCTGGCTCCGGTAAAACCCGAGTGCTGGTGCACCGTATCGCCTGGTTGATCCAGGTCGAAAACGCCTCGCCCCACTCCATTCTGTCGGTGACCTTCACCAACAAGGCCGCTGCCGAGATGCGTCATCGCATCGAGCAGTTGCTGGGGATCAACCCGGCCGGCATGTGGGTCGGCACCTTCCACGGCCTCGCGCACCGCTTGTTGCGGGCGCACTGGCAGGAAGCGGGCTTGAGCCAGACATTCCAGATTCTCGACAGCGACGACCAGCAACGGCTGGTCAAGCGGGTGATCCGCGAGCTCGGTCTCGACGAGCAACGCTGGCCGGCGCGCCAGGCGCAATGGTTCATCAACGGGCAGAAAGACGAAGGTCTGCGTCCGCAACACATTCAGGCCAGCGGCGATCTGTACCTGGCGACCATGCGCGGCATCTACGAAGCCTACGAGGCTGCGTGTCTGCGTGCCGGCGTTATCGATTTCTCCGAATTGCTGCTGCGCGCCCTCGACCTGTGGCGCGATCACCCGGGCTTGCTGGCGCATTATCAAAAGCGCTTCCGCCATATTCTGGTGGACGAGTTCCAGGACACCAACGCCGTGCAGTACGCCTGGTTGCGTCTGCTCGGCAAGGGCGGCGACAGCCTGATGGTGGTGGGCGACGACGATCAGTCGATTTACGGCTGGCGCGGCGCGAAGATCGAGAACATTCATCAGTACTCGTCGGACTTCGCCGATTCGGTGACCATTCGTCTGGAGCAGAATTACCGCTCCACCGCCGGCATCCTCAAGGCAGCCAACGCCCTGATCGCCAACAACACCGGCCGCCTCGGTAAAGAGCTGTGGACCGACGGCGGCGACGGCGAAGCAATCAATCTGTACGCCGCGTTCAACGAACACGACGAAGCACGCTACGTTGTCGAAACCATCGAAAGCGCGCTGAAAACCGGCTTGGCGCGCAGCGATATCGCGATTCTGTACCGTTCCAACGCCCAATCACGCGTTCTGGAAGAAGCGTTGCTGCGTGAGCGTATTCCGTATCGAATCTATGGTGGTCAGCGCTTCTTCGAGCGTGCGGAAATCAAGAACGCCATGGCCTACCTGCGTTTGCTCGAAGGTCGCGGCAACGATGCAGCGCTGGAGCGAGTGATCAACGTCCCGGCCCGTGGCATCGGCGAGAAAACCGTCGAGGCGATTCGCGAGCACGCGCGCCACAGCGATGTGTCGATGTGGGAAGCGATGCGCCTGCTGGTCGCCAATAAAGGCCTGACCGGTCGTGCAGCGGGTGCGTTGGGCGCGTTTATCGAGCTGATCGAGAACCTCGCGGCCAAGTGCATGGAGATGCCGCTGCACTTGATGACGCAGACTGTCATCGAGCAATCCGGCCTCATTGCTTATCACGAAGCGGAAAAAGGCGAGAAAGGCCAGGCTCGGGTAGAAAACCTTGAGGAACTGGTCAGCGCTGCGCGCAACTTCGAGAACAACGAAGAAGACGAAGAGCTGACGCCACTGGCGGCATTTCTCGGCCACGCTTCACTGGAGGCCGGCGACACACAGGCCGACGAGCACGAAGACAGCATTCAGTTGATGACCCTGCACAGCGCCAAAGGTCTGGAATTCCCTTACGTGTTCCTCGTGGGCATGGAAGAAGGCTTGTTCCCGCACAAGATGAGCCTGGAAGAACCGGGCCGTCTTGAGGAAGAGCGGCGTCTGGCCTACGTCGGCATCACCCGGGCGATGCAGAATCTGGTGATGACCTATGCGGAAACCCGTCGCCTTTATGGCAGCGAAACCTACAACAAGGTCTCGCGTTTCGTACGCGAGGTACCGAAAGGCCTGATTCAGGAAGTGCGTTTGTCGAACAGCGTCAGCCGTCCGTTCGGCGGTAACCAGTCGATGAGCGGCAGCAACCTGTTCGCCGGCAGTGAAATTCCGGACACCGGTTTGAGCCTCGGTCAGGCGGTACGCCATTCGATCTTCGGCGACGGCGTGATCCTCAACTTCGAGGGTGCGGGTGCGCAGGCGCGGGTGCAGGTCAACTTCAGCGAAGGCAGCAAGTGGCTGATGCTCGGCTACGCCAAGCTGGAAGCTATCTAAAAGCGAAAAAAGATCGCAGCCTTCGGCAGCTCCTACAGGGGATTGTGTGTATCTGCAGGAGCTGCCGAAGGCTGCGATCTCTTGATCTAAACCCACCCGGAACAGGGCAGTGCAAATGGGCTCAGGCTTCTTTTCCTCCTGGACATTCTGGGCCTTGCTCTCGGCCACTTTCGCCGCATTGACGGCGATCTTCGCCAAAGTCGGCATCGAAAACGTCAATTCCGACTTCGCCACGCTGTTGCGCACCATCGTGGTACTGGTCAGCCTGGCCTTGATTTTGTACGCCACGGGCCAATATCAGTCATTGGGATCGATCTCCGCCAAGAGCTACCTGTTCCTGTTGTTGTCCGGACTGGGCACGGGCGCGTCGTGGCTGTGCTATTTCCGCGCGCTGAAAGTCGGCCCTGCTTCGCTGGTCGCACCGGTAGACAAGCTCAGCGTGGTGCTGGTGGCGGTGCTTGGCGTGATCCTGCTGGGTGAGAAACTCGACCTGCGGCAATGGGGCGGCATCGGCCTGATCACGGCCGGTGTGGTGATGCTGGCGTTTCGTCGCTAAGGCGAATTCGCACTGAACCTGTCCCACTTTCCTACAGCCAAAAGTACACAGCCTTATTGCCTCGACGAAGCTGAACGCAACCTGTCAGGCAAAAGCCCGAAACACTCTCTCGCTAGCCAGTAACACTTCAGCTGTGCAACATGGCGCGCGTGTCTCCACAAACGGGAATTCCCTTTATGAAACGTTTTCTTAGCATCGCCATGGCGTTGTGCATCGGCCTGACGATGAGCCTCGACGCCAACGCCAAGCGCTTTGGTGGTGGCAAAAGCGCCGGCGCTGCGCCGACGCACCAGACCAGCCAGATGGCTCCTTCCTCTCCAGGCATGGGCGGCGCTGCTGCGACCGCTGGTGCTGCCGGTGCCGCAGGCGCTGCGGCCAAGGCCGGCGGTGCTTCGAAATGGCTCGGCCCTCTGGCCGGCATCGCCGCTGGTGGCCTGCTTGCTTCGATGTTCATGGGCGGCGGCTTCCAGGGCATGCAGATCTTCGACATCCTGATCATGGCCGTGATCGCGTTCGTGATCTTCCGCTTCATCGCCGCTCGTCGACGCAAGCAGCAGGAGCAGTTCGCTCCGGCCGGCGCGCCGATGCAGCGTGAAGTGTTCGAGCAGAAGCCTGCGGCCATGGGTTCGATCTTCGGTGGTTCGGCGGCACCTGTTGCCGCCCGTCCGGTGATCAACGCACCGGCCTGGTTCAACGAGCAGAGCTTCCTTGAAGCCGCACGCAGCCACTTCCAGTCGCTGCAGCAGCACTGGGACGCCAACGAAATGGACAAGATCGCCGAGTTCGTCACCCCGCAAATGCTCGAGTTCCTCAAGCGTGAGCGTGCGGATCTGGGCGACGCGTTCCAATCGACCTACATCGACAACCTCCAGGTGCAACTGGATGGCGTCGATGACCGTGCCGACAAGACCATTGCCACCCTGACCTTCAACGGTGTGTCGAAGTCCTCGCGCTTCGACCAGGGCGAAGCGTTCAGCGAAAGCTGGAACATGGAACGTCCGCAGGGCGAGAACCAGCCTTGGCTGGTCGCCGGTATCCGCCAGAACGGCTGATCCCCTCGCGCGCTTAACTTGCTGTAATAAAAACCCCAGCCTCGGCTGGGGTTTTCTATTTCGCGGTTGCATCTATAGCGAGCTACTGTATAAACCGGCCCATATAAACCGCGCCATTCAAGCAAGAGGATCCCGGACGTGGAAGAAATCATCGAACAACTGCGTGAAGCCAACGAACCCGTGCCGGTTCCTTTGGAATTGCCTGACGAAGACCAACTGGTGGAAGTCGAAGAAGAACTCTTCATCAACATCCCGTTCGTCTTCAAAGAGTTTTTGCTGACCGTCAGCGACGTGGTTTACGGCAGCCTGGAGCCGGTGACCGTCACCGACCCGCAATCGCACACCTATCTGCCCGATGTCGCGGCCAATGCCTGGGACATCGGTGTACCGCGTGATCTGATTCCGATCTGTCAGGACGGCGAGAACTACTACTGCGTCGAAGAAGACGGCACCGTGGTGCTGTGGTCGGGCGAAGAAGAGCTGATCACCGAAGAATCCTGGGAATCGGTCTGGCACTGGGCGCGGGACGTCTGGCTGGAAAGCTGATCAGCCAGCCGCCCCGGCCGGTCAATGCCCCGACGACTCCTTGTGGTTGTCGAGGGTTTCCAGCAGCGCCACCTGCATCCGCGTGTGCACGCGGATGAACCAGCGCCAGAGCAGCGCCGCCACGGCGGCCGCCACCACGGCGATCAGCACCAGCAACTTGTTGGTCGGCAGAATACTGGCCGACAAGGCTGCCAGCAGCAGGAAAATCACCAGCAGCGAGAGAATCGGGATCACTTCGGAGATCACCCGACGCACTCGCTGCGTGTGCCGCCCGGCCATCTCCGGCTTCACGCCCATCTCTGCCAAGAGCATCGACAGCGCCTTGAGCTTTCGATAAGCGGCAATCAGGAACGGCAACGACAACAGCAACGCCCCGCCCCAGATCAACGCCTTCTGCCAGCTCGGATCGCTGATCCAGTCCTGCAGCCACAGCGAGATGCGTTCAGCGAAATAGGCCCCGGCGAAGAAGATCGCGATCACCAGCGCCAGGTTGACCCCGACCTGCAACAAGATCTTGCGGATGATCGACGCGAGCATCGCACCCTCGCCTTGCGGCTGAATGCTGCGCAGCCATTCGCCATACATGCCGAACACGCGACCGAGAGGCTTGGGCACGGCCGCTGACAACCTGATCGACAGCGGATCCGCCGCGCGAATCAGGTACGGCGTCAGCAGCGTGGTGATCACCGACACGGCCACGGCGACCGGATAAAGAAAGTTGCTGGTGACCTGCAGGGTCATGCCCAACGCGGCGATGATGAAGGAAAATTCGCCAATCTGTGACAGCCCCATCCCCACGCGCAGTGAGGTGCGTCCGTCATTGCCGGCGATAAAGGCCCCGAGGCCGCAGGACAACATCTTGCCGAGCACCACGGCGACGGTGATCACCGCGATCGGCCACGCGTATTCAAGAAGAATCATCGGGTCGAGCATCAGGCCGATGGCCACGAAGAAGATCGCACTGAACAGGTCGCGAACCGGCTCGATCAGCCGCTCGATTTTCAGCAACTGCCGCGACTCGGCCATGATCGCGCCGATCAGGAAGGCACCGAGAACCATGCTGTATTCGAGTTTGACCACCAGCAGGCAGAAGCCGAAACACAGGCCGAGCACGGTGATCAGCAGCATTTCGTTACTTTCGAATTTGGCCACGTAAGCCAACAAGCGCGGCACCAGCAGAATGCCGATGACCAGCGCGACGATCATGAACAGCGACAGCTTGCCGACCGTGGAAAATACCTCGCCGGAGCTGACCGTGCCGCTGACGGCGATGCTCGAGAGTAGCGCGATGATGCCGATGCCGAGGATGTCTTCGACGATCAGCACGCCGAAGATCAACTGCGCAAAGCGCTCATTTTTCATCTTCAGGTCATTGAGTGCTTTGACGATGATGGTGGTCGAGGAGATCGCCAGAATCGCGCCGAGGAACAGCGAGTCCATGGTGTTCCAGTCGAACCAGCGGCCAATTTCGTAGCCGATCCAGATCATCAGGACGATCTCGAGGAACGCCGCGATAAACGCCGTGGCGCCGACTTTGAACAGCTTGCGCAGGCTGAACTCAAGGCCCAGGCAGAACATCAGGAAAATCACCCCCAGCTCGGCGAGGGTCTTGATGGTTTCTTCGTCGTGGATCAAGCCGAACGGCGGTGTGTGCGGGCCGATGATGAAGCCGGCGACGATATAGCCGAGCACTACTGGCTGCTTGAAACGGTGAAACAACACGGTCACCACGCCTGCGACCAACATGATCACTGCCAGGTCCTGAATAAAACTGATGGCATGCATGGCGTGGGCTCCTTGAATGACGAGGCTCGCAGTCAGACGTCAGAAAAGTCTGAGCGAGCGAAGTAAAAATCCGCTTTTCGTGTGGGAATTGCCCTTGGGAGGGGCTTTTGCAGGTTAACACCGCGACTTGTGGCTGGAAGGCGGTGCAATATATGGAAACAGATCGATCGAGGCGTGACGGCGGCCAGTCGCCCGGCGTCCCGATAACGGTACTTTTGAAAAGTGACCAGGCACCCGCAGAGGTGCTTCCAGAAATCAGCCTTGATCCGTGAGAACGTTATGGAACCCGGAAACGCCCAGCTGTCGATGACGGTACTGATGACCCCCGACATGGCCAACTTCTCTGGCAATGTCCACGGCGGCACCCTGCTCAAATACCTCGACGAAGTGGCCTACGCCTGCGCGAGCCGTTATGCCGGCCGTTACGTGGTGACCCTGTCGGTGGATCAGGTGATTTTCCGCGAGCCGATCCATGTCGGCGAACTGGTGACTTTCCTCGCGTCGGTCAACTACACCGGCAATACCTCAATGGAAGTCGGCATCAAAGTCGTCACCGAAAATATCCGCGAACGCTCGGTGCGCCACACCAACAGCTGTTTCTTCACGATGGTGGCGGTAGATGACCAGCGCAAGCCGGCCGCCGTGCCGCCGCTGCAGCCGCAGAACAGTGAGGACAAGCGTCGCTATATGCAGGCGCAGCAACGTCGGCAGATTCGCCAAGAGCTGGAGAAGCGCTATCAGGAGATCAAGGGCGACGCCTGAGATCAAAAGCGAAAGATCGCAGCCTTCGGCAGCTCCTACAGGATTTTGCATTCCCATGCAGGAGCTGCCGCAGGCTGCGATCTTTTTTGAACGATAACGCGATTACAGACTTATCGCTGTAGCCTCGAACTTCACCCGCGGATGCGCAATCCGGTCCTGCGCGCGCACCAGCTGCAACTCATAACTGGCGCACGCCTGAGTCTCCAGCAGCACTTCATGCACCGCCGCCGCAGTGAATTCGAACGCCGCCACCAGGCTATCGCCCAGCAACACCCGCGCCAGGAACAGGCCGGACGTCAGATCGCCCACGCCCACCGGCTGACGCGGAAATGCCAGCAGCGGACGGCGCAGATGCCAGCTGCCTTCAGCCGTCACCAACAACATCTCGAAGCCATCCGCCGGTTTGCCCGGGTAATCCAGATGTTTGACCAACACCGCTTTCGGCCCACGCGCCAGCAACGCCCGCGCCATGGCCAGGCAATCGAACAACGACTGCGGCTTGCGTCCGGAAAAGCTGTCCAGCTCCAACTGGTTCGGACACATGATGTCCGCCACGGCCGCCGCCTCTTCCAGGAGGAAATCGCTGACCTCGGTCGGCACGCTGCAACCCTTCTCCGGATGGCCCATCACCGGATCACACAGATACAAGGCTTTCGGATTGACCGACTTGATGCGCGCGACGCCACTGAGAATCGCCCGGCCCTGCGCCGCGCTGCCAAGGTAACCGGACAGCACCGCATCGCAGTTGCCCAGCTCGCCAATCGCCGCGATGCCTTCGACCAGTTCGGGAATCTGCTGGGGCGCCAACACTTCGCCGGCCCACTGACCGTACTGCGTGTGATTAGAAAACTGCACGGTGTTCAGCGGCCAGACGTTGACCCCGACCCGCTGCATCGGAAAAACCGCAGCGCTGTTGCCGGCGTGGCCGAACACGACGTGGGACTGAATGGCGAGCAGATGAGGCGTACGTTTCATTCGGGACATTCCGTAAAACGATTGAAATTCAAGCCGCGCAGTATGCGACGAAACGCAGCCTGTACGACAGACCGGCGACGCAGTTAAGCTGGCACTATCTTTTGGAGTTTGATGTTGATGCTGACCCTCGAAAACATCTTCGTGCTGATGCTGTTCGCCGCTGCCGGGGCGTGGCTATGGCACAACCACGGCTTGCGCGAGCGAGCGCTGGAGCGGGTCAAACAGCATTGCCTGAACGTGCGTGTCGAGCTGCTCGATGGCAACGTTGCACTGAAGAAGATCGGTTTCATCAAGGACGCCAACGGGCGCCGACGACTGGCACGGGTGTACAACTTCGAATTCACCGTGACCGGCGAAACCCGGCATAACGGCACCATCACCCAGTTCGGCGCACACAGTGCGCAGATCGAGCTGGCGCCCTACCCGGCGCCGTTCGACGATACGCCACCGGTGGTTGAGGTGCACAGGCCACGGGCGGAAGTCATCGAGTTGAGTCAGTGGCGGCAGGAACATACGAAGTGGAAGCCCTGAAAAAGCAAAAGATCGCAGCCTTCGGCAGCTCCCACAGGGAATCCCATGTAGGAGCTGCCGCAGGCTGCGATCTTTTGATCTAATCCTCCCGACACCCCGACAACCCCCGCTGCAACTCATCGATGTTTTGCGCATCGACAAAGATCAGCTCGATCCGAGAATCCTTTCGCCATTCACTGGCCAGCCAAACCAACTCCGCACTATCCAGCGCATTCGCCGAAACCCAGCCATCCACGCTGTGTATAACCAGCTTCG
The DNA here is from genome assembly GCF_044748825.1 of Pseudomonas sp. NPDC089741. Classification (NCBI taxonomy): domain Bacteria; kingdom Pseudomonadati; phylum Pseudomonadota; class Gammaproteobacteria; order Pseudomonadales; family Pseudomonadaceae; genus Pseudomonas; species Pseudomonas sp. NPDC089741. The sequence continues at coordinate 50,090 of NZ_JBIVGT010000014.1, read as the reverse complement.
CCCGCTGCCAAGTGAGGCTGCTCAGCCAGTCAGCAATGCGCTGCTTGTCGAACCTTTGCCCCGGATGCCAACGCCAACCAATGCTCCAGCCACCCTCCTGCGCCTGATTCAAGCAAATCGGCAACGTCGGATCACTCCAGACGGCTGGCATTTGTCCCAACCCTTTGGGCACAACCAGGTTATCCACACCGTTGAGCGCTATTGCAGCCAGACCCGGGAGTTCGCTCAGGGGTAGTTGCGCCTGCTGCGTCCAGATCAGTCGGACTGGAGGCAACCGACTGGTGATGTTTTGTCGAGCCTCTTCGTCAAGGTGTTCCGCCTTGTTCAGCAGCAGCAAACCTGCACTGAGCAACGCTTCCTGCTGCGCTGCCGGCAACGCTTTCCCCGCTGCAAGAGCCTGAGCATCCAGCACCAGCACACACGGCTGCACTGCTAACACACCCAACCACGGCGCCTCATTCAACTGTTTCAGCAATTGCGCCGGGTGCCCAAGCCCGGACGGCTCGATGAACAGCCGATCAGGCCTGGCCTTGCGCAACAAACGCCCGAGGCCAATCTGAAACGGTGCGCCATTGACGCAGCACAAACAGCCGCCGGCCACTTCGCCCAGTGCGATACCATCGGCATCGCTGGTCAGCAGCGCGGCGTCGAGGCCGATCTGACCGAACTCGTTGATCAGCACCGCCCAGCGCTCGCCGTCCGGTCGCTGCGCCATGAGCTGGCGAATCAGGCTGGTCTTGCCGGCGCCCAAAGGGCCAGCAATGACATGGGTAGGAATGTTCTGCAACATGGCCAGGAGCTTTCTTGGGAGATTCAAAGATGCGTTGGTTGGGATGGTCGTTGCTGTTGGCTTCGCTGTCGAGTGAAGTGTGGGCTCAGGCCTGCGTGGTGCACAGTCAGGGTGAACGGCTCGACGTAAAAGTCTGCCAGCAGAACCGCAATATCCCGCAGAAACTGTTCAGCGACGGTTTCTGCCAGCCGACCCTGGCCGGACAAAAAGTTGAGGTGCAGTACGTCGATCAGTGCCCGAGCGGTGCATTTGGCGTGTGCAGCAACGCGCAAGTCGCCAATATGCCTTATCGCCAGGACATCCACTATTACGGCGTCGCCACCGACGCGGCGTATTTGAAGCCGTATTGCGAAGGCCAGAGCCAAGGTTCGTGGCTCAAGCCTTGAGACGTCTATAGGCGTTAGCCGAGCCAGTCCAGGGTGAGTATCAGTCGACGTTCGCCTGCCGCCGGTTGCGGCGAGCGATGGATCAGACCGAAGCCTTCATTACCATGCCATTTCTCGCCTTTCAATAGAGCGACGTCGCCACTGTCGAGTTGCTCGATTTTCGCATACGGCTCGGCGTTGGCCTGCCCCAATTGCTGGCGGTCCATCGCACCTTCCTTGAGCCATTGGCTGCCAACGCCGGCGTACGTGGTGATCAGCCGCACCGGCACATGATCGACGTGAAAACGCGGGCACATGGCCTTATCGAGCACTCGCAGACGCAGGCCGATTCGCTTGGCTCCGAGTAAGCAGGCGAAGGCGCTGACCAGCCATTTCAAGTCGGCGATAAAACCTTCATAACCCGCGAGATCTCTGAACCCGCAAGCCAACCCGGTCAGATCAGGCTCGGCGTCTTCCTCCGGCAACTCCAGACACAATGATTCTGCCAAAGGCTCGTTCAGCGACAGCAGCAACTTGGCGAAATCGCTGATGTGCAATGGCAGTTGACGCTGCCAGACAGCCAGGTTGGTGTCGTCATGCAGAATTCGTGTCAGCGCTTTCGGCGTAGGGCCTTGATGCTGATGACGGGTGCGGTTTTGCTGCAGTTTGAGGGCGAGCATCAGGCAGCCTCTTCATGCCAAGGGCCGAACGGATCCGGCAGCGATCGCCAGCCCTCGACACCCTGGGTCATTTCGTCATCGGTGAGCAGGCAGGCATCCAGTTCATTGGAAAGTTGTAGGAAATCGATGTTCTGCCCGATGAATACCAACTCCTGACGACAATCTCCTACGCTCGGCGCCCAGTTTTCCATGATGGCCGCGGTGCTTTCCTGATCCTCTGGCCACTGGTTTTTCGGCACGAAACGCCACCAGCGACCAGCAAAACCGTGACGCATCAAACCGCCGGCCTGCGACCAGCTACCGGCGTCTGTAGGTTTGCTCGCCAACCAGAAAAAACCTTTGGAGCGGAGCAATTTGCCGTTCAGCCACGGACGGTCGATGAAGTTGAAGAAGCGTTGCGGGTGAAACGGTCGGCGCGCGCGATAGGCCGTCGATGCGATGCCGTATTCGTCGGTTTCCGGCACATGTTCACCGCGTAACTCTTGCAGCCAGCCCGGTGCCTGGGCGGCTTTATCGAAGTCGAATCGCCCGGTGTTAAGGATCTTCTCCAATGGCACCTCGCCCATCACCATCGGGATGATTTCGGCGTGGGCATTAAGGCGTTTGAGGATGGCGATCAACTCCTCACGTTCGGGCTGGCTAATCAGGTCGATCTTGCTGATCAACAGTACGTCAGCGAACTCGATTTGTTCGATCAACAGATCGGTGATCGAACGTTCGTCTTCCTCGCCGAGGATTTCGCCACGGGACGCGAGGCTTTCGGCCGCCTGGTAGTCCGGTAGAAAATTCACCCCGTCGACCACAGTGACCATGGTGTCGAGCCGAGCGATGTCAGAGAGACTCTGCCCGTGCTCATCGCGGAAGGTGAAGGTTTCTGCGACCGGTAGCGGCTCGGAGATTCCGGTGGACTCGATCAGCAAATAATCGAAGCGGCCCTCTCGAGCGAGTTTGCTGACTTCCTCAAGCAAGTCTTCACGTAACGTACAGCAGATACAGCCGTTGCTCATCTCGACAATTTTTTCTTCTGCGCGATTAAGGCTGACATCACGCTGGACTTCGCTGCCATCGATGTTGATCTCGCTCATATCATTGACGATGACTGCTACGCGCAAACCCTTGCGATTACGTAGTACGTAATTTAAAAGCGTACTTTTTCCAGCACCAAGAAATCCTGAAAGTACGGTGACGGGCAATTCGGCTGACATTGGATAATCCTCATGGAACGCAGCCGATTGACGCTTTTGTCAGCGCATGGCGTTTTGGTGCTTCATGCGAGGGGTTCGCTGAAGATAAACGCTTGAAATCGGCCCGCTTAGGCTCAGTTTCTATTTATGTTATAGTATAACAATATAAATAGACCAGCCCCACTCTTGTCCTGAGCGACAAAGAGCAGGAAGCTGACTTTCTGCAATACTTGGAAAACCCCATGAGAAACGCGTTGAAATGCACGTTGTTGAGCCTTGGTTTTTTGGTCGTCGGGCATGCCTCAGCGCAGTTACCAGCGCTCGCGAGCTGCACTCGTAGTGCGAATCTGCTGGCGTGCGTCGATGCCGATGGCAACGCTTACAGCGTCAACACTGTCGGCAGCACGCTGTATCTGCGTGGATTTGAAAGAAATGGCCAGCGTTATTGGGCACAGACCAACAGCCGTTTCGGGCAGCTGACGTTTTTCACTGGCATCGCTTCTGATGGAGAAGCCTGGGTGGGATACACCCGGCGTGTCGGCTGGACGACCATCAATCGCTTCTCCAGCTCTGGTGGAAGCAGTGCAAAGTTCACTTGCAGCCGGATTACTGGCTGCTAGACCTGCGCTTTGCGCTGTTCTTGCTGCCAGGCAAGGTAGCTGTCGATCGGCGGATTCTTTTCAAAGTAGCGCTTTAAACCTTCGAATAAACCGTTCGCTACCGCTTGTTGATGTCGCGCCGTCACTAGCCGCTGACTGTCGCGCGCATTGGAAATGAAGCCTGTTTCCACCAGGATCGAGGGCACATCTGGCGATTTCAGCACTGCAAAACCCGCCTGTTCCACGCGCTTCTGATGCAGCGTGGTGATGCCGGCAAGGCTGCCCAGCACCGTGCTGCCGAGCTGCAAACTGGCGGCAATCGTCGCATTCATCGACATGTCGAGAATCACCCCGGCGAGCATCGGATCCTTATCCTTCAGATTAAGCAGACTGGTGGCGCCGAGCAGATCCGCACCATTCTCTCGCTGCGCCATGAAACGAGCCGTCGCCGAGGTTGCACCACCTTCAGACAGGCAATACACCGAGGCGCCAGAAGCCGTCAGCCGTGGTGCCGCATCGGCATGCACCGAGATAAACATGTCGGCTTTGTGCTGACGGGCGATCTCTACGCGCTTGCGTAATGGAACGAAAAAATCGTCGTTACGCACCAGCTTCACATCAAAGCCGTTCTCTTTTTTCAGGCGTTTGGCGAGTAATTGAGCGATGGACAGCACCACATCTTTTTCACGCTCACCCTTGGCGCCGACTGCTCCGGGATCCTTTCCGCCATGCCCTGGATCCACTACTACGATGATGTCGCGTTTCGGATGCGTGCTAATTTTGGGTGTTTCACGTGGAACCATTGGCACCATTGACGCCGTTTTCGCACTGACCAAATCCATCACCAGACGATGACTCTGGCCATCTTGAGGCGCTAAAAGAAAGCTGTTCAGCAGTACCGGGCCGTTCAGATCGAGAACGATACGCGTATCACCTCGACCAAAAAGTCCGGATCGAATCGAACGGATCACCGTTCCACTCAACGCCAATTGGCTGAAGTCACCGCTCAAATCTGCACCCGCCACATCAATAATCAGTCGATCTGGAGCACTGAGAGCGAAGGTTTTGTAGCGCACCGGCCCACTTAAATCGAAGACCAATCGCAGCTTCTCATCAGACCGCCAGAGTCGCGCGCTGCGAATCTGCGTGGCCGAAGCACTGAAAGGAAGGGCGAAGGCCGCGCTGGCCAGAATCAGATTAAGCAGATGGCGTCTGTGCATATGAAAGCCTGTTCATGAAAAAGGCGTCGTGATTTGTATTGTTATAATGTAACATCTAATTTAATCAACACGATGGTTCCGAACATGAATTCGCTGACACTTCCGGATATCGCCGCGCAGTCGGCTCGCCAAGCCTTGCCACTCGAATGGGTGGGGATGCGCGGCATCGCTTTACCAATCTTGTTGGAAGGTCAACGCTTGAGTGCGAAGGCGGATGCCGGGGTGAGTCTTGATGACGGCGAGGCTCGTGGGATTCATATGTCGCGGCTCTATCTGGCTCTGGAAGCGCTCGAACAAGAGAGCCTTTCTCCTGCCCTGATGCACCAGGTTCTAACGCGTTTTCTGCAAAGCCACGAAGGGTTGTCCAACCGGGCCTATCTGAATATCCACACCGATTTGCTGTTGAAACGTCCCGCGCTGATCAGTCCATTGGCCGGTTGGAAGTCCTATCCGGCAACGATTTCAGCAAGCCTGAAGAACAAGATGTTCCACGTGGAACTTAAAATTGAAGTGCCCTACTCCTCAACATGCCCCTGCTCCGCAGCGTTAGCACGACAGTTGATCCAGCAACAATTCATCGACGACTTCGCCAACAAAGCCCTCCAGCACGCAGACGTTTTGGCATGGCTCGGCTCCAGCCAAGGCATCGTCGCCACACCGCACAGCCAACGCAGCACGGCACAACTGCATCTTCACCTCGACGAGTTCGTTGATGAATTGCCCCTTAGTGTCATCATCAACGACGCCGAAACCGCCCTCGGTACCGCCGTGCAAACCGCAGTAAAACGTGCAGACGAACAAGCCTTTGCCCTCGCCAACGGCCAAAACCTGATGTTTTGTGAAGACGCCGCGCGCCGACTGAATCTCGCTCTTCGCCGAACACCTGGCGTTAACCAGTTCCACCTCCGCGTGATTCACGCTGAAAGTTTGCATGCCCATGACGCCGTCGCCGAAAGCCACTGGCAGCGTGAGCAAGCATGATCCGCTGCCAATCCCTGAGTTGGGGCGCTCCCGGCCAACCGCTGACCGCACCGCTGAATCTAGAACTTGATAACGGCAGCCTGACAGCGATCATCGGTGCCAACGGCTGTGGCAAGAGCAGCCTGCTAAAAGTCATTGCCGGATTGCAGAAGCCTTTGGCGGGTAACGTCGCCCTCAGTGTTCCACGTCAAAGCGGACTGTCCTTCCTCCCCCAACAACAGCACCTCGACCGTCAGTTCCCCATCAGCCTGGAAGAACTGATCGCGGCAGGATTTTGGGGCCGCCGACTTTCAACCCAGCTGCGCGCGCAACGCCTCAAAGATGCACTGGAAAACTGGCACCTGAGCGGACTGGAAAAGCGTCCACTCATGGCCCTCTCTGGCGGTGAATTACAGCGCGCCCTACTCGCCCGATTGAGCCTGACCGACGCCCCCGTCCTACTCCTCGACGAACCCCACGCCGCGCTCGATGAACTGGGTCAACAGCTACTTTGGCAACACCTGCATGCCTGGCATGGCGAAGGTCGAACGCTGGTCGTGGTTTGCCATGACCTCGCCGCCGTACGCCAGCACATCCCGCAGACTTTGCTGATCAAAAACAGCCAGTGCGTATTCGGCACCAGCGCTGAGCTGATCCAGCAAACACCTCATACACAGGTGGCCTGATGCTCACCGTCGCCCACTTATGGCAACCGTTCAATGAGTTCGTGTTCATGCGCAGGGCCTTGCTCGGCGGTCTGGTATTGGCCTGCAGCACAGCACCACTCGGTGTGTTTTTGATCCTGCGACGGATGAGTCTGATCGGTGACGCGGTGGCCCACGGCATCCTCCCCGGCGCGGCTTTAGGCTTCTGGTTTGCTGGGCTGAGTTTGCCCGCACTGACACTGGGAGGTTTGGGCGCGGGTCTGAGCATGGCCGGCCTCGCGGCCTGGATTACCCGTCGTACCGGCCTGCGCGAGGACGCCAGCCTCGCCGCGATTTATCCAATCTCGCTCGCCAGTGGCGTGCTGATTCTCGGCGTCGCCGGCAAACGCCTCGATTTGCTTCACCTGTTGTTCGGCTCGGCTTTGGCGGTCGACGGCCCGACCCTCACCGGCATGTTGTGGGTCTCTGGATTCAGCCTGATCGCCATGGCGTTGATCTACCAACCGCTGTTGCTCGACACCCTCGACCCGCTGTTCCTGAGAACCGTCAGTCGTCTCGGACCACTCGCCCACGGCGTATTCCTGACCCTGGTGGTGCTCAACCTGGTGATCGGCTTTCAGGCCATCGGTGCGCTGATGGTGGTCGGACTGATGATGCTCCCCGCCGCAGCGTCGCGATTCTGGAGTCGCCGTCTGCCGATCCTGATTGCCACCGCCGCCGTGATCGGCTGCCTCTCGGTGTGGTTCGGTTTGTTGCTGTCGTTCTATTACTCGCTGCCAAGCGGCCCGGCCATCGTGCTGGTCGCAGGCGTCGGTTACCTGTTGTCGGTGGTGTTCGGGCCGGTTCACGGTCTGCTACGCCGCCCGCCTTTGCTCACATCCCAATGAGGTGTCTCCCGATGCGCGCTCTACTCGTGTTGTTCAGCTTGCTGCTGTCGATGTCGTTATCGGCAGCGGAGAAATTGCCGGTGGTGACCAGTTTCAGCATCCTCGCCGACATGGTCCATCAGGTCGGTGGCGAGCATATCCAGATCACCAACATGGTCGGCCCCGACGCCGATGCACACACCTACGAGCCGACACCGGATGACGCCAAAGCGCTACTCAACGCCAAGTTGATCATCAAGAACGGCCTCGGTTTCGAGCCGTGGCTGGATCGACTGGTGACCAGCACCGAGACCAAAGCGACCGTCATCAGTGCCAGTCACGGCGTGATTCCGCGCTCGCTGGATGAAGACGGCGAAACCGTTCCCGATCCGCACGCCTGGCACAATCTGGCGAACACCGAGTTGTACATCGCCAACATCACCAAGGCGTTGATCGCTGCCGACCCGGCGAACAAAACCGACTACGAACGCAACAGCAAAACCTATTTGAAGCAGATCTACGCCCTGCTCACCGAAGCCAAAACCAAACTCGGTTCACTGCCACCGGGCAATCGCAAGATCGTTACCAGCCACGATGCTTTCGGTTATCTCGGTCAGGCCTACGGCATCGACTTTATGGCGCCACAGGGTTTGTCCACTGAGCGCGAGCCGTCGGCCGCCGAAGTTGCCGCGCTGATTACCCAGATCCGTCAGGCCAAGGTCAAAGCGGTGTTCATGGAAAACATCAAGGATGCGCGCTTGCTCAAGCAGATCGCCGACGAAAGCGGCGCGCACATCGGTGGCACGTTGTACTCCGATGCCCTCGCTGCGAGCGGCGCGGCCAGCACTTTCACCGGCCTGTTCGAATACAACCTCAACACCCTTTACGACGCGCTGAGCCGACCATGATCCGCAAAAATCCTTCAGGTGATTTACCGCAGATCGCCGAGTCGGCCTACGTCGATAAAACGGCAATCATCTGCGGCAAAGTGGTGATCGGCGAGAACGTCTTCGTTGGTCCTTATGCGGTGATCCGTGCCGACGAAGTGGACGCCTCGGGTGAGATGGAGCCGATCACCATCGGCGCCAATTCGAACATCCAGGACGGCGTGGTGATCCACTCGAAATCCGGCGCGGCGGTGACCATCGGCGAATTCAGTTCCATCGCCCACCGCTCGATCGTGCATGGCCCGTGCATGGTTGGCGACCGCGTATTCATCGGTTTCAACAGCGTGTTGTTTAACTGCGTGGTCGGCAACGGCTGCGTGGTGCGGCACAACTCGGTGGTCGATGGGCGGGATTTGCCCGACGCCTTCTACGTGCCCTCCACCACGCGCATCGGCCCGAATACCGACCTCTCGTTATTTCCGCCAGTGAGCGTCAGCGCCTCGGAGTTTTCCGAGGATGTGGCGCGCACCAACGTCGATCTGGTGCGCGGCTACAAAGCCTTGCAGAACGAGTTCTGAACCATGAGCAGCGTGCTGATTCGCAACGCCAGACTGGTTAACGAGGGACGCGAGTTTGATGCTGATCTGTTGGTCGGCAACGGCCGCATCGTCAAGATTGCGCGCAGCATCGACGACGAAAACGCCACGGTAGAAATCGACGCGAACGGCCAGTGGCTGCTACCGGGAATGATCGATGATCAGGTGCACTTCCGTGAACCCGGTGCGCCGACCAAGGGTAGTCTCTATACCGAGTCTCGCGCGGCTGTCGCCGGCGGCATCACCAGCTTCATGGACATGCCCAACACCAATCCGGCCACCCTCACCCTCGAAGCGCTGGCAGATAAAAAGCGTCGGGCGGCGCTCACCTCGGTGGCCAATTATGGTTTTCACTTTGGCGTGAGCCGGGACAATCTCGACACGGTCGCCGCACTCAATCCGTCTGAAGTGGCAGGAGTGAAAGTGTTCATGGGCGCGTCCACCGGCAACATGCTGGTCGATGATCCGCTGATCCTCGAGCGACTGTTCGCCGAGGTGCCGACGATCCTGTTGGCCCACTGCGAACACACGCCAAGTATCGACGCCAATGCGGCCAACTTGCGTGAACTGTTCGGGGAGCAAATCCCGCCCGCCGCTCACCCCCTTATTCGCAATGCCGAGGCGTGTTATCGATCCTCTTCACTGGCGGTGGAACTGGCGAAACGTCACGGTACACGTCTGCATGTTTTGCACCTGACCACGGCGCGTGAACTGGCGTTGTTCGAGGACAAACTGTTAGCGCAGAAACGCATCACCGCTGAAGTCTGTCTGCATCATTTGTTGTTCGATGATCAGGATTACCCAAGCCTCGGCAACCTGATCAAGTGCAACCCGGCGATCAAGACCCAGGCCGATCGCGATGCGTTACGCGAAGCAGTGAACAGCAATCGGCTCGACGTGATCGGCAGCGATCACGCGCCGCACACGTGGGCAGAAAAACAGCAGCCTTACGCGCGGGCTCCTTCGGGATTGCCATTGGTGCAGCATGCGTTTCCGGCATTGATGGAACTGGTCGCGGATGGCGTTCTGCCGATATCCACGCTGGTGGCGAAGACCAGCCATCGCGTCGCGGATCTGTTCGCGATTCCGGATCGTGGGTATTTACGAGAGGGGTATTGGGCGGATCTGGTATTGGTTAAGCCGCAGGCACTGGCAGTAAATCGGCAACCGATTCTGTCGCAGTGCGGATGGACGCCGTTTGCCGGGCGCAGCTTTCGCCATCAAGTGAGTACGACGATTGTCTCGGGGCAGATTGCCTGGCGCGAGGGACGGGTGAACGAGGGATGTCGGGGTCTGGCGCTACGATTCATGCGCTGATTCAAAAACCCTATAGGAGCCGACGAGTGAAACGAGGCTGCGATCTTTTGATCTTGTTTTTGACAATCAAGATCAAAGGATCGCAGCGTGCCGCAGCTCCTACAGGGGTCGCATTAAGCGCGGGGTTTCACAGCGCCGCAATCCTGGCCCAGCCACACCGCGCGGGTTTCCAGGCTGCCCTTCTGGTTGATCCCGATCGCGTTGAATGTGCCGTTGGCCACCGTGGTGAACTCGCGATCACTGAGGAACGTCGCCACACCGGTGCCCTGCGCTTTCGGGCAACTGAAGCGGAATTTCCACTGGTTGCCAGTGCGGTCGGTGATCTGCTGCTTGCAGCCCGACTGCGGGTCAGCCAGCGGAATATCATTGGTCGCGACCTGCTCCGGGGTCAGGCAGGCACGAATGCCTTTGCCGCCGATGTTGATCCCGTTCTTCTCCAGCGCTGCGCGCTGTTGCGGCGTCATCTGCCCTTGCAGCTGGCCGAGGATCGATTGCACATCCATCGGCTGGTCATCGACCTTGACGTTGCTCGATGTCATTTCCCACAGCCCCGGCTGCAGCATCTGCGCCTGCGCAACCACCGGCAATGCCAAACCCAGGCCCAGCGCCAAACCCAGCAGACGAACGTTCATCGAAAAACTCCTGATCAGTAGTGGCCGTTAGACGTCGGCCGATTGCTTCGGTTCATGCACCAATTAAATAGCGACATTCACCACAGAACATGGTCTTTTAAGCATTGAATCTTCCGGAGCAAGGCTGCCCCATGGATTATTTTGGACCGCACATTTTCGGTTATCTGATCGCCTTGATACACACCCTCGGTTTGATCGCCGCGATTCACGCGGTGCTCACCGTGCGCACGGCTCAAGGCTCGATCGCCTGGGCATTGTCGCTGATCTTCATTCCCTACCTCACGCTTATTCCGTATCTGGTGTTCGGCCGCAGCACCTTCGATGGTTACATCAAGGCGCGGCGTCAGGCCAACGAACAGATGCGCCAGGCGATCTCCGAACTGAACTGGCGCCCATGGGTGGAAGAAGCACTGACGGCACGGGCGTCGAACGCCTACGCGTCATTGCGGGCGATGCCCAAACTCGGTCGCATGCCGTGCCTGGCGAACAATGAAGTGCAGTTGCTGGTAAACGGTACAGCCACTTTCGACTCGATCTTTGATGCTATCGATCAGGCCAAAGAGGCCGTGCTGATCCAGTTTTTCATCATCCACGATGACCGGCTCGGCCAGCGCCTGCGCGATCTGCTGCTAAAGAAAGCCGCCGAAGGCGTGGCGATTCACCTGCTTTACGATCGCATCGGTAGCCACGCTCTGCCCCACAGTTACGTACAGGCGCTGCGCGATGCTGGTGTCGAGGTCAAAGCCTTCGCCACGCGCAGCGGCTGGCTCAATCGCTTTCAGGTCAACTTCCGTAACCACCGCAAAATCGTTGTTGTCGATGGCGTGGTCGGGTTCGTCGGCGGGCACAACGTTGGCGATGAATACATGGGCGAAAAACCACCCCTGGCGCCGTGGCGCGATACCCACGTCAAAGTACGCGGCCCGGTGGTGGCGTGCATGCAGGAATCCTTTGCCGAAGACTGGTTCTGGGCCGCACGCACCCTGCCGCCGCTGATCCTGCCGGATGAATACCCCGAAGACGGCGTGCTCTGCCAACTGCTCGCCAGCGGCCCGGCCGATGCCTACGAAACCTGCTCGCTGTTCTTCGTCGAAGCGATCCATGCGGCGACCGAACGGGTGTGGATCACCAGTCCGTATTTCATTCCCGATGAAGCGGTTTTCGCAGCGTTAAGACTAGCGGTGTTGCGCGGTGTCGATGTGCGTTTGCTGCTGCCTTCGCGCCCCGATCACCGCATCGTCTACGCCGCTTCCAGCCTGTATGCCTTTGAAGCCGTCCGCGCCGGCGTGCGGGTGTTCCGCTACCGGCCCGGTTTCCTGCATCAGAAAGTCGTGTTGATCGACAGCGAGATCAGCGCGATCGGCAGCGCCAATCTGGACAACCGCTCGTTCCGGCTGAATTTCGAAGTGATGTTGCTGACCGTCGACAGTGCCTTTGCCGCTACCGTGGAACAGATGCTCAACGATGACTTTGCGCTGGCCGACGAAGTCGCCAAAGAAGAAAGCCGGGAGATCCACCGCCTGCAACAAGTCGGCATGCGGATCGCCCGGCTGATTTCGCCGATCCTATGAATCCCTCTCTCAAAGGAGAGGGAATAGGTTCAAGGGTTATAGATGTCGTCGCGCGTCCATGGCAGTTCATGACTGCCATCCGGATGCGTTTTCACAGCAAGAATCTGGTGCAGATTGATCCAGCCGCGCGCAAACGCATAAGCACAACCGGCCAGATACAGACGCCAGATACGCAGCGCTTGATCCGGGACCAGCTTGCCCGCCGCCTCAAGGTTGTCCTCAAGCCGCTCGCTCCAGTGATCGAGCGTGCGAGCGTAATGCAGGCGCAGGCTTTCGACGTCGACAACCTCCAGCCCTGCTTCGCTGATCTCGGCGGAGATCATCGCCAGGTGCGGCAACTCGCCATTGGGGAACACGTACTTTTCGATAAAGTCGCCAGCACCGCGTCCCACCGGACGGCCATCGGTGTGTTTGGCGGTGATGCCGTGGTTCATCACCAGACCGCCCTCCTTCACCGCGCCGAACAGGGTTTTGCAGTACTCGGCCAGATTGGCGTGGCCGACGTGCTCGAACATGCCAACGCTGACCACTTTGTCGAAACGCCCGTCCTGGGGCAGATCGCGGTAGTCGAGCAGTTGCAGTTCGATCTGATGCTCCAGGCCCTCGGCCTTCACGCGCTCGCGCGCCAGTTCCAGTTGTTCTTTGCTCAGCGTGATGCCAAAGACTTTCGCGCCGAATTCGCGTGCGGCAAAACGTGCCAGACCACCCCAGCCGCAGCCGACATCCAGCAAGTATTCGCCCGGCTGCAAACGCAGCTTGCGGCATAAATGGCGGAATTTGGCTTGCTGCGCCTGCTCCAGGGTTTCGCTACCCGTTTCGAAATACGCGCAGGAATACGCCATGTCGCTGTCCAGCCAGAGCTGGTAAAACGCGTTGGACAGGTCGTAGTGGTAGGAGATGGCTTTGGCGTCGGTTTCCTTGTCGTGCAAGGTGCGCACAGGATGACTGTCGTCATCGTCGCCGAGCAACGCATTACTCAATTCGTCGCAGACCCGGATGACCTCGCTGATCGAGCCCTCCAGTTCGAGCTTGCCTTCAACGAATGCCGCTCCCAGCGCATCAAGGCTTGGGTGGGTGAACTGGGTAACCATCAGCGGGTCCTTGACCACGATGGTGACGCTGGGCGCCGGCCCCAGATTGAACTCATGGCCGTCCCAGAGCCGCAGTCGAAGCGGTAGCTGCAGATTCTGTAAGGCCGGTGGAAGTTGCGCGAGCATGGAAAATCCCCCTTGTTTCAGACCGTCAGATCTGAGGGTAGACCATCCTTGAAAAATAGCAGGCTATCGATTTAATTAGCCAAATCTATCGTTGCAGACGCTCCAGCAAGCCTTCCTCAACCCACTGTTTCAGCCAGGTAACAGCTTGAAGTGGTGCGCCCTCACCATAAATGACTGCCAGCGCAGCGCACAGTTCGGAGAATTTCCAGCCGTCGTGCAACAAGCCACTCAGCGCGTCGGCTTCCGCAGGTTCAAGGCTTCGGTAGTTGCAGATCAGGTTGTTACGCCAGATCAGGCAGACCTGAGGGATTTCCAGCGTGGTACTGCCAGGAAATTCAGATTGCTCTTTCAGCGACCGCCACAGAGAAAGGCTATTGAAGCGGCACATCTGCCACTGCAACGATGGGCTCGGTTTGACTTGTAGCTCGGGCCACTCTTCAGGGGCGAGTGTCGCCATTGTTGCAATCGTCAGCGGTTCACCGGCGGGCGCATCAAAGGCCAGGGTGAATGCCCATTCCATCGCTGCCAATTCGGCCAAGGGGGCACTCTGCTGCGGGATCAAATGCTCGCGGATAAAACTTTCGAAGCCTCTACCCAGCCAGCGCAGGCTGTAATGAGTTGAAGGGTTTTCGCGGATGTACGCGGTGGCGAGCCGCTCGAATTCTTCATCGCCCATCCAGTGCAGGATGCTCGGAAAGTCATCACGCAGCACTTCCAGCAACCGCGCCTTGTAGGCGTTGTGATAGATCGCCAGCCCAGTGTCGATATCCAGTGTCGGGCCACCGATCAGGCTGTCACTCAACGCCATATTGGCATTGGCACCGTCATCGAGCAGAAACGCTTCGAACGCCAGTTGCCATTCTTTCAGGCGCATTGTTGCCTCCTGGCCAGGACCTGGTCGCCCAGTTCACGCGCGGTGTGCAATTCATCGAGCAATTCTTCGAAGGGCGGAAAATGATCATCGCGCTCGAGCAACGTGGCCACCGGGCCGAAGTGTTCTAAGGTGCGTCGATACAGCGCCCAGACCGGATCGCTCACCGGATGGTCATGGGTGTCGATCACGTAGTCGCCATAGTCGCTGTGCCCGGCGAGGTGCAACTGGCGGACTTTATCGACAGGCAGATGCTCGATGAAGGCCCACGGATCGAAACCGTGATTGCGTGAACTGACGTAGACGTTGTTCACGTCCAGCAGCAACTCGCAGCCGCTCTCCCGGCTCAGAGCGGCAAGAAATTCCCACTCGGTGAAATCATCCGACGCGGCGCGCACATAACTGGAGACGTTCTCCAGCACCAGTGGCCGCTGTAACACGTCCTGCACTTGCGCGACTCGCCCGGCGATGTACACAAGGCTTTCGGCGGTGTACGGCAGTGGCAGCAGATCATGCAACTGATGCGCGTTGCCACGGCTCCAGCACAAGTGGTCGGAGATCCATGCCGGTTTGACCCGGTCAGCAAGTTGCTTGAGTTGTTTGAGATAGTCCGGATCGAGGGCATGCGGCCCACCGATGGACAAGGACACTCCGTGCATCACCAACGGATAGCGCTCGGCGATGGCGTCGAGGTAATACAGGGCCTTGCCGCCCTGCACCATGAAATTTTCCGAGACCACTTCAAACCAGTCGACGTGCGGCGACTGTTCGAGGATCTGCTGGTAATAGGCACTACGCAAGCCGAGGCCGTAACCAAGGAAAGGATGAACAGCAGGCATGAGCGGACTCCTGATAAAAGTGGCCGCAGTGGCGTTAACCACTGCGGCGGCACTTGCCGGTCAGTTATTCGCCGACCTTGCCACCTGCTTTGTCGCAAGCCGTCTGAGTCATCGCCTTGAAGCCCTGGCCTTTGCACGAACCCATGCCTTTGCAGGCGTGGTCTTTGGTCTTGCAGTCGTTCTGGCCTTTGCAGGCATTCAC
Source organism: Pseudomonas sp. NPDC089741 (assembly GCF_044748825.1). Classification (NCBI taxonomy): domain Bacteria; kingdom Pseudomonadati; phylum Pseudomonadota; class Gammaproteobacteria; order Pseudomonadales; family Pseudomonadaceae; genus Pseudomonas; species Pseudomonas sp. NPDC089741. Next base: position 34,629 of record NZ_JBIVGT010000014.1, on the reverse strand, counting down.
GCCGTAGCAGTGAACATTGGCATCGGCAGCCATTGCGTTGGTCGCGACACCGGCAAACATCGTGGCGGCGGCCAAAGCGAGAGCGGCACCAGCAGCAGCGGTCTTGATAGTCATTTTTCTTATCCTCGGTAATCGTCAGGGGGTGTCGGCTGGAAGGTTGTTCAGTCCCGACATAGCACTAGAGAGGGCGACCCTGACGGCGTTACAGAAGTGTGAAAAATAGTTTCAGGTTTCTTCCTTGAGCTTCAACAGCGGCTCCTGAAAACGCAGCAAACGTCCGGCGTTGCCGAGTACCAGCAAGGTGCTGAGGTTATGCAGCAACGCAGCAATCATCGCCCCGGCAGCGCCGAGCCAGCCGAATGCAGCGAACACCACGATCACCAGCGTCCAGCCCAGACCGATGATCACGTTGACCTGCAAGGTTCGCCGGCATTGACGACTCAGCCGCACACAGGTGCCGAGTCGGCGCAGGTCACTGCCGATCAGCACGATGTCGGCCGAGGCCAGTGCGATGTCGGCACCGCCAACGCCCATCGCCACGCCGACCACACCGGCCTTGAGTGCCAGCGAATCGTTGATGCCATCGCCGACCACCATTGGCCGGAAACCATTGTCGATTTCCTTGAGCACGCGATTGAGTTTGTCCTCGGGCAAGGCTTGCGCTTCAACCTCGTGCAAGCCGACATCTCGCGCCAGGGCCTGGGCCACGCTCTGACGATCACCGGTCAGCAACAGTTGCCGTCCGAGCCCCAGTTCACGCAACTCATTGAGGGCAAAGCGGGCTTCCGGTTTGACGCTGTCGGCGAGCAACAGCCAGGCGAGGAATTCACCGTTCAGCGCCAGGCCGGCAATCGGACCGTCGTGCTCAGGCACGGCTGTCGTGGCGATGCCCAGGTGGCCAAACAACTCCGGTCGGCCCAATGCCGCCTCGCCCTGCTCGGTCATGGCGACCACACCCAGGCCTTGGCGCTCATGAATATCCTTGAGTGACCAACACGCGTCCTGACTGACCAGCCCCGCCAGAGCCCGGCTGACCGGGTGACTGCTCGCCGCGCCGAGACTGGCCGCCAACGCCATGACCGTCGATGAATCGGCGCACGGACTGTTGATCGACTGCAAACGCAAGGTGCCATATGTCAAAGTGCCGGTCTTGTCGACCACCAGCGAGGTGAGGTCGGCCAGTTCTTCGAGGAATGCCGAACTGCGGATAAGAATGCCGTGCCGCGCCGCCACCGCCACACCGGCAATCGCCGTCGCCGGGGCGGACAACACCAATGCGCACGGACAGGCCGCGACCAACACGGCAAGCATCGCTTGCGCATCATTGGTGATAAACCAGGTCACTGCCGCGAGCAGCAACACCAACACCATGTAACTGCCGGCATAACGCTCGAGCAAACGGGTAATTGGCGGCTTCGAACGTTCGGCGTTTTGCATCAGGGCAATGACTTTGCCCAGTGTCGATTCATCGCCCGTGCGGGTCACTTCGATGCGCAGCAGACCATCGAGGTTGATTGCACCACCGAACACTGTCATGCCGACGCCCGCTTCCACCGGCACCGATTCACCGGTAATCGAGGCCGTATCGAGGCTGGCCTGTCCGGACAGTACCCGACCGTCCGCCGGCACCCGATCTCCGGCTCGCACCTCAACCCTGTCGCCGGATTTCAGCGTGCCATTATCCACTTCGATGATCGAACCATCCGCCTGAACCTTACGCGCGTGGCTGCGGGTCAGTTGGGCGAGGGCATGAATCGCTTCCTGCGAACCAATCACGCTGCGCTCTTCCAGCACATGGCCAAAGATCATGATGATCGGCAGCAACGCCGCAGTCAGCAGATCGCCGGTCGCCCACGCCCCAAGCATTGCCAAGGCGATCAACTGATCGGTAATCCCGTGCAGACTCGGGTAACGCAGGCTGTACCACGCCGAACGCATTACCGGGACAGCCACCAATAAAGAGGCAAAACCCAGCAGTAACTGACTGACGCCGGTTTGTTCCGGCATCATCCAGCGCCAAATCAAGCCGAGGCTCAGCAGACCCAGTGCGAGCATGGCCAAGGTCAATTGACGCGCCGCACGGCGTTGTTCGGCCGAGGACAACAGGCTCGGTGCAGCAGTGGTCGCGCTCATTTACTGGCTCCCTGAATGATCAGGCGGGAATCGTCTTTCGGGTCGACCGTGGTCACCGATCCGGACTGACCGAGAATCTTCGGCATGCGCTCGCGGTACAGACGCAGGAGCATTTGCGGGTCGGTGGCGCTGGCCAGACTCGATACGGTGGCGGTGTCGGCAGAAGCTTTCGCCAGGCGTTCGCCGGCCTGTGCATGGGCGACCTGCAACGTTCGGTCAGCTAGTTCGTTGGCGGTTTGAGTGAGTTTCTCGGCGTCAGTGCGTGCGTTGGCCACGGCTTTGTCGGCTTGCTGACTGGCGGTCAAGACCGCGTTGAAAGCGCTGACCGCTGGGTCCGGCAAACTCGATTGCACATCGACTCGCGCTACTTCAATGCCGATGCCCTGGCCGCTCGCCTTCAAGTTCGCCAAACGTTGGTTGATGCCTTGCACCAGATCACCACGGAGTTTTTCACGACGCTCGGCAGCCTGATTATCGGCACCGATCAGTTCCGGTCGGGCGACCAGAATGGTGTCCAGATCCCGCGCGGCTGTCAGTACCACAGCACTGCGTGTCACCAGACGATCGAGTGCCGGCAAGACATGTTCTCCTTGCAGGACAAAATCATACGGGTCGGTGACTTTGTAAAACACGCGGACATCCAGTTGCACCACACCGGCGTCACCGGTCAATAAATAACCAGAGCCGGCCAATGCATCGCTCAAGGGTGTCGCGAACGAGGCGACCCGATCAGCCTTGAGCGCCTCATCCGTGCGCAGCAGGTTTTCCACACGGCGCTCGATGACCCGATCCGCCGCTGGCAACAAAACCACTTGCTCGAATGGCTGGGGCCACGCCAACAACAGACCGGCATTCTGAATGCGATCCAGCGCGCCAAAGTGCAAAACCACCGCGCGATTCTGCGGGTCGATCTGCCGCACATTGGAGAACGCCCAAGCCAATGCGGCCAGTACCGTCACCGCGTACAAGGCAAAAAACGCCAAACGTCCCGCTTGAATCCATGGGCTATTGAGCGAATGTGTTCCACGTGGAACTTCTTCACTCATGGCTGCGATCCGCTTTTGCTGTCGAGCGTTGGCGGGCCATCGACCAGCACGCGGAATGGTGCGGCATCCGTACGCAGAATCAGTTTGGTGTCGGGCGTGACGATGGTGCCGAGCGTATCCAGCGAGCGCAGCAAGTTGTAGAGCTGTGGCGAACTGGCGTAAGCACGACCGTAGATCTGCGCCGCTTCGACGCGAGATTGCGCTTCGATATCGGCGGCTTTCACCGTCGCATCGGCTTGCACAATTCGCGCATCGCGTTCGGCGGCAGAACGGATCTGCGCCGCTTCTCGCTTGCCGATCGCCGTACGTTCCGTGGCAATTGTTTCGCGCTCGGCACGCATCCGATCGACCGTCGCGGTCAGCGTCACCGACGGCAAGGTTAAACGTTCGATACCAATCTGCACCACGCGCACGCCGTAAGTGGCGAGCAACTGCTGATCAATCTGCTGACGCAATTGCGCTTCGAAATCGCCAATGCGCACCTGACTGGCGTCAGTATTGACCAGACTCGCCAGATCAAAACTGCTCGCGGTGGTTTCCAGCGCCGAGCCGACGAAGGTGCGAATCTGTCGTGCCGCTTCGTCAGGCTGATTCTGCACCGCGCGCATGAAGCGCTGCACATTGTCCGGATCGCCCTGCACCTGCCAAGCCACATACGCCTGCACAATGATGCGCAAACCGTCACGCGTACCGACATCCTGCAAGCCGCTGGAGGTGGTGCGCAGACGCAGATCGACCGGGATCGCAGCCTCGAACGGCGCCGGCCAGCGCCAGCTCAAACCCGGTTCGAGCAACACTCGCGACGGGTTACCAAAACGGGTGATGACCGTGGCCTCGCCGGAGCGCACTTGCACCAGGCTCGCCGCAGCAATGGCAAATACCACCAGCAACGCCGCCCAGCCCATGCGTCGCCACGGGAACGGCCCCGCCTCTTCCGGCGCGCCGTGGTGATGATGACCATGATGATGGTGATGCCCGCCGCGACCATGATCGTGGCCGCTGTGATCATGCGGTTCGTGAATATGCGACTGGCTCAATGGCTAACTCCTGGTTGAGCGGTGGTGCGCGCGGGCGTCGGGTCAGCCGGCAGCGTGAACGTACGCAGGTCGATGGTCGGCGCGTTGCTGCCGCCGAGGCGGTGGTCGAGTATCAGCAATTTGGCTTTACTCAGACCTTGGCTGAGCTGACCGAGGTATTGCTCCAGCACAAATGCCTGACCGGCACTGGCATAGGCTTTTTGTTCGGCAGCGAATTTCAGGTCCGCAGCCTGCGCCGCTGCGTTGATTTCACGCGCATTGGCGCTGGCCTGATCGCGCGCAAGGCTGGCCTGCAGTTGCGCCTGATTACTCGCTTCAGCGGCGGCGCCGCGCTCCCGCGAGATCAACGCCTGCGCGCCAATCTGCGCCGCTTGCACACTGTGGTAGGCATTGGCGGCGCCGGCCGGTGGATGAATGGCTTCGACCACCGTGGCAAGAATTTCCACTCCGCTGTCGAGCTTTTGCAGATCATCCTGCACCGCGCGACCGATTTCATCGGCCAGCCCTACCCTGTCCGCTCCAAGCAAACCGTCCAGTGTGCGCGAGGCAAAATCGTGCACCAGAATCCGGCTGGCGGTGCTGCGAATCAGCGTCGGAACATCGGCGCTGTTGTAGGTCGCGGCCAGCGCTGCCTGATCGCTCAGACCAATGCGATAGACGAACCGCACGTCCATGTTGACGATCTGAAAGCTCTGCTGCTCGCCCCGACTGCTGGCGATGACCTGGGATTTATCATTGACGTGGCTAGCGTCCCACAACCGATTGGCCGTCATCGGCGCCGGCCCCTCAGCGGGATCGGCTTGCAGAGGCGTCGGGTTTTCACCGACGCTGGTTGCCAGCTCATGCACTACACCGTTTTCGACGCTCAGCACCCGCCCAAGAGGCCACGGTAAACCGCTATGTAAGCCCGGACCGAAGACCTCCACAGGTTTGCCGAAACGCTCGTAGATGCCACGGCCTTGCAGCGGGATTTCATGAATACCGGTGAGCAACCAGCCAACCACCGCGACCAGCGCCAGCACCGGTAGAAAGGCACGACGCATGTAACTGAAAGCCCAGATCTGCCGCAGATCGATGCCGAAACGGTTGTGCAATTCGTGCTGCAACGCGAGTAGCGGCTGCGGCGGCCAACGCAACATGTCGGCAAAAAAACTGCGCGCCAGCAGCGGCGGTTCGAGCTGTTCGCGATGCGGGCTAAAAACCGAAAGAACGGCACGCAATAGCAGCTCGATCGCGACCAATCCCGGCAAAATACCCATCAGCACAGCAACGCGAACCGGCCACACGGAGTTTTCGCCGGCAAACAACAAACACACCGCACCCAACACCAGACTGATGATCGAGACACGCGTCAATTGTGCCAACGAACCGGCTTCTGGCCATTGCGCAGGATTTTCCTGGGCCAGTTGCCGCTCCAGCACCAACAGACCGAACGCCAACAGCAACGCCAGCGTCGCGCCCACCGTAGCGGACAGTCCGACAGCGGCGGCCGGCAATGCCAGATTCCACGCCTGCTCGATGCCAAGTAGCACCACCAACGCCCACCCGCCCAACCATAACGTCGCTGCACCAATCTGCCCGAGCAGATGCAGGCCACGCTGACTAAGGCGATCGAGCAGGCGCTCATACCAGCCATCGGCTGCGGGAGGCCCGTCAACCACCAGCGGGGTTAACGCCTGAGGATTCATCACCCCTGCGCGCCAGCGCGTCACCCACCAAGCCGATTGCAGGCCTGCGACCAACACCAGCAATGCTGCGCTCTGATTGACCAAAAGCGGCAACCACAGTGATTGCGGTGCGAATAACCCGACAAAAAACGCCAGCACCCAGCCCGCACCCGCCAATGCACCCAAGCCGATCGCCCAACGCCGCAATCGTCTGCCCTGCGTGGCCGCCTGTTGAAAGCGCGGCAGTCCGGTCACTTGCGTGCCATCAACCTCCAGATCGACTTGCATATCACCCCAACATCATTGGCTCGCTGTTCATATCGTTACGATATAACGAAAAGCGTGAAATATTCGTACACAATTGCGCTTATTCAATGGCGCCCAACCTGTCGCTTGCCTGAAGCCTTGACCGAAATGTCCACAAACGCACATTTTGCGTTCGAAATTTTAGAACAAGGTCGACTGGATCAAGGGCTGGGGCCACATCGATGGCCCGGGAAAGGTTAACCACGAGACCGTAGGCTTTGCCAAAGTCCTCGCCGACGAGCGCACGGACGAAGTACTCGGCGTGCACCTGGTGGGCCCGAGCGTGAGCGAAATGATTGGCGAGTTCTGTGTGGCGACGGCGTTCAGTGCTTCGGCCGAGGACATTGCGCTGACCTGTCATCCGCATCCGACACGGTCGGAGGCGTTGCGGCAGGCGGCGATGAATGTCGAGGGGATGAAATGCGTACCCCTGTAGGAGCTGCCGAAGGCTGCGATCTTTGCTCTTCAGGCAGGCAGATGCCCAAGCGGCAATGCCCCCGGCGTCTTCACCGTATGAATCGCAAAGTTGCTGCGAATATCACTCACGCCTGGCAGTTTCAGCAGACAACCGCTGAGAAAACGGTCATACGCGCGCAGATCGGGCACCACCACTTGCAGCAGAAAGTCCGATTCACCGGACACCAGAAACGCTGAAATCACCTCCGGCAACGCCGTCACCGCCCGGTAGAACGCTTCCGCCTGCTCGTCGTTATGGCGCTCGACCTTGACCCCGACAAACACCGTCAGCCCCAGCCCCACTTCATCGCGATCCAGATTGGCCTGATAGCCACGGATCACCCCCGCTTCTTCCAGCATGCGCACGCGGCGCAGACATGGCGATGCCGACAAACCGATCTCATCCGCCAGCTCGACATTGCTCAGGCGTCCGTTACGTTGCAGCGCGGCAAGAATCTTCCGGTCAAAGGCGTCGAGTTTCATGCTTGGCAGATCCTGATGGTTGAAACACAAAAAGAAGCAGGTTATGCCAATACCGAGCTTTTTTGAAGCCAACTACGCAAGCACCTGCCCCACCCTTGCGCCCTAGACTTGGACCACCGAATCGACAACGAAAGGGCGGCAACATGGCAAGTCTCTGGCTGTTTTTCCTGGCGCTGGCAGTGGTTTATCTATTGCCCGGACCGGACATGATCCTGCTACTGCAAACCGGCGCACGTCAGGGTCGCGGAGCCGCATTGGCCACCGCGATCGGCCTGGGGATTGCTCGGGGTTGCCATGTCGCGTTGGCGGCGCTGGGGCTGGCGGCGCTGTTCAAGGCGGCACCGTGGACATTCGAAGTGGTACGGCTGGCAGGCGCCGCGTATCTGCTGTGGATCGGCATTCAATGCCTGCGCAGCACGCTGCTGCCGAACCTCAACGCCAGCGACATTGCCGACAGCCATGGACAGTGGCGCGAAGCGATTCGTCGCGGTTTGCTGACCAACCTGCTCAATCCCAAGGCACTGCTGTTCTGCTCGGTGCTGCTACCGCAATTCATCGTCAATGATGGCGCGCCAGTGCTGAGCCAGTTCGCCCTGTTAGGTGGCTTGCTGGTCGGCGTCGGGCTGCTGTTCGACAGCGCCTACGCGCTGACCGGTGCCGCGCTGGGCCGTTGGCTGCATCACAGTCCAACGGCCCAGCGCGTTCAACAATGGCTGTTCGGCAGCCTGTTGATCGGCTTTGCGCTACGCCTGACTTTCGTCCAGCAGGCCTAGCCTTTACGGTTCTTGCGTTGGCGACGAGTGATCAACAGCAATGCCGCCGCCGTCACCAGCACAATCGCGCCAATCTGCACCGGCCATTTGTACGGCCGCAGCGTCGTGCGCACAGCGTCCGTGACCTGGGTGACGTAACGTTTGTCGGCGTTTTCGAAATCCGGGTACGGACATTGATTGCCGAAGTCCACCGCCCACGGCACGAACGCGCCTTCCTTGACGTAACGCTGATACAGCGTGCTCTGCTCGTCCAGGCTACTGTTCCAGCCGGCGGCGTTGCACAGCACAGCGGCAAATGCCTGGCTGGTATGCGGCAGGCTGTCGGCGGCGCGACTGGCCAGGGCCGTGGCCACAAAACGATAGTGATAACGCTGATCCGGCTGCGCCTCACTGGCCTTCTGACGCTGTACTTCGGCTTCGGAAACCAGCGGGCCGACCTTGAGTTCCGTGGTTTCCAGCGAGTAGTTGCCGCCGAAGGTGGCGTAGTCCGGTGCCATCTCGTAGCCAAGAATGTCCATGCCCCACTCGCGCGCCGTCCACGCCGCGTTATACAACGCACTGGCACGTTTGGTCGGCCACCACGCGGAATCGGCTTTCAACCGTTGCTCGCCATAGAGTCGGGCCTTGTTCTGCAAATCGGGATTGTCGAAATAAGCGACCGCTTCGGCGTAATGCCCCTCACGCAGCAGGCGACGACCGAGCAGGTTGCGCAGGCTGGCGGCGACCGGCAAGGGAACGTAGTTGTCGCGCTCCTGCTGGGTCAACGCCGGCGGTGCCGGGACATTTTCATCGACGTACTGCTTGAGCTCGGCAAGCGTCAACACACGCTCAGCGACGGTCGCCGCATCGAACCAATAAGTGCTATTGCTGCGATACAACTGCACGAACGCTTGCAGGTATTCGCCGCGCTGCAACGCCAGGATCGCACTTTCACCCTCGACCCGGCATTTCGGCTGAAGGCTTTCATAGGCCCAGTCCGGCGTGCGCCGATAACCCCAGTCTTCTTTCTGCGGGAAGGCTTGCGCGGCTTTCGAATAGGCTGCGGCGGCAGCATTTCTATCGCCGTCGCGCACCGCCAGTTTCGCTCGCAACCACCACGCGAGCCCGCCTTCACCGGCGTTTTCAAGGAAGGCCTTGGCGCCAGCATAATCGCCTTGTTGATAACTCATGGCTGCCAGGCGATCAGCGTTTTCGAGGCTGCCCCGCGTGCTGTTTTGCAGCAGCTTCACCAGTTTTTTCTCGTTCGGCGGCTCATCGCCAAACGACCAGCCCTGGCGACTGACCAGCGAGGCCGTGACCAGTTGTTGCACCGATTTGTGCTGCAGCAACTCCGCCAGTTCGGCTTCGGGCAACTCCGCCAATTCGTTCATCAATTGCTTGAGCGAGGTGTAACCCACCGCCGAGCCATGCAGGTTTTGCGCTTCGTACAGTTCGATGGCGCCGCTCCAGTCGCCGGCCGTGCGCACCGCCCGCGCCTCTTCGCCGAGACTGGCAACCCCCAGCTCCAGCGGATCGCTGAAACCGTCGATGCTCAACTGCCGGGTTTGGCGGAAAGCCTCACGCGATCGCTCCAGCGCCGCGACCGTATCCGCGCCTTCGCTGCTCATGGCAAACCAGCTACGCCCCAGCGAATACGCCGCCCAGGTGCTGCGCAATGGACGCTGATCCGCCGGCAGCGCCAGCAGCTTGTTGAAATATTCGACCGCGAGTTGCTGCTCGCCAGTGGCAAACGCCACCGCACCGGCCACGTACAAACGGATTTCCGCCGGCAGGCTAGCGCCCTGCACGTCGACCTGACGTGCATCGGTCAGCCCGCGCAGTTGCTTGACCAGCGCTTGCTGTTCGACGCTCAAACCGGCCTGTTCGGCCTTTTCCCGAGCCTCGACGGCGGCGTTTTCCTCGCCGTACAGGTCGTCCGGATTGTGCGTCGCAGCGGTGACACTGTTCAGCCCGGCGATGGCTTTGCCGAGACGACTGAGTTCAAAGTGGAAGCTGCCCTCAGGCAGATCTGCCAGGGTTTGCCCGCGATTGTCGAGCAGGCGCATCGGGAAGTCCGGGCCGCAGGCCAGCGCCGAACCGAGCGGCAAGCAGAGGCTCAGGCAGAGCAGATGGCGGGGCCAGTTACGGGTCAACATGCGAACCTCCTTGATCAATATGTGCGCAACGCGCCCAACCGATGGCGCGTTGTCCGCCCGCCGGCAAGCGGCCGTCGCGCAGGCGGGTGAAGGTAAGCAGATCCGCGCTTTGTTGCAACGCATAACCGGCGAGCGCGTCGGCGCCTTCACAGCGTTGCGCCTTCAAGGTGATTTGCGCGGGCCAGGCACTGTCGAGGTTGCCGGGGTTGTCGAGTTTGATGTCGTAGAGACCGTTGTGTTCGCTGAACGTCACGCCGAGCTGACCATTCAACGCATCGCCCCGAGCCACAGCGCCCAACGTGGTCAGGCTCCAGGCGCGGCGGTCGTTGGCCAGCGGCAAGCGAAACCAGATCAACCCAGCGAGATGTGCCGGTGGGTCGTCGCGCAAGGTTTTGCCGAGTTGGCTCAGTTGCAGCGGATCAGCCAGCAACTCCCGACGCTCGCCGCCTCGTTCAAGCTGCACTTCGCTTTCCACCACCGGCGCCCCGCCGTCGTCCGCCAACAACGCCACGCCATAGGCTGGCAGCGCGAGATAGAACGGCTTGTCGGTAACGCGCGCCCAGTCTTTCGCCCACTGCAACGCCTGCGCAGGATCAAACAAACCTCGGCGTGGATCGCTGACGGCATGGACTTGCAACACGCTGCTGTCGACAGTTTGCAGAAGCGCCGGCAGCTGCGAACTGTCGAGCCAGGCTGGCAATGCTGTAATGCTCAGCGGCAGGCTCGTCGGCAATGCCGAACGCAGATGCTTGAGGAACTCGGCATAGTCCGGCAGACGCGCGTTACCGGCATCGTGGTCGATCTCGACGCCACTCAGCGTCAGGCCTTGCGCCTGCCACTCTGTGAGCAGCTGAAGAATCTGCGCGGTGGCTTGATCCTGATCCAGCGACTTCAGCTGACCGTCGAGACGAATCACCGCAATCAGTGGGCGGCCATCGGCTTGCAACAACCGTGAATCGATCCGCGTCCGGCTCCACCCTGCATTCGGGAAGGCTTGCAGCGCGAGCACGCGCAATGTCGAGAAGTCATCATGGCTACCGCTCAACGCCGCCTCATGGGCCGGCGTCCATTGGCGTTGCCAGATATAGAGTTGTTGGTCGAGGGCAGGCGGGTCGCGCTGCTCGCAACCCAAGAGCAAGACGCCCAGGAACAGACCCACAATAAACCGCATACCTTCCCAATCCCTGACACCACGAGACCGCAAGGTTACACAAAAACCCTGTAGGAGCTGTCGAGTGAAACGAGGCTGCGATCTTTTGATCCGGTTTTTTACAATCCAGATCAAAAGATCGCAGCGTGCCGCAGCGCCTACAGGGATGCCGTGGGTTTGCGGGCGATGATCACCTGGCTTTTGGCGACAACGGCATCCAGCGCCTGCTTGATCTGCGCGCCACGCGGCGAGTCCAGTACCGTTTTCCAGGTATCGGCCCAGTGATTGAGTAACGGGTGATCGGGGTTGCTGAAGTCGACCTTGGCTTCCCAGAACAGCAACATCCACATCGACCAGTAAAAACCGTACTGACTGTGGCTTATGACCTCCAGCCCCGCTTCGCTGACCATCGCCTTGAACTGCTCTTCGCTGATGATGCGAATGTGGTTGGGCTTCTGGAAGTACTCCGCCGCAGCGATGTCTTTCTGCAGGTCTTCGGAGCTTGGATGCGGCACGCTCAGCAAGTACAGCGCCCCAGGTTTGCCGACGCGCACCAGTTCGGCGAGAAACTGCGCCGGATCGTCGACGTGTTCGATGACTTCGGTAGAGACCACGCGAGTCGCCGTGGCATCGGCAATCGGCAGCGGATTGCAATCGGTGACATGGCATTCGATGTCCCGCGCCGGGGTATCGCTGAGGCGCTGACGGGTGGCTTCGACCTTGGCGCCATCGATGTCGGCAATGATGATCTTCGCCCCGCGCATGCCGCAGAAGTGCACGTTGCCACCGTCACCGCAGCCGACGTCGAGCAGCGTGTCGTCGGCACTCACCGGAAAACCTTTGAACAGCTCGCCGGTTTCCTGATTGAACCAGCCACTGAGCATCGCATCGTGCAGGCCAAGCATGTACGGGTCGGTTTTCTCGGCGGTCGCCGCAACAGGCTGCGCAGGGGCGGGTGCCGGCGTGCCCGCCGTGAGTTTCTTCAAAAGGCTCAGCATGAGGTGGCTCCAGAGGATGGGACGGCGGTTGGCGAGGTACCGAGGCGCTTGACCAGCGCGGTACCGCGATTGCGCATAGGCATTTCGATGAAGCGGTAATTGAGTTCACTGAGCAGCACGATCAGCCCGAACGCCAGCAACAGCGTGACGATCGGATGTCCGGCCGGGCTTGGCAGGCCGGCGCTTTGCAACCGGAAGATCAACTCACGCACCAGTTGATAGGCCGGAATGTGGATCAGATAAATACCGTAGGAACGACTGCCCACCCAGGCCAGCAAACGCTGAACGCCACCGGCCGGCATCAGGTAATTGCGATTGTACGAAGCGATCCACACCAACAGCGCGCTGAGCACAGCGATCGAACCGATGCGGTAGTTGGCAAAAGTGAAACGGTCGGTGGCCATGAAGCTCAACAGCGCTGCGATCACGAGCAACGCCGCAACCCCGGCCCACGGTCGACGCAAGAACGTCGGCTGCCAGCGCTGATAACCAGGTTGCGCACTCCACATCGCCAGCAACACGCCGAGTGCCAGCGCATCGGTTCGCACCACCATCAGCAGCGGCGTGCGCAAAGTGAATAGCTGCACCGCGACCAGCGCCAGCAAAGCCCAGACCAGATGCTTGCGGCACAGCACGATCAGCAGCGGGAACAGCAGGTAAAACTGCTCCTCCAGCGACAGACTCCAATAGACGAAACTGCTGCCGTATTCGTAATGAAAGAAGCTGTCGGCAAAGCGGAAGTTGGCGTACTGGAAGACGCCCGCCAACGTCGCTTGCAGGTTGGCGGACAGCGTGCCGAACGCTCCTGAGCGATTCAGGAACAGGCACGCCAGCAACATCAGCGCCAGCCATAACCATGCCGACGGCAACAGTCGAAATGCCCGGCGCAGCCAGAAGTTGCGCGTCTGCTGCCAGTAGTCCTGGCGAGTCGTACAGCCTTGCAGCGCCGGGATCAGGCTGCGGGCGATGACAAATCCGGAGATGGCGAAGAACAGATCGACGCCCCACCACGGTTGCGCCCAGCCATGGATTTTTTCCAGCAGCGGCACCGGATCGGTGAACAGACTGCCTTGCAGGTGATGAAACAGCACACCCAGCACGGCAATCGCGCGCAGGACTTCAATGTCCATGATCCGTTTGCTGTTCATGCTTGAGGGGTTTCCACGGTGGCGGTGTGGCGCTCGAACAACTGCGCGAAGAACGCCTGCAAGCGCTGCTCGGCCACGGCCTGACTGCAGAAACCCTGCAGGCTGCTGACGGCGTGCGCCGCCATCTGTGCGTAACGCGCCGGATGATTTTTGGCCACGTCGTAACTGGCCTCATAGGCCTGGCACAACGATGCCCAATTGGTCGCGTAACGCAGCGTGCGGAACGCCTTGCGCGGATCGTGTGGCCACGCCGTGAGTTCGTCGGTGGACTCGATCAGGAACGCGTTGTCGGCGCTCAGGTAATCGATCATTGCCGTGGTGCGCGGAGCCACGGCAGGCTTGCCGCAGGACATGAACTCCATCAGCGGCAGGCATTGGCCTTCGCCGTAGGAGGTGTTGACCACGTAACGTGTGGCCTGCACCAGTTGCTCGTAATCGGCATCGGCGAGATAGCCGTAGATCAGCACGATGCGGCAACGATAGGACTGGTTTTTGTACAGGTGATGGAGGATATCGCCGAGCGCTTCTTCGGCATCATGGTGCGTGAGCTTGAGCACCAGCGTGGCGTCGTCGACCTCGCGAAAACTCACGCAGAAGGCACTGAGCATGTCTTCCCAGTTCTTGCGCCCATCGCCAGGGTTGAACACCGAGGTATACACCACGCCGTCGAGCCGCAGTTCCTGCTCGGTCACTGGCGCGGCAAAATCAATGCCCTTGCCACTGCGCAAATGCTTGGGGCCGAACGCATTGAGATCGAGTGTTCGACTGTCGGCAACCAGGCCTTTGATTCTCAGGCGAAACGACTCGGGCGATGCTTGCCCCTGCGATTGCGCGCCGCGTGCAGCGAAGCGGTCCCAGACCGGCGCAGGCACCGCGACGATCGGGTAATCGGCGTCCATCGCCTCACGCACGGCGTTGACCGTGTAACTGGAATGGGTGATCGCTGCGCCGCACGCGTGCAGCACGCTGCGCCAGTCGTTGCGCGGTTCACCGGCAAACGCTTCGTTGGGGATGGTGCTGAATTCCCAGGCAAACACCGGCAGCGTCGGGCAGGCCAGATGCACCGGCGTGCGATGCGGTGGCGAGAACGACAGAAAGACACACGGCTCGCCGCGGCTCAGGCATTCCAGGTACAGCGCATCGACTTCACGCTGCGGATCAGCCACTTCCACCACGCGCCCGAGACGCTCGAGCACCGGCCGATACTCCTTGAGCACGAAGTAATAGCTGTACTCCGAACGCCCGAGATTCTGCGCGATGGTGTGCTGGTTGGTTTCCGAATGAATGATGATCAGCATGAGGCGTTATCCGTCACTGGCGCGGCATCCGTGGTCTGCGGCACCAGGCCGAAAAAATCCGCCATGCGCTTTTGCACCGGGGCAAAACCACAGTAGTCGTGCATGCGCTGGATGGCAGCAGCCGACATGCGCTGATATTCCGGGGTTGGCGCCTTGGCCGTGCGGTAGCTGTGTTCGTAGGCGTTTTTCAGCGAGCCCCAATCCGGACGGTATCGCAGGGTGCGATAGATGATGCGGGTGTCCTGCGGCCAGATGGTCAGCTCTTCGCTGGACTTGACCATGAATGCCACTGAATCATCGATGTAGTCTTCCATCGCTGTGTGATCCGGCGCGATCACTGGTTTGCCGCTGGACATGAACTCCATCAACGGCAGGCACAGGCCTTCGCAGCGCGAGGCATTGACGTAGAAACTCGCGGCGGCATAGAGCCTGGCGTACTGCGCGTCGTCGAGGTAACCGTGCATCACCACCACCCGGCAGGCGAACGGCGTGAGCTGCGCGAGCAAGGTCATCAACTCGCTGTAGTAGGACGCCAGATCGTTCTGGGTAATTTTCAGCACCAGCGTCGCGTCGTACGTTTCACGAAACGCCCAGCAGAAAGCCGTGATCAGTTGATGCCAGTTCTTGCGGCCATCCTTGGGATTGAACACGGTGACGTAGACCACGCCGTCAACGCGGGTTTCGACCACCGAGGTGGTGTCCGGCAGATCCAGCGGAGGCGGTTCGATCAGCGGCAGCGGTTGAGGGCCACAGATTGCCGGCAGGCGTTTTTCGAGCCAGCCGTGCAGGTTGTCCGCGAACAGATCGCGAAGACCTTCCCAATACCAGTTGTGCAGAAATTTGACCCGCGACACCGGCTCGGCTTGCTGACGCCCGAGATCCAGCGCCCACAGCCGCAAGTAATGCCGGGCAATGATCAGGCGCCGCTTGAAGGTCAGCGGTGGCGGGCGGGCGGCTTCGAGTTCGGCGGCCAGTGCGGCCTCTTCTTCAGCGCTCAGCGGCGCCGGGATCAGCGCATCGGCGGACAGGCCCAGCGTGCGCGTATCGAAAATGCAGCCCTTGATCGCCAGCGCGGCGCCCGGATTGACCGGCACCGGCAAATGCTGCTGACGGATTGCCGCGAAGTTTTCCCACAGCGGCGTCGGCAGCACCAACACCGGAAAGTCTTCGCCCATGGCGCGGCGAATGGCGCGCGCGGTATGGCTCGACAGGGTGATCACCCGGCCCTGCCGCGCGAGCATCTGCGTCCAGTCCTGGCGCGGATCGTTGTCCCACTGCTCATCGGGGATCGAATCGAACTCCCACGCCACCACGCACATCGTCGGGCATTGCAGATCGACCGGGGTTTTCTGCGGCGGGGTGAACGACAGGAAGACACTGTCTTCACCGGCGGCGAGCAGTTGGCGGTAAAGCGCGTCGACCTCGGCGGTGGACGACACCACATGCACTCGTCCAAGGCTTTCCAGCACCGGGCGATAAGCCTTGAGCACGAAGTAATAGCTGTATTCCGGACGCCCCAGGCTCTGGCTGATGGAGCTGTCGTTGACGTCCGAGTAAAGAATGAAATTCATGGCATCCCACGATGAAACTGCCGTCCTGGCACCTTCATGCTATGACGTCTCAGCTTCGGATCGAGTCGGTCGTACCGTTCTCGCCCTGAGTCATTGAGCACGTCTTCGTTCTTGTTTTAGTGGTCGGTTTCACCCTGTGTCGCGGTCCCGCAATCAACGTCCGGGTTTTCGCGACGAGGGGCATTCTAAACACATCCGCTGAGGATTCGTGAACCGCCGGGCGAGAATAAATCGGGCTACGCTGACGAGAACTGACCAGTCACGGTTGGACCTGTTGAAATTGCTGCGCAATTGGCACAGATTGGCAACCAAACAACTACAACAACGACTTCGCCTGTCGTCCTATCGGTTTTTTCTACCGGTCTGACAGACTTCCCCTTAAAGCCTGTGGGAAAGTGGCGCAAGTTCAAGACCAAGGGGTCGCTGTTTGAAAAAGCGTCTGTTCGTCACGGGTCTCAGTGGATTCGTGGGACAACATATTCAGTCTCGTCTGGCATCGCCTGATTCGTCGTGGGAGCTGCTGCCTGCCGCTGCACCCTACGACCTGACAGATCCGGACAGCCTCCTCGACCTGTGGCCGCAACTGCCCGACGCCGTCATTCATCTGGCCGGGCAGACGTTTGTCCCGCAAGCCTTTCGTGACCCGGCGGGCACCCTCGAAATCAATCTGCTCGGCACCCTCAATCTGCTGCAAGCGCTCAAGGCGCGCGGCTTTCAGGGCACGTTCCTGTACGTCAGCTCGGGCGATGTCTACGGCCAGGTCGGCGAAAACCATCTGCCGATCACCGAGCAACAACCGCCCTGCCCCCGCAACCCTTACGCCGTGAGCAAACTCTCTGCCGAGTTTCTCAGCCTGCAATGGGGCCTGAGCGAAGGCTGGCCGGTGCTGGTGGCGCGCCCGTTCAATCACATCGGCAGCGGGCAGAAAGACAGCTTTGTCATCGCCAGCGCCGCCCGCCAGATCTGCCGCATCAAACAAGGTTTGCAGGCGCCGCAACTGGAGGTTGGCGACATCGACGTGACGCGCGACTTCCTCGATGTCGGCGATGTCATCTCGGCGTACTTCACGTTGCTGGAAAAAGGCACACCGGGACAGGTTTACAACATTTGCTCGGGGCACGAGCAAAGCATCCGCAGCCTGATCGAACAACTGGGCGATCTGGCTGAGGTCGAGATGCAACTGGTTCAGGATCCGGCGCGCATGCGACGCGCCGATCAGCGTCGCGTTTGCGGCAGCCACGCAAGACTGGCGAAAACCACCGGATGGGCGCCAGAAATCACCACACAACAATCCCTGCGGGCGATCCTGTCCGACTGGGAGATGCGAGTACGACAAGAATGACAAAAAGTGCACTGATCACAGGGATCACCGGCCAGGACGGCGCGTATCTGGCCAAGTTGCTGCTCGACAAGGGCTACAAGGTTCACGGCCTCGTGGCGCGGCGCAGCAGCGATTCGCGCTGGCGTCTGCGCGAGATGGGCGTCGAAGCTGACATCGTCTACCTCGACGGGGACATGGCCGATGCCTGCTCGGTACAGCGCGCAGTCATCAAGTCGGCGCCGGACGAGGTCTATAACCTTGCCGCGCAAAGCTTCGTCGCCGCCTCGTGGGATCAACCGGTGACCACCGGTATCGTCGACGGCCTCGGCGTTACGCACTTGCTCGAAGCGATCCGCCAGTTCAGCCCGCACACGCGTTTCTATCAGGCTTCGACCAGTGAAATGTTCGGCCTGATCCAGGCCGAGCAACAGGACGAGAACACCCCGTTCTACCCGCGCAGCCCTTACGGCGTGGCCAAGCTGTACGGCCACTGGATCACCGTCAACTACCGCGAAAGTTTCAACCTGCACGCCAGCAGCGGCATTCTCTTCAACCACGAATCGCCACTGCGCGGCATCGAATTCGTCACCCGCAAGGTCACCGACGCTGCCGCCCGCATCAAGCAAGGCAAACAGCAGGAGCTGGCGCTGGGCAACATCGACGCCAAACGCGACTGGGGTTTTGCCGGCGATTACGTCGAAGCCATGTGGC
Source organism: Pseudomonas sp. NPDC089741 (assembly GCF_044748825.1). Taxonomy (NCBI): domain Bacteria; kingdom Pseudomonadati; phylum Pseudomonadota; class Gammaproteobacteria; order Pseudomonadales; family Pseudomonadaceae; genus Pseudomonas; species Pseudomonas sp. NPDC089741. Next base: position 16,396 of record NZ_JBIVGT010000014.1, on the reverse strand, counting down.
TGATGCTGCAACAGGACAAGCCTGACGATTTCGTCGTCGCCACCGGTGTCACCACCACGGTGCGCGAGATGTGCCGTATTGCCTTCGATCACGTCGGCCTCAACTACCGCGACTACGTGAAGATCGACCCGGCGTTTTTCCGCCCGGCCGAAGTCGAAGTGCTGCTCGGCAATCCGGCCAAGGCTCAGCGCGTGCTGGGCTGGAAACCGAAAACCGACCTGGATACCTTGATCCGCATGATGATGGATGCGGACATGAAACGCGTCGCCAAGGAGTAGGCCATGCTGATCCCCGTGATTTTGTCCGGCGGTGCCGGCACCCGTTTGTGGCCGGTGTCCCGCGAGGGCCATCCGAAGCCGTTCATGACCCTGCCCGACGGTCAGTCGCTGCTCGGCAAGACCTACCAGCGTGCTGCCGCGCTGCTGGACGGCTGGGGCGACATTGTCACGGTGACCAACCGCGAATATTACTTCCAGAGCAAGGATCACTATTGCGCCGCCCATGTCTCGCGGCATCGCGGGCACTTCCTGCTGGAGCCGACCGGGCGCAACACGGCGCCTGCGATTGCTGCAGCGGCGTTGTCGCTGCAAGCGCTGCACGGTGATGACGCGATCATGGTGGTGATGCCGGCCGACCATTTGATCGTCAATCAGGACGCACTGAAAACCGCCGTGGAACACGCGGTGAATCTGGCGAAGGACGGTTATCTGGTGACTTTCGGTGTGATCCCGACCGCGCCGGAAACCGGTTTCGGCTACATCGAGACCGGCGCGCCGCTGGACGCCAAAGGCGCGGCCAAAGTGCAGCGCTTCGTCGAAAAACCCGACCTGCAAACCGCCACGCATTACCTGGAAAGCGGCAACTTCCTGTGGAATTCGGGGATGTTCTGCTTCACCACCGCAGCGGTGATTGCCGAACTGCAACTGCACGCCCCCGAACTGCTCGAACAGACCCGCGCGTGCATGAACGCCAGTGCGCCCATCGAAACCGTCGGCTGCCTGCAACAGGAACTGTCGCCGGCGCTGTTTGCTGAAATCACCGACATCTCCATCGACTATGCGTTGATGGAGCGTTCGGAAAAAGTCGTCGTGGTACCGGCCGGTTTCGATTGGAGCGATATCGGTTCATGGGGCGCCGTTGCCGCGCTGGTGCCGGCCGATGCCGACAACAACCGCGCCAGCGGCGAGGCGATCTTCATCGACAGCCATAACAACTTCGTCCAGAGCGACGGTCGCCTGGTGGCGACGGTGGGTGTGGATAACCTCATCGTGGTCGACACCGCCGACGCGGTGCTGGTGGCGCATGCCGACCGCGCGCAAGACGTGCGCCGGGTGGCCAAGCAACTCAAGGACAAGTCCCACGAAGCCTATCGGCTGCATCGTACGGTCAGCCGTCCGTGGGGTACCTACACCGTTCTGGAAGAAGGCCCGCGCTTCAAGATCAAGCGCATCGTGGTCAAACCTGGCGGCAAACTGTCCCTGCAAATGCACCATCACCGCAACGAACACTGGGTGGTTGTCGAAGGGATGGCCAAGGTCACCAACAACGGCACCGGCACGCATCTGGTGGCCAAGAACGAATCGACGTTCATCGCCGCCGGCCACAAGCACCGCCTGGAAAACCCCGGCGTGATCGATCTGGTGATCATCGAAGTGCAGAGCGGCGAATACCTGGGAGAGGACGATATAGTCCGCTTCGAAGACCATTACGGCAGGACCGATTGAATGCTGCTTTCCCTGTATCGCTCGTTGCGCAGCTACCGTGGATTCATCCTCGGCAGCGTGCAACGAGAGTTTCAAGCGCGTTACCGCAATTCGCTGTTCGGTGCCCTGTGGCCGATCTTCAATCCGTTGTCGATGATCGTCGTGTATACGGTGATTTTCTCGCACATCATGCGCGCGCGTCTGCCCGGTGTGGACGACAGCATGGCCTACAGCGTCTATCTCTGCGCCGGCCTGCTGGCCTGGGGACTGTTCTCGGAAATCACCTTGCGCAGCCAGACGATGTTTCTCGACAACGCCAATCTGCTGAAGAAAATCAGCTTCCCGCGGATCTGCCTGCCGGTGATCGTGCTGATCAATGCCGGGATCAACTTCGCCATCATCATCGCGCTGTTTCTGGGTTTCCTGCTGGTAACCGGGCGCTGGCCAGGCATGGCCTTGCTGGCGCTGTTGCCGCTGATTGCGCTGCAAATGATGTTTTGCGCCGGACTGGGCATGGTGCTCGGTGTGCTCAACGTGTTTTTCCGCGATGTCGGTCAGCTGTTCGCGATCTGCCTGCAATTCTGGTTCTGGCTGACGCCGATCGTCTATCCGATCAGCATCCTGCCGGAATGGGTGCAACGCCTGTTGCAACTCAACCCGCTGACCAACCTGTTCAGCAGTTATCAGAACCTGTTCCTCTATGGGCAATGGCCAGTGTGGAGTTCGCTGTTGCCGATCTTCATCACCGGCAGCGTTTTCTGTCTGCTCGGGCTGCGGCTGTTTCGTCAACGCGTCGGCGAAATGGTGGATGAACTCTGATGGGGCATATTCGTGTCACCGGCCTGAGCAAGGCCTACAAGCAATACCCTAACCGCTGGGCGCGGCTGGCCGAGTGGCTGATCCCCTTCTCGCCGATCCGTCATCATCAGCACTGGGTGCTGCGCGATGTCGAATTCGAGATCGCACCCGGCGAAGCGGTGGGCATTGTCGGCGCCAACGGTGCCGGCAAAAGCACCTTGTTGAAGATGATCACCGGCACCACCCAGCCGACTGCGGGCAAGATCGAAATCGAAGGTCGGGTCGCGGCGCTGCTGGAACTGGGCATGGGTTTTCATCCCGACTTCACCGGCCGCCAGAACGCGGTGATGGCCGGGCAGCTACTGGGCATGCAGCTCGAAGAAATCGAAGCGTTGATGCCCGAAATAGAATATTTCGCCGAGATTGGCGACGCCATCGATCACCCGGTACGCACCTATTCCAGCGGCATGCAGATGCGTCTGGCGTTCAGTGTGGCGACCGCCCGGCGTCCGGACATTCTGATCGTCGACGAAGCGCTGTCGGTGGGCGACGCCTACTTTCAGCACAAGAGTTTCGAGCGCATCCGCAGCTTCCGCAAGGCCGGCACCACGCTGTTGATCGTGTCCCACGACCGCTCGGCAATTCAGTCGATCTGCGACTCGGCGATCCTGCTCAAGGATGGCCACATGGCCATGTACGGTAAACCCGAAGCCGTGCTCGATTACTACAACGCCCTGATGGCCGAGCGTGAAGGCCAGGTCGTGCGCCAGGAAACGCTCGCCGGGGGCGAAGTGCAGACCGTCTCGGGTACCGGTGAAGCGGCGATTCTCGGCGTGCGCATGCTCGACGAACACGATCGCAGCATCGACGCCGCCGAAGTCGGCCAGCCGGTGGTGCTGGAAGTGCAGGTCGAAGTGCGCAAGGACATCGAACGCCTGGTGCTGGGCTTCATCCTCAAGGATCGCCTGGGGCAGATGATGTATGGCATCAACACCCACCGTCAGGGCAAGGCGCTGACCGATCTGCACGCCGGTGAACGCTTTACCTATCGCTTCGCCTTCATCATGGGCCTGGGCAAAGGCAACTATTCGGTGTCGCTGAGCCTGTCGCGCCTGGATTCGCACCTGGATCGCAACTTCGAATGGCGCGACTACGGCCTGGTGTTCCACGTGATCAACAATCGGCACGAGGATTTCGTCGGCTGTTCCTGGCTGAATGCGCAGACCACGATCACTCGCGAAACCGCGGCCACACCTGTCGAGCGCACGCCATGACTCGCTTGCTGGTGGAATGCACCCACGTGTTCAAGCACCCGAAAGTCAACTCGGGAATCCAGCGCGTGGTGCGCAATGTCATCAAACAGTTGCCGCCGAGCGCCGAAGGCGTCGAATGCATGCCGGTGATCCTGCTCAATGGCCAACTCTATCGCGTACAGCGCCTGGCGCCGCTCGACACCCCGCTGTTCAATGCCCTGGCGACGTTCGGCGAACGCCTGCAACGCCTCGCGCATCGATTCTGGCAAGGGCACCAGCGCCTCGACACCCGGAGCAGCTCGAAACTGCTGCGACGCGGGCTGTATGTTGCCTATCGCCTGACGTCATTCGGTTTGTTCGGTTTACCGCTGCGGCTGATTGGCGCCATCAACCACACGCAACTGCTCAAGCGCTGCTCACCGCTGCAACATCAGCCCGGTGATCAACTGGTGCTGCTGGATTCCTCCTGGCACTCGGATTTTTTTGCCCACGTCGAACGACTCAAGCGCGATGGCGTTGGCATCATCGCGGTGATCTACGACCTGATCCCGCTGACTCATCCGCAGTTCTACGACACGCGCCTGGTGCAGGTTTTCAGCGAGTGGTTCGACTGGGTCAGCCGCACTGCCGATGGTTTTATGGCGATCTCCGCGACCGTGCGTGATCAGGTGCGTGAGGAACTGCAACAGCGAATCGGCTCCGCGCAGGCTGACAAGCGCTGGCTGGATTTTTTCCACCTCGGCTCCGAGCTGGACTTGCACAGCAACGAGGCAACGGTCGAACCGCGCCTGCGCGAAATGTTCGCCACAGCCGAGCCGGTGTTCCTGATGGTCAGCACCATTGAGCCACGCAAGAACCACGGCTATCTGCTCGACGCCTTTGAGCGCGCCTGGGCTGCAGGCTCAAATGCCCGCCTGTGCATCGCCGGGCGTGTCGGCTGGAAGTGCGAGGTCCTGCTTGAGCGGGTGCGCGCTCACCCGCAGCTGAATCAGCGGCTGTTCATGTTCAACGACCTGAGCGATACCAGCCTCGAACACGCCTACGCCCACTCCAAGGCACTGGTTTTCCCCTCGTTCGTCGAAGGCTTCGGCCTGCCACTGGTGGAGGCCATGCAGCGCGGTCTGCCGGCAATGGCCAGCGATATCGCAGTGTTCCGCGAAATCGGCGGTGAGTTCATGGCGTACTTCGATCTGCAAGCGCCGCAAAGCCTTGCCGATCTGATCGCAGCCTTCGAAAGCAGCGGCCAGTTCCCCGCCGCCCGCGATGTCGCGGACTGGACCTGGATCGGCTGGCGCGAAGCCAGCGAGCAACTGGCCGAACGCAGTGTGCGTCATGTCCTGGAAGCGCCAGCGGCGCCAGCGAGGCAGCATGCGCATTGCCCTTAACGCCCGGATTCTGCAAGCACCGCGCACCGGCATCGGCCACTACGTCGCGGAGCTGGTCAACGCTTTGCGCTGCGAAACCGATGTCGAGGTCAGCTTGTTCCATGGCTGGGGCTGGAGTTCGGCATTGCCGGAAGCGGCCATGCCCGGTTACTCGCGCCTGACGCCACTGCTGCGGCAAATCCCCGGGGCTTATCAGGCCCGGCGCTGGCTGGAGCAGAAACGTTTCGATCAGGGCAGCACGCAAGGTATCGACCTGTACCACGAGCCGAGCCTGTGGCCGCTGGCGTTCAACGGCCCGACCGTGATCACCCTGCACGACCTCACGCACCTGCATTTTCCCGAAACCCAGCCGCCGGCGCGGCTCAAGGAAATCGAGCGGCGCCTGGCCTCTGGCGTACAGCAGGCGCGGCTGATCCTGACCGACTCTCAGGCGATTGCCGACGAAGCCCAGGACTATTTTGGTCTGCCCGCCGAGCGCTTTGTCGTAGCGCCATTGGGCGTGGCCGAACGTTTCCATCCGCGCGAACCGCACGCCATCGACGCAGTACTCAAAGCGCATGCCGTGGGCTTTCGAGAATACTTTCTGTGTGTCGGCACCCTCGAGCCGCGCAAGAATCTCTGTCTGGCCCTGCGTGCGCACGCCCTGTTACCGGAAGCCGTGCGCCAGCGCTTTCCGTTGCTGATCGTCGGCATGGCGGGCTGGGAGCGCGAACAGTTCAGCGAACCGCTGCGCCAAGCCCTGGCGAGCGGGCATGTGTGTCTGCTCGGTTATCTGCCGGACGAACAGGTAGCACAACTGCTGGCCGGCGCCCGAGCACTGATTTTTCCTTCGCTGTATGAAGGTTTTGGCTTGCCGGTACTCGAGGCGATGGCCAGTGGCACACCGGTAGTCATCACCCGCTCCTCGGCGATGCCGGAAGTCGCGGGCGCTGCCGGCAACTATATTGAAGCTGACGATGCAGACGGCTTGCGTGATGCAATGAGCCGGTTGATCGACGATCAAGCACATTGGCAGGCATGCCGAGAAGCCGGATTGCAGCAGGCACGGCTTTTTTCCTGGGAGCGTTGTGCACAGGCCACGGCCGGTGCCTACCGCCAGGCCATGGGAGGTTGAAATGCGCGTACTTCATTTTTTCAAGACTTACCTGCCTGATTCGGTCGGCGGCATCGAACAAGTGATTTTCCAGCTGTGCGAGAGCGGCGCCAAACATGGCATCGACGGCCAGGTGCTGACGCTCAGCGCCGACCCGACGCCGCCGGTGGTGAAACTCGGTCAGCACGAAGTGCACCGCGCCAAACTCGACATTCAATTCGCCTCCACCGGGTTCTCCTGGAGCGTGTTCAAGCAGTTTCGCGAAATGGCCGCCGAGGCCGACGTGGTCAACTACCACTTCCCGTGGCCGTTCATGGACCTGGTGCATTTCGCCAGCGCAACGAACAAGCCCAGTGTCGTCACCTACCACTCGGACATCATTCGCCAGAAGCACCTGCTCAAACTCTATCGTCCGCTGATGAACCGTTTCCTCGCCAGCGCCGACCGCATCGTCGCGGCTTCGCCGAACTACCTGCACACCAGCGATGTTCTGCAGCAGTTTCAGGACAAGACCCGGGTGATTCCGTATGGATTGAACAAAGCAGGTTATCCACAGGCCGATAGCGAGAGGATGAACCGTTGGCGCCAACAGCTTGGGGATAAGTTTTTTCTGTTTGTCGGCGTGATGCGTTACTACAAAGGCCTGCACATTCTGCTCGAAGCGCTGAAAGACGTGGATTACCCGGTGGTGATCGTCGGCGCCGGCCCGCTCGAGCAGGAACTGCATGCCCAAGCGGCAGCGCTGGGGCTGCGCAATATCCATTTCCTCGGGCGCTTGGGTGATGAAGACAAAGTCGCCTTGCTGCAACTGAGCTACGCCATCGTTTTCCCTTCGCACCTGCGCTCGGAAGCGTTCGGTATTTCGCTGCTTGAAGGCGCGATGTACGGCAAGCCGATGATCTCCAGTGAGATCGGTACGGGCACCAGCTACATCAATATCCACAACGAAACCGGGCTGGTGGTGCCGCCGAGTAATCCCCAGGCGTTTTGCGAGGCAATGCGTACCCTTTGGGAAGATCCGGTGCGTGCTGCTGCAATGGGAGTGAAGGCTGAGGCACGATATCGGCAGTTATTCACCGCCGACGAGATGGGCCGCAAGTGGACAGAGCTGTATCAGGAATTGCTTGAAGAGAAATCCCTGTCCTACGCCTGATCAGGCTGAACCACATCCCCCTGCAGGAGCTGCCGCAGGCTGCGATCTTTTGATTTTGATTCTATAAACGCAAGATCAAAAGATCGCAGCCTTCGGCAGCTCCTACAGGGGCTCGTTACAGGTCCAAGACCAAGGGTTGGCTGCTTTGTGCCGGAACTGCGCAGCAAATCAGCACGTGGCCTGCTTCCGGAATGTCCGCCGGGGGCTGTGGATAATTTACTGCGCCGCTGACCAGCCTTGTTTTGCAGGTGCCGCATGAGCCACCGCGGCAACTGAACTCCGGACGCAATCCACGGCTTTCCGCCAGCTCCAGCAGGCTACCGCCATCGGGTTGCCAACGCGCTTCTTTTGCCGAGCGCTCGAACACCACAGGCACCGAAGTAGTCGCTGCGGGCGGTTGTTCGATGACGATGGCGTCTGGGTCGGCTTGGCGTTTCAGTGTTGACGGGCCAAAGGTTTCTGCATGAATCTGCGCGTCGCGCACATCCAGTTCGCGCAGGCTGTCGTACAGCCCTTGGGTAAAACCACCGGGGCCGCAAAGGACGAAATCGAGCTGGTCGAAATCCTCGGCATCCAGCAGGTTCCTCAGCACTGTGCTGTCGATACGCCCATGCAAATCGAAATCCTCACCCTCTTGCAGATCGGCTTCTGGCTGGCTCAGCAAACGCAGCACCCGTACCGCATCGCCAGCCGTTTCCAGCAAACGGTCCAGCTCTTTGCGAAACGGCTGATCAGCCAGGCTGCGCGAACTCTGCAACAACAGCGTCGGACGAATCCCCCGCGTGCGTAGGCCTTGGTACACCACTTCGCGCAGCATCGACAGCAACGGCGTTATTCCCACGCCAGCCGCCAATAGCACCAACGGGCGGTGCTCCAGCGGCGCCACAGTGAAATGCCCTTGTGGAGCCCGCGCTTCCAGCACATCGCCAACGCGGATCTGCTCATGCAGATGCGATGAAATCAAACCTTCGCGTTTGACGCTGATCCGGTAGAAGCCGTCCGATGGCGCACTCGACAGGCTGTAAGTGCGGATATGCACCTCGCCATCGATCGTGAAGCGTAGCGGTAAATGCTGACCAGCGAGAAACACCGGCAAACCGGCGCCATCTGTTGGCTCCAGATAAATTGAACGGATGCTGCGACTTTCCGCTTCTATCTTCGCCACCCGCAGCGGCCGCCATTGGTTGCCCAGCGCCTGCGCCTGCAAACGCGCAGCCGCCTCGGCCCAATTGCCGGTCAACAGACTGGTCGGCGACATGCCGTCGAAGCGCCAGCGCAACGCCAATGCTGCCGGGCGCCGCACCAGTTTCTCCACTTCGAAAGTCCACAACCGCTCAGCGCCTTGAAACGCCTCGATCTGCGGGTCTTCGAGAAGAATCTCGGTACGCCCGCTGAGTTGCAACAGATCGCCTGTGGAAAAGTCGATGAACAGCAAGCCAGCCTTGGGATTCAGCAGCAGATTGCCCAACGTGTTGAAGTGCAGGTTGCCGGCGAAATCGGGGATGGTCAGACGGTTGCCTTCCACCCGTACGAAACCGGGCTGACCGCCTCGATGGGAAACATCCACCGCACGCTGGCTATCGACATCCACGTAACTGGCGACGAAAAAGGTATCGGCGCCAGCGATCAACGCGCTCGCGGCATCATCCAGAATATCCAGATGCTCAGCCGGGCGCGTCTGTGGATCAGTCAGTGCTACACGCTGGAACTGACGCAACTGAATGTATTGCGGGCAGTTGCCAAACGCCTGATCCACGCTCACCTCGAATCCTTGAGCGCCCAGATTGCCGACATGGCCATTGAGGCGATTGCGCCGGCGAGAGTGCAACTCGATGCCGAGCAAACCGATCGGCTCGCCATTGCGCAATTGCGCCGGGTCATCGGCCGCGACCTGACTGGCGAAATGCAGGTGTTCGGGATCCGGCGATTGGGCAAACCCTGGCGCGCCTTCGAGCACACTGGCCCACGGCCGCCCATGCGCATCGACTGCGCCGTACAGCAGGAAAGGCAGTTGCTGATAGAACTCACGGTGCTGATCGGGCATCCAGGTGCGAATCACCTTGCGCCCGAAGGCTTCCATGCGTTCGGCAACGCCGACATGGGCCTGTAACTGCTGTTCGCCAGCGTGCCACGGTGAACCTTCCATCACGACCTCTCCCCTGCACCACTGGCGCAGCGTGGATTGCGATTATCAGACTGCGGTTTGCAGACCGGCGACGGTGCGCGGCATGCCGACAAAACCCGGCAGGGCTTCGACGCGGGCCAGCCAGGCGCGAACGTTGCCGTACTCTTCCAGCGACACGTTGCCTTCCGGCGCGTGAGCGATGTAACTGTAGGCGGAAACGTCGGCAATGGTCGGTTCTTCGCCGGCCAGATAAGGAGTTTTGCCGAGTTCGACGTCCATCACTTTCAACAGATTGTGCGCGCGGGTGATGGCTTCATCAGCATTGAGTTGCGCGCCAAATACGGTGACCAAGCGTGCGGCAGCAGGACCGAAAGCAATCGGCCCGGCAGCGGCGGACAACCAGCGCTGCACATGGGCGGCACCCACCGGGTCAGCCGGCAACCAACGACCGTTGCCGTATTTTTGCGCCAGGTACACCAGAATCGCGTTGGAATCGGCCAGCACCACGCCGCCGTCATCAATCGCCGGCACTTGGCCGAAGCTGTTGATCGCCAGATAGGCGGGCTGCTTGTGCTCACCTTTGGCCAGATCGACAAAGATCAGCTCGGTCGGCAATTGCAGCAGGGACAGCATCAACTCGACGCGATGAGCATGGCCAGAGCGTGGGAAGTTGTAGAGTTTGATCGCTTGCATGGTCGACTCCGCTGAACAGGGGCGCCACTGCGGGGATGAGAGCGCCGATGCAGACCATCATCCCCCCGTTGCGGGGGGAACAGAATCACCACCAAACGCAATCAATTATTTCATCTGGTGCAATAACGCCTCATTTTTCAACGCCGGATGTTCGCGCAAAGCCCCTACCGTGAAATCCACAAAACTGCGGATCCGAGCCGGGGCCTTGCGTCCGCCCTGATACACCACGTGAATCGGCAAGGGCGGCAGTTCAAACTCGGCGAGGACGATTTCAAGTTCACCGGAGGCAATCTTGCTCGCCACTTGATAGGACAACACCCGCGTCAAACCCAAGCCCATGCAGGCTGCGGTAATGGCTGCCTGATTGGCGGTGACGATCAAGCGCGGTTCGGGACGCACGCTGAGCGGTTCGCCCGCATCGAGAAACGGCCATGTGCGTTGCTGGCCAATCGCTGAGGTCGCCACGACGGGCGCACCGGCCAACGCTTGGGGATGAACCGGCCGACCGTACTTGGCGAAGTAGTCCGGCGAACCGCAGATGACACGACGTACCTCTCCCACTCGGATCGCATGCTGATTGCTATCCGCCAAGTCACCGATGCGCACCGCAACATCAATGCCCTCTTCCACCATATTGACGATGCGATCGACCAGCACCGCGTTGATCGTGACATCCGGATACTGCGCCAGATAACCCGCCATCACTGGCGTCACAAACAAATCACCAAACAATACCGGCGCCGTCACCGTCAATTGCCCACGCGGCTGGGCATGACTGCCCGCCGCAGAATCCTCGGCCTCCTGCACCTCGGCGAGAATCCTCCGACAATCTTCCAGATAACGCTGCCCCGCTTCACTCAAATGCACACTGCGCGTGGTCCGGATCAGCAACTGCGTGCCGATCCGCAACTCCAGCGCCGCCACTGCCCGCGTGACGCTGGCGGCGGACCGACCCAAGCGACGAGCAGCGGCGGAGAAGCCTTGCTCTTGGGCGACGGTGGTGAAGATGTGCATTTCCTGGAAGCGATCCATCGGGGTCGACCCTCACTTGAAAATCAAAAGATCGCAGCCTGCGGCAGCGCCTACAGGTGAAATACGATTCCCGTGTAGGAGCTGCCGCAGGCTGCGATCTTTTTCGGCTGACTCAGTTGTGGATAACTTATTCCACCGTCACCGACTTCGCCAGGTTACGCGGCTGATCGACGTCCGTGCCTTTCAGCACCGCAACGTAGTACGACAGTAACTGCAGCGGAATCGTGTAGAGGATCGGCGAGAGGATGTCGTGGATGTGCGGCATTTGCACTACGTGAGTGCCTTCGCCGTTGGTCATCCCGGCTTTCTCGTCGGCGAACACGATCAGCTCGCCGCCACGAGCGCGGACTTCCTGCAGGTTGGATTTGAGTTTTTCCAGCAGCTCGTTGTTCGGTGCGACGGTAACCACTGGCATGTCGTTATCCACCAGCGCCAGCGGGCCGTGTTTCAGTTCGCCGGCCGGGTAAGCTTCGGCGTGGATGTAGGAGATTTCCTTGAGCTTCAAGGCACCTTCCATCGCCACCGGGAATTGCGCGCCACGGCCAAGGAACAAGGTGTGGTTCTTTTCAGCGAACAGTTCGGCGATTTTTTCCACCGTGCTATCCATCGCCAGCGCTTCGCCGAGGCGGGTTGGCAGGCGACGCAGTTCTTCGACCAGTGTGGCTTCAACGCCTTTGGCAAGGCTGCCGCGCACTTGGCCCAACGACAGGGTCAACAGCAGCAGGCCGACCAGTTGCGTGGTGAAGGCTTTGGTCGAGGCCACGCCGATTTCGCGACCGGCCTGGGTCAGCAGGGTCAGGTCGGATTCGCGCACCAGCGAACTGATGCCGACGTTGCAGATCGCCAGGCTGGCGAGGAAGCCCAACTCTTTGGCGTTGCGCAGTGCGGCTAGGGTGTCGGCGGTTTCACCGGACTGCGAGATGGTTACGAACAGGGTGTCTGGCTGCACCACCACTTTGCGGTAGCGGAATTCGCTGGCGACTTCGACCTGGCACGGAATGCCGGCCAGTTCTTCGAGCCAGTAACGGGCGACCATACCCGCGTGATAGCTGGTGCCGCAGGCGACGATCTGCACGTTGCGCACTTTGGCGAACAGCTCGGCCGCTTGTGGACCGAATGCTTGAACCAGTACTTGATCGTTGCTCAAACGACCTTCGAGGGTGCGCTGGACAACGGCCGGTTGCTCGTGGATTTCCTTGAGCATGTAGTGGCGATATTCGCCCTTGTCGGCGGCTTCGGCACCGTCGCTGTACTGCACGGTCTGGCGCTCGACGGCTTTACCGTTGACGTCCCAGATCTGCACGTTATCGCGACGAATTTCGGCGATATCGCCTTCTTCCAGGTACATGAAGCGGTCAGTGACCTGGCGCAGGGCCAACTGGTCGGAGGCGAGAAAATTCTCGCCCAGACCCAGACCAATCACCAGCGGACTGCCACTGCGCGCGGCGACCAGACGATCCGGTTGTTTGGCATTGATCACGGCAAGACCGTAAGCGCCGTGCAGTTCTTTAACAGTGGCTTTGAGCGCAACGCTCAGATCAGGTTGATCCTTGAGCTTGTGGTTGAGCAGGTGGGCGATGACTTCTGTGTCAGTGTCGGAGGTGAACACGTAACCCAGCGCTTTCAGTTGTTCACGCAGGGCTTCGTGGTTTTCGATGATGCCGTTGTGCACCACGGCGATGTCGCCGGAGAAATGCGGGTGGGCATTGCGTTCGCACGGCGCACCGTGGGTGGCCCAACGGGTGTGGGCGATACCGAGGCGGCCAACCAGCGGGTGTTCGGCCAGTGCGACTTCGAGTTCGCTGACTTTGCCCGGGCGACGCATGCGCTCAAGGGTTTCGTCGTTGGTGTAAACCGCGACACCGGCGCTGTCATAGCCACGGTATTCAAGGCGTTTGAGGCCTTCGAGCAGGATGGCGGTGATATTACGTTCAGCAACTGCGCCGACAATTCCACACATGCTTATTTCTCCTGACTGACAGCCGCGCAAATCACGGTGATACCGCGGGCCTGGATCTGATCGCGTGCATCGATAGGCAGGCGATCATCGGTAATTAGGGTATGGACGCTGCTCCACGGCAGCTCCAGGTTGGGAATCTTGCGGCCGATCTTGTCGGCCTCGACCATGACAATGACTTCTCGCGCCACATCAGCCATGACCCGGCTTAAACCGAGCAGTTCGTTGAAGGTCGTGGTACCGCGTACAAGATCGATACCATCGGCACCGATAAACAACTGGTCGAAGTCGTAAGAGCGTAGTACCTGCTCGGCGACCTGGCCCTGAAAGGATTCCGAATGCGGATCCCAGGTGCCACCGGTCATCAACAGCACCGGTTCGTGCTCAAGCTCGCTCAAGGCGTTGGCGACATGCAGGGAATTGGTCATCACCACCAGACCCGGCTGCTGGCCAAGTTCAGGGATCATCGCGGCGGTGGTGCTGCCGCTGTCGATGATGATGCGCGCGTGCTCGCGGATGCGTTTCACCGCCGCGCGGGCAATCGCCTGTTTGTACTTGGAAACGCTTTGCGCGGTTTCAGCGACCAGTTCCTGCGGCATGGTAATTGCGCCGCCGTAACGGCGTAGCAACAGTCCATGGCTCTCCAGCGCGGCAAGATCCTTGCGAATCGTAACTTCGGAGGTTTCGAAGCGCTTGGCCAATTCGTCCACACTGACTTCACCCTGCTCGTTGAGCAAGGCAAGGATGTTGTGACGGCGCTGCGGCGTATTGCGTTTCGACATGGCGGCTTAAGTTTCGATTCGAAAGATAACGGAAGCAATCAAAACCTATCGGCCCCAAATCGTCAAGCATCAGGCAGACTTTTTTAAAACGTCACAAACAAAAATGTGGGAGCGGGCTTGCTCGCGAAAGCGTCGTCTCAGGCACTGAATGTGTGACTGATATATCGCATTCGCGAGCAAGCCCGCTCCCACATTGGATTTTTGTGGCTAAGTGAGACTGTGGATAACTCAGCCCTTCTTGATCTTCTCCGGCCTCTTCCAGCCATCGATATTCTTCTGCCGCGCACGCCCAACCGCCAACTGCGCGTTATCCACATTCTGCGTAATGGTCGACCCCGCCGCCGTGGTCGCACCGGCAGAGATATCCACAGGCGCTACCAACGAGTTGTTGGAGCCGATGAACACATCCGCGCCCAACACGGTTTTCCACTTGTTGGCGCCATCGTAGTTGCAGGTGATGGTGCCAGCGCCGATGTTGGTGCGCGCGCCGATTTCGGCATCGCCCAGGTAGGTCAGGTGACCGGCCTTTGCGCCTTCGCCCATGTGGGCATTTTTCAGTTCAACAAAGTTACCCACATGCGCCCGCGCTTCGAGCACGGTGCCAGGACGCAGGCGCGCAAATGGGCCGGCATCGCTGCCCTCGCCGAGAACAGCGCCTTCAATATGACTGTTGGCCTTGATCACCACGCCTCTACGCAAGGTGCTGTCCTTGATCACACAGTTCGGGCCGATCTCCACGTCGTCTTCGATAACAACGTTACCTTCGAGGATGACGTTGATATCGATCAGCACGTCGCGACCTACGGTGACTTCGCCACGCACATCGAAGCGCGCCGGGTCACGCAGGGTCACGCCTTGCGCCATCAAACGACGGCCAGCGCGCAACTGGTAATGACGCTCCAGCTCGGACAGTTGCTTGCGGTCATTGGCGCCCTGCACTTCCATTGCATCATGCGGTTGTTCGGTGGCAACCACCAGACCGTCACTGACCGCCATTTCGATCACGTCGGTCAGGTAGTACTCGCCCTGAGCGTTGTTGTTGGACAGGCGGCTCATCCAGTCGGCCAGACGATTGGCCGGGACAGCGAGAATGCCGGTGTTGCCTTCGGTAATCGCGCGTTGTGCTTCGCTGGCATCTTTATGCTCAACGATTGCCGTGACCTTGCCTCCGGCATCGCGAACGATGCGGCCATAGCCGGTCGGGTCATCCAGCTCAACGGTGAGCAGGCCCATTTGCCCGGGAACGACTTGTTTGAGCAGACGTTGCAGGGTTTCGACTTCGATCAATGGCACGTCGCCGTAGAGGATCAGCACAGTGTCGGCAGTAATGAACGGCACAGCCTGAGCAGTGGCGTGGCCGGTACCGAGTTGCTTGTCCTGCAGGACGAAATTCAGGTCATCAGCCGCCAGACGTTCGCGCACCACGTCGGCACCGTGGCCGATGACCACGTGAATGCGTTGCGGATCGAGTTGCCGGGCGCTGTGGATAACATGGCCCAGCATGGAATTGCCGGCAATCGGGTGCAACACCTTCGGCAATGCCGAACGCATACGAGTG
Source organism: Pseudomonas sp. NPDC089741 (assembly GCF_044748825.1). Taxonomy (NCBI): domain Bacteria; kingdom Pseudomonadati; phylum Pseudomonadota; class Gammaproteobacteria; order Pseudomonadales; family Pseudomonadaceae; genus Pseudomonas; species Pseudomonas sp. NPDC089741. The sequence goes on along the minus strand of NZ_JBIVGT010000014.1, from coordinate 864 downwards.
CCTTGACCGGCCGCGAGGATAACGATTTCAAGAGACATGACTGGCTACCAATCCTGGGTGGTCAGCAACTGCGACCGGGTTTTTGGAATTCGGAAAAGAAAAAAGGGTAGCCGAGGCTACCCTTTTTTATCAATCGCACAACAAGTGGCTGACGGATTAACCGCCAAACTTCTTGCGGATCTGCTGGACGGTGCGCAGCTGAGCTGCTGCCTCGGCCAGACGTGCTGACGCAGCGCTGTAGTCGAAATCAGCGCCTTTTTCATGCAGAGCATGCTCGGCAGCTTTGAGAGCTGCTTGAGCCTGAGCTTCATCCAGATCGGCGGCACGTTGCACGGTATCGGCAAGCACCTTGACCATGTTCGGCTGAACCTCGAGGAAACCACCGGAGATGTAGAACACCTCAGGCTCCCCGCCTTGCTTGATCAGGCGGATCGGACCCGGCTTGAGATTAGTGATCAGCGGCGCGTGACCCAGAGCGATACCAAGATCACCCAGTGCACCGTGCGCAATCACCATCTCGACCAGGCCGGAAAAGATTTCCCCTTCCGCGCTGACGATATCGCAATGGACTGTCATAGCCATCTGATTGCCTCAACCTAAATTAGCGCCCGTTGCCGGGCGCCGGGATTACAGTTTCTTGGCTTTCTCGATCGCTTCTTCGATGCCGCCAACCATGTAGAACGCTTGTTCTGGCAGGTGGTCGTAGTCACCGTTGAGGATGCCTTTGAAGCCAGCAATGGTGTCTTTCAGGGACACGGCTGTACCCGAAGCACCGGTGAAGACTTCAGCGACGAAGAACGGCGGCGACAAGAACCGCTGGATCTTACGAGCACGGGTTACCAACTGCTTGACTGCTTCCGACAG
>NZ_JBIVGT010000013.1:102928-146829 GCF_044748825.1 Pseudomonas sp. NPDC089741 | reverse complement strand
GGACCTCGGCCCAGAGAGCGCCGTCAGCATACAGGCCACCGCCCGCACGAACCTGCTGGCTCAGTGGCTCACGGAGCTGGCAGTGGCGAAAGGCAGAAAGGGCAGGAGCGCCGCGCAGGATCAACATCTTCGGGACAGCCTCGGGAAGGGGTGTGCTTTGAGGCCGTGCATTCTAGCCTAAACCGCCCCCAACATCACCCGAAACGCTACGCACGGTTGCACTCGGGTATCAATCTGTGTTTCCGACTCCAAAGTCAGGTAAATCGGCTATTCACAGGCTGCTTATTTTTACTGTAACAAAAAGCCTTAAAGGCCCGCTCCTACGGGGTTTCGTGCAGTTTTGTGATCGCTAGCAGACTGACCCTGCGCTGTCGAGATATGGCGCCCGCAGCCGTTTGCGTATACTGCGCACATGTTTTTCCCAACGGCTTTGCGTCCGCGGTACGCCAAATGGCTGATCGCAACCGGACTCTTCCTGATGCTCAGTGGCTGTGTTGATAAACCCAACACGCTGGAGCGCATAAAGGAGGATGGTGTGCTGCGGGTGATTACCCGTAACAGCCCCGCCACCTACTTTCAGGATCGCAGCGGTGAAACCGGCTTCGAATACGAGCTGGTGAAGCGCTTCGCCGACGATTTGGGTGTTGAACTGAAGATCGAGACTGCCGACAACCTCGATGACCTTTTCGACCAGATCGGCAAACCGAACGGCCCGGTGCTGGCCGCCGCTGGTCTGGTCAGCAGCGAACAACGCAAGAAGCAGGTGCGCTTCTCGCACTCCTATCTCGAAGTCACCCCGCAGATCATTTACCGCAATGGCCAGTCGCGGCCGACCGATCCTGGTGATCTGGTCGGCAAGAAGATCATGGTGCTCAAGGGCAGCACCCACGCTGAGCAACTGGCCGAGCTGAAAAAGAAATACCCCGGCATCGAATACGAAGAGTCCGATGCGGTTGAAGTGGTCGACCTGTTGCGCATGGTCGATGAAGGTCAGATCGACCTGACCCTGGTCGATTCCAACGAAGTGGCGATGAACCAGGTGTACTTCACCAACATCCGCGTGGCTTTCGACCTCGGCGATGCGCGCAGCCAAAGCTGGGCCGTAGGCCCGGGCGAAGACAACAGCCTGCTCAACGAGATCAACGCGTATCTGGACAAAGTGCAGAAGAACGGCACCCTGCAGCGCCTGAAAGACCGTTACTACGGCCACGTCGACGTCCTCGGCTACATGGGCGCCACCACCTTCGCCCAGCACTTGCAGCAGCGCCTGCCGAAATACGAACAACACTTCAAGAATTACGCGAAGAAAGAGAAAGTCGACTGGCGCCTGCTGGCGGCGATCGGTTATCAGGAATCGCTGTGGCAGCCGACCGTCACCTCGAAAACCGGTGTGCGCGGGCTGATGATGCTCACGCAGAACACCGCACAGGCGATGGGCGTGTCCAACCGCCTCGACCCGAAGCAGAGCATCATGGGCGGCGCCAAGTACCTGGCGTACATGAAGGATCAGCTCGACGATTCAATCAAGGAACCAGACCGTACATGGTTTGCCCTGGCGGCCTACAACGTTGGCAGCGGTCATCTGGATGACGCGCGCAAACTGACAGCCAAGGAAGGCTTGAACCCGGACAAGTGGCTGGATGTGAAGAAGATCCTGCCGCGTCTGTCGCAGAAGCAGTGGTACAGCAAAACGCGCTATGGCTATGCCCGGGGCGGCGAGCCGGTGCATTTTGTGGCGAACATTCGACGTTATTACGACATTTTGACTTGGGTGACCCAGCCGCAGCTTGAGGGTGATCAGGTAGCTGAGGGCAATCTGCATGTGCCGGGCATCGACAAGTCAAAACCGGCGCAAGAACCTGCCCCCCTTTAAAAGTAAAAGATCGCAGCCTTCGGCAGCTCCTACAGGGTTATGCGTACACCTGTAGGAGCTGCCGAAGGCTGCGATCTTTTGATCTTAGCCCTTGAGAGCAGCAGCCAGAATCAGCGCTTTCATCTCGGACACGGCAGACTTGAAGCCGACGAACAAGGCATGCGCCACCAGCGCATGGCCGATGTTCAGTTCATTGATGCCTTTGATCGCCGCCACCGCTTCAACGTTGTGGTAATGCAAACCGTGACCCGCGTTAACGATCAAGCCTTGGGCCAGACCAAACGCCACGCCATCCGCCACACGCTTCAATTCTTCAGCCACTTCAGTCGGGGTTTCGGCATCGGCGTAACGACCGGTGTGCAACTCGATGGCCGGCGCACCGACGCGCTTCGACGCGGCGATCTGGCGCTCGTCGGCATCGATGAACAGCGACACTTCGCTGCCGATCTTCGACAGACGCTCAACCGCAGCCTTGATCCGTTCTTCCTGCCCCGCTACATCAAGGCCGCCTTCAGTGGTCAGCTCCTGACGGGTTTCCGGGACCAGACAGATATGCGCCGGGCGAATCCGCTCGGCGAACGCCATCATTTCTTCGGTGACGCCCATTTCGAAATTCATGCGGGTTTGCAGCACATCCTTGAGCAGCAGTACATCGCGCTCCTGAATGTGTCGGCGGTCTTCGCGCAGGTGCACGGTGATGCCATCGGCGCCCGCCTCTTCCGCGTCCAGTGCAGCCTTGACCGGATCCGGGTAGCGCGTGCCACGGGCCTGACGCAGGGTGGCGACGTGGTCGATGTTCACGCCAAGAAGAATGCGATTGCTGGTGGTCACGGATGCGCTCCTGAATTGAGAGATTCGGCGCACAGCATACGGGGTGATCAGGGCTTGCGAAACAATTCGCGACTGACGAGAGGACGACCGCCCAGATGAACGGCCAATGCCTGACGCATCAAGCGCTTGGCGGCGGACAGCGCGCCGGGGGCGGTCCAGTCGGCTTCGGCCATGGCCAGCAACTCAACACCGTTGAACAGGCCGGGCTGCAGCAGGAAAACCCGTTCCAGGCCCGCATCCACTTGCAAACGGTAGAGTCCATCCGGAGCGATGGGCTCGCCGTGAACATCGGTATTCAGTGAAAAGCCGTAACCGAGATCGTCCAATAGTCGCCACTCGAAAGAGCGCAGCAATGGCTCCAGCGGACGGCCTTCAGCCAATGCCAGCAAGGTCGCGGCGTAGTGATCGAATACGCCCGGGTGCGGATCTTCTGCAGGCAGCAAGCGGATCAGCAGTTCATTGAGATAGAGACCGCTGAACAGCGCCTCACCGTTGAGCCACGCCGAAGTGCCGGCACTTTCCATGCGCCCGACATTCTTCAATTCGCCCTTGCCGCGAAACTCGACTTCCAGCGACACGAATGGCCGCGCCAACGTCCCGGCCTTGCCTCGCGCACTGCGCAACACCGCCCGCAGCCGACCTTGCGGCGTGAGGAAATCCACCAGCGCACTGGTTTCACGGTAGGCGCGACTGTGCAGGACGTAGGCGGGTTGGGCGGGAGGCGGGTTTTGCGACATGAACGTTGTTTCCCGATCAGGGATTGCAAAAAAGATCGCAGCCTTCGGCAGCTCCTACAGGCTTACGTCATGTAGGAGCTGCCGAAGGCTGCGATCTTTTGATCTTCGAATCGCTTACAGGTCGCCGTAACCCAGCGAACGCAGTGCGCGCTCGTCGTCGGACCAGCCGCCCTTCACCTTCACCCACAGGTTGAGCATGATCTTGGAGTCGAACAGCAGCTCCATGTCCTTGCGCGCTTCGGTGCCGATGCGCTTGATACGCTCGCCCTTGTCGCCAATGATGATCTTCTTCTGGCCGTCACGTTCAACGAGGATCAAGGCGTGGATATGCAGGGTCTTGCCCTGCTGCTTGAACTCTTCGATTTCGACGGTGATCTGGTACGGCAGCTCGGCGCCCATCTGGCGCATGATTTTCTCGCGTACCAGTTCGGCGGCGAGGAAGCGGCTGCTGCGGTCAGTGATCTGGTCTTCCGGGAAGAAGTGATCGTTCTCAGGCAGGTGATCGGCGATGACCTTTTCCAGCGCTTCGAGGTTGTGCCCGTGCTGTGCGGAAATCGGAATGATCTGCGCGTTCGGCAGTTGTTCCTGCAGCCAGCTCAGGTGCGGCATCAGCTCGGCTTTGTCTTCGATGCGATCGGTCTTGTTCAGCGCGACGATCAGCGGGCCGGTCACGTACTGCACGCGTTCCAGCACCATCTGGTCTTCATCGGTCCACTTGGTGCGGTCAACGACGAAGATCACCACGTCGACGTCTTTCAACGCGGCCGAAGCGGTTTTGTTCATGTAACGGTTCAGGGCCTTTTCGCCACCCTTGTGCATGCCCGGGGTGTCGACGTAGATCGCTTGCACGTCACCCTCGGTTTTGATCCCGAGCATATTGTGGCGAGTGGTCTGCGGCTTGCGCGAAGTGATCGCGAGCTTCTGGCCGAGGATGTGGTTCAACAACGTCGACTTGCCGACGTTGGGACGGCCGACGATGGCAACATAGCCACAGCGAGTTGCGTTTGTATCAGTCATTGCCATTCTCCACGCCCAGGGCAATCAGTGCTGCGGCGGCCGCTACCTGTTCGGCAATACGACGGCTCACACCCTGACCTCGGCTTTTTTCATTCAGTAAGACAACTTCGCACTCGACGAAGAAAATTCGGCAGTGCGGCTCGCCCTGGATATCCACCACTTCGTAGCGTGGCAGATCGCAACCGCGCGATTGCAGGTGTTCCTGCAGACGGGTTTTCGGATCCTTGTTGGTATCGACCAGCGTCAGGCCTTCGAACTCGCCAGCCAGCCAGGCCAGGACGCGTTCGCGTGCCATGTCCATGCCAGCATCGAGAAAGATGGCGCCGATCAACGCTTCGAGGGCATCGGCCAGAATCGATTCGCGACGGAAACCGCCGCTCTTCAGTTCACCGGAACCCAATCGCAGGTAATCGCCCAGGTCGAAACCGCGTGCCAGGACGGCCAGCGTCTCACCTTTCACCAGACGTGCGCGCAAACGCGACAACTGGCCTTCGCGGGCCAGCGGGAAGCGATCGAAGAGCGCCTCGCCAGCGACGAAGTTGAGGATGGCATCACCGAGGAATTCCAGGCGTTCGTTGTTGCGCCCGGCAAAACTGCGGTGCGTAAGGGCCAGCAGCATCAGCTCCTGATCCTTGAAGGTGTATCCGAGCTGACGCTCGAGACGGCTTAGAGAAACGCTCACGGTTTACCCACGCTGAGTTCGTGGCTGGATTCCACCGCCATCGCCGGGATACGGCGCAGGCCTGGGACAATTAACGCTGTGTTCAAAAATTACATCCTGAATATCGTGGCTTCATGCCCCGGAGCCGATTGTGCTGGCTCCAGAAATGCATTCGGCGCTGTGGTCAACAGCGCCGTGTGTGATTACTTGATCAGGCCAACCCGCGAGAAATTCGGCAGGTGACTGAGTTTCGGTTCCGGCCAGCTCATCCAGACCGCGAAGGCCTTGCCGACGATATTCTGGTCGGGAACCATGCCCAGCAGATCCTTGGGAATGTTCGGATCATCCCAGTAGCGACTGTCGTTCGAATTGTCGCGGTTGTCGCCCATCATGAAGTAGTGCCCGGCAGGCACTGTCCACGAACGGTCCGGTGTGGCGCGGTAGCGGCTCATTTCCTTGCGGATCAGGTGCTCTGCGGCGCCGAGTTTTTCTTTGTACAGTTCAGCGCTGCCCAGCGTGCCCGGCTCGGAGCCGACCAGCTGCTCGGCGATCGACTCGCCATTCACAAACAGGTGCTTGTCGGCGGTGTAGCGAATCGTGTCGCCCGGCAGGCCGACTACACGCTTGATGTAGTTGACGTTCGGGTCGCTCGGGTAGCGGAACACCATGACATCGCCGCGCTGCGGATCACCGACTTCGATGATTTTCTTGTCGATAACCGGCAAGCGGATACCGTAGGAAAACTTGTTCACCAGAATGAAGTCGCCAACATCCAGCGTAGGCTTCATCGAGCCGGACGGGATCTGGAACGGTTCCACCAGGAACGAACGCAGCACCAGCACGATGAACAACACCGGAAAGAACGACTTGCCGTATTCAACCAGCAGCGGCTCTTTGTTGAGTTTCTCGACAACCACGACATCAGGCTGACCGACACTGCCCTGATAAGAGGCAATGGCGGCACGCCGACGCGGTGCCAGGATCAACAGATCAAGCAACGCCAACAGGCCGCAGACGAACACGGCGATGACCAGCAACAGCGGGAAATTTAGTGACATAGGACCTAACTATCCAACCTGAGCACTGCAAGGAAGGCTTCTTGTGGAATTTCCACGTTACCGACTTGCTTCATGCGTTTTTTACCGGCCTTTTGCTTCTCGAGCAGTTTCTTCTTACGGCTGACGTCACCACCGTAGCATTTGGCCAATACGTTCTTTCTGAGTGCCTTGACGGTTGTCCGTGCAACGATCTGACCACCAATGGCAGCCTGGATAGCCACGTCGAACATCTGACGAGGAATCAGTTCTTTCATCTTCTCGGTCAACTGGCGACCTTTGTAGTGCGAGTTGTCACGGTGCACGATCAATGCGAGCGCATCGACCTTGTCGCCGTTGATCAGCACGTCCAGTTTCACCAGATTAGCCGATTGGTAGCGATCGAAGTGGTAGTCCAGCGAAGCATAGCCACGGCTGGTGGATTTGAGACGGTCGAAGAAGTCGAGAACCACTTCGTTCATCGGCAAGTCGTAAGTGACCTGTACCTGATTGCCGAGGAACAGCATGTCGACCTGGACGCCACGCTTCTCGATGCACAGGGTGATGACGTTGCCCAGATGCTCTTGCGGCACGAGGATGTTGGCCCGCACGATCGGCTCGCGCATGTCTTCGACAGACGAGATATCCGGAAGCTTCGACGGGTTATCGACGTAAATCGTTTCACCGGTTTTCAGCACCAGCTCGAAGATTACCGTCGGCGCCGTGGTGATCAGGTCCAGGTCGTACTCGCGTTCGAGGCGCTCCTGGATGATTTCCATGTGCAGCATGCCGAGGAACCCGCAACGGAAGCCGAAGCCCAGTGCGTCGGAGCTTTCCGGGGTGTATTGCAGCGACGAGTCGTTGAGGGTCAGCTTCTGCAGCGCTTCGCGGAAATCCTCGAAGTCGTCGGAGCTGACCGGGAACAGACCGGCGTATACCTGTGGCTGGATGCGTTTGAAGCCGGGCAGCACTTCAACGTCCGGGGTCGAGCTCAGGGTCAGGGTGTCACCGACCGGTGCACCGTGAATGTCCTTGATGCTGGCGATGATGAAGCCCACTTCGCCGGCCTTGAGGTCAACGGTGGCGGTGTGTTTCGGGTTGAATACGCCAACGCTGTCGACCAGGTGGATCTTGCCGGTCGATTTGACGAGGATCTTGTCGCCCTTCTTAACGCGGCCATGACGCACGCGCACCAGGGAGACAACGCCCAGGTAGTTGTCGAACCAGGAGTCGATGATCAACGCTTGCAGCGGATCTTCGATGTTGCCGGTCGGCGCAGGAATGGTCTGCACCAGACGCTCGAGCACTTCGTCGACACCGAGGCCGGTCTTGGCGCTGCAGGTGACGGCGTCGGTGGCGTCGATGCCGATGATCTTCTCGATCTCGTCCTTGACGCGATCGGGATCGGCCTGCGGCAGGTCGATCTTGTTCAGCACCGGCATGACCTCTAGGCCCTGCTCGATGGCGGTGTAGCAGTTGGCCACGGACTGGGCTTCAACACCCTGACCGGCATCGACCACCAGCAACGCACCTTCACACGCTGCCAGGGAACGGCTGACTTCATAGGTGAAGTCGACGTGGCCCGGGGTGTCAATGAAGTTCAGTTGGTACTTGATGCCATCTTTGGCCGTGTAATAAAGGGTGACGCTATGGGCCTTGATGGTGATCCCGCGTTCACGCTCCAGATCCATGGAATCCAGTACCTGGGCTTCCATTTCACGTTCGGCCAGGCCGCCGCACATCTGGATGAAGCGATCGGCCAGCGTCGACTTGCCATGGTCAATGTGGGCGATGATGGAGAAATTGCGGATATGACTCAAATCACTCACGGATCAACACTCAAAAAGGCTGCAGGCATAGCCCGCCGAAAAATAGCCGGGAATTGTACCTGATACACGGCGCAAGCGTCACGTTCACCTGTCACCCGGATTGCATGCAAAAACGCCCCGATCTGTCGACCGAGGCGTTTTCGAGATTACAGCGCAGGTAAAAATGCGCGCATCAACCGGCTCTTCGCAGCAGCCAGACACCTGCCAGCGCACAGACACCGGCCGGGACCAGCACCGCAAACAGCGGCGAGAAACCGAACACCAGGCTGGAAGGGCCGAGCAAGTCCTGGACAATACGGAAGGTGAAGCCCACCAGTACGCCAGTGAATACGCGCTGCCCCAGCGTTACCGAGCGCAGCGGGCCGAAGATGAAAGAGATCGCCATCAACACCAGCGCGGCCGTCACCAGCGGTTGCAACACCTTGACCCAAAATGCCAGCCAGTAGCGGCCGTTGCTCAGGCCTTGCTCAGCCAGGTAGTGGATATAACCCCACAGGCCGCTGATCGACAACGATTCCGGCGCCATGACCACAGTGCTGAGCAATTGCGGACTGAGCGACACGTCCCAACGCTCGGTCGGCGTGTTCACCACTTCGGTGCTGCGCTCGTGGAACATCGTGGTGGTCACGTCGGTCAGCTGCCAGTGATCGCCGTCGAACTCGGCTTTCTTCGAGAAGCTCGAACTCAGCAGATGCCGTTCCTTGTCGAAGTGGTAGCGGGTCACGCCATACAGCAGGCCGTTCGGTTGCACGGCGTTGATGTGGATGAACTCCTCACCCTGACGGTGCCACATACCGTGCTTGGCACTTTGCGCATCACCGCTGCCTTGCGCCAGCGAACGATTGGCCTGAGCCATGCTTTCGGTGGCCGGGGCGACGTATTCGCCGATCAGCACGCCGGCCAGCATCAGTACCAGCATCGGCTTCATGACGGCCCAGACGATGCGGCCAATCGATACGCCAGCGGCACGCATGACCGTCAGCTCACTGCTGCTGGCCAGACTGCCGAGGCCGATCAGGCAGCCGATCAATGCCGCCATCGGCAGCATTTCATAGAGTCGACGTGGCGCGGTCAGCAGAACGAAGCTGAGCACATCGAGCAGCGTGTAGGTATCGCTGACATCGCCCATTTCATCGATAAAGGCAAACAGCGTCGCCAGGCCCAGGATGATCGCCAGCACGGCGATGATCGCCATGAACACGCTGCTGCCGATGTAGCGGTCGAGTTTAACCACGAGCCACCTCCAGCGCTGCGCGACGACTGGCCATCTTCAGGCGCAGAGGTTCCCAATAAAGCAGGCCGATGCCGATGATCAGGAAGATCGCATGCACCCACCACAAGCCGAGGGCCGGCGGGATCTTGCCTTTTTCAAGGGCGCCGCGGGCGGCAATCAGGATGGTCAGGTAAGCCATATAAAGAAGAATCGCCGGCAGCAGCTTGAGGAAACGCCCTTGACGCGGGTTCACGCGCGACAGCGGCACCGCCATCAGGGTCACGATAAACACCAGCAGCGGCAGGGACAGACGCCATTGCAGTTCGGTTCTGGAGCGGATGTCGTCGCTGCTCAGCAGCGCCGACGTCGGCATGGCGTCACGGTCGGTGACTTCTTCGCTGACATCCGGCTTGGGCAGCAGCACGCCATAGGTTTCGTAGTGAATGGCGCGGTAATCGGCCTGACCCGGGCTGCCGTCATAGCGATAGCCGTTATCGAGGATAAGGTAGCGATTGCCGTCGGGACGCACTTCCTGACGCCCCTTCTCGGCCACCAGTACGGAAATCCCGCGATCCTTCTGATTGGCGCCGAGGTTTTTCTGCGAGATGAATACGCTGCCCAGATTGACGCGATCGTCACTCAGGGTTTCGGTGTACGTCACCCGGGTGCCGTCGCGCAGTGCCTGGAAGCGGCCCGGCTCGAGGGTGTCGAATTCGGTCAGGGCATCCTGCTTGTTCAGCAGCAACTGAAACTGATTGGCGCCTTGCGGGGCCAGGCCGAGGCTCAGCCACGCCACCACCAGCGCCACCAGCGTTGCCGGAAACAGCGTCATGCGAAACAGCTTCTGCTGGCTCATGCCGGTCGCCGAAAGCACGGTCATTTCGCTTTCCAGGTACAGGCGACCGTAAGCCAGCAGGATCCCGAGGAACAGGCCCAGCGGCAGAATCAGTTGCAGGAAACCCGGCAGGCGATAGCCCATGATCAGGAACAGCGAGCCCGGATCGAGCTGGCCGGCAGCGGCCTGAGCAAGGTATTTGATGAAGCGACCGCTCATGATGATGACCAGCAGCACAGCACTCACTGCGCTGAGGGTCAGCAGGACTTCGCGGGACAGATAACGGAAGACGATCAAACCAGACACTCCAGGGTTGTCAGGCTAAGGCGGCCAAACAAGCAAACACATCGACCGGCCCGCAACGCAGAGCCGTCGGAAAAAGATGCGGCATTATCCTGTGATTGAGGTCGCCTGTCACTGCGCACACTCATCCGTGCATGCAATACGTTGAAGATCGTACAACCGAGGGTTGTCAGGCGCGGGGAGCGAGGTTCAAACTGCGGCCCTTGTCGCAGGCTTTGGCCTGCGCCTCTTCTATCTATAAGCAGGCGACTGCGGACACCGTCGAACGCCTGCGTGTTGACCATTCATTCAGGGATCCGGACATGGAACTGGTTGTAAAAAGCGTTAGCCCAGAAACGTTGAAAACCGCCACCCTGGTGGTTGCCGTCGGCGAAGGCCGCAAGCTCGGGGTCGCGGCCAAACTGGTCGATGAGCTGAGCGGTGGCGCCATCAGCGCCGTACTCAAGCGTGGCGATCTGGCGGGCAAGGTCGGTCAAAGCCTGCTGCTGCACAGCCTGCCCAACCTCAAAGCCGAGCGCGTGCTGCTGATCGGCGTGGGCAAGGATGAAGAACTGGGCGACCGTCCGTTCCGCAAAATCGTTGCCGGCATCCTCAATACCCTGAAAGGCCTGAACGGCAGCGACGCCGTGCTGGCGCTGGATGAAATTATTGTTAAAAACCGCGACAGCTACGGCAAAACCCGCCTGCTGGCGGAAACCCTGGTGGACGGCGAATACACCTTCGACCAGTTCAAGAGCCAGAAAGCCGAACCGCGCGCGCTGAAGAAAATCACCCTGCTGACCATCAAGGCGGCGCAAGCCGAAGTGCAACGCGCGGTGAATCACGCCACCGCGATCGCCAACGGCATGGCGTTCACCCGTAACCTGGGCAACCTGCCGCCGAACATCTGCCACCCGACCTTCCTCGGCGAACAAGCCAAGGATCTGGGCAAAGAGTTCAAGGATCTGAAAGTCGAAGTCCTCGACGAGAAGAAGATCAAATCCCTCGGCATGGGCTCGTTCTACGCCGTCGGCCAGGGCAGCGCCCAACCACCGCGCCTGATCGTCATGCAATACAACGGCGGCAAGAAATCCGAGAAGCCATACGCACTGGTTGGTAAAGGCATCACCTTCGACACTGGCGGCATCAGCCTGAAACCGGGCGCCGGCATGGACGAAATGAAGTACGACATGGGCGGCGCCGCCTCCGTCTTCGGCACCCTGCGTGCCGTGCTTGAACTGAAGCTGCCGATCAACCTGGTGTGCATCCTCGCTTGCGCGGAAAACATGCCGAGCGGCAACGCTGCGCGTCCGGGCGATATCGTCACCACCATGAGTGGCCAGACCGTGGAAATCCTCAACACCGACGCCGAAGGCCGTCTGGTGCTGTGCGACGCGCTGACCTACTCCGAGCGTTTCAAGCCACAAGCGGTGATCGACATCGCCACCCTGACCGGCGCTTGCGTCGTTGCTCTGGGCGCGCACACCTCGGGCCTGCTGGGCAACAACGACGAACTGATCGGCCAACTGCTCAGCGCCGGCAAGGCAGCGGACGACCGCGCCTGGCAACTGCCGCTGTTCGATGAGTATCAAGAACAGCTGGACAGCCCGTTCGCCGACATCGCCAACATTGGCGGGCCGAAAGCCGGCACCATCACCGCGGCCTGCTTCCTGTCACGCTTCACCAAGAACCTCAACTGGGCGCACCTGGACATCGCGGGCACCGCATGGACCAGCGGCGGCAAGGACAAAGGCGCCACCGGCCGTCCGGTGCCTCTGCTGACCCAATACCTGCTGGATCGCGCCAAAGCCTGAAACCGATGACTTGCGGCGGCGCCACTCTCCGGTGGCGCCGCTGGCAACTCAGGAACCGCAATGACCAAAGTCGACTTCTATATCCTGCCCAGCGCCGATCCATCGGCTCGCCTGGATTTTGCCTGCAAGCTCACCGAGAAAGCCTGGCGCATGGGGCACCGTATCTACCTGCATTGCAGCGACGCGGCCCAGCGTGACGATCTCGATGCGCGCCTGTGGGCGTTCAAGGGTGAAACCTTCGTACCGCATGGTCCGGCTGACAGCGAACCTGATGGTTTGATCGTACTGGGCGTGGGCGATGACTGCGGCCAACACCAGGATTTGCTGGTCAACCTCGATTTGAAAGTACCGGCCTTCGCCAACAAATTCGCCCGCGTGGCGGAAGTGGTGGTCGAAGACCCGACGATTCGAGCCGCTGCGCGGGACAGTTTTCGCTTCTACCGCGAACAGGGCTATCCTCTGCAAGATCACCGTTTACAGCGACTCTGAGCATTCCAATGGACACTCCGAAACCGCAGCAAAAGCCGACACACCTGCTGGACGATCTCGAATCGATCCGCCAGTTGCTCGGCGACGACAACCTGCAACCACCGCTGTTGACCGACACGGTCGATGACGGCGAACAGGAACAGATTCCGATGTTGTTCGATCCTGTCGGCAGCGAGCCGCCGGCCGTTGAACCATCACCTGCACCAGCGCCAAAAGCTGCCGCGCAACCTGCCGCACCCGTGGCTAAAGGCCCGAACGCCTTGCTTCACCTCGACAGCGAGCTGCGCGCCGCCGCGCAATTGATCATGCAAGACGTGATCGACGACTTCGCCCCGCACATCGAAACCGAGATCAAACGCCGCCTCGGTTCGTCCGTCGACTGGAGCCGCGAGCGCTTCACCATGGACGATGGCCTCTCGGAAGCGGTTAAAGAAGCGTTTGTGCGCCTGCACGAAGACGGTCTGATCTATCGCGGCAAGCGTCTGGTCAACTGGGACACCAAACTGCACACGGCAATTTCCGACCTCGAAGTGGAAAACCACGACGACAAGGGTTTTCTGTGGAACCTGAAGTACCCGCTGGCCGACGGCGCGAAAACCGCTGAAGGCAACGACTTCCTGATCGTCGCGACCACCCGTCCGGAAACCATGCTCGGCGATTCCGCCGTTGCGGTGAACCCGAACGATGAGCGCTACAAATCCTTGATCGGCAAATTTGTCGAGCTGCCGCTGGTTGGCCGCCGCATTCCGATCATCGCCGACGATTATTGCGATCCTGAATTCGGCACCGGCTGCGTGAAAATCACCCCGGCCCACGATTTCAACGACTACGAAGTCGGCAAGCGCCACAACCTGCCGCTGCTGAACATCTTCGACAAGAACGCCAACGTGCTGCCGGCAGCGCAGGTGTTCAACCTCGACGGTACGCTGAACGACAGCATCGACGGCAAGATCCCGGCTGAATACGCCGGTCTTGAGCGTTTTGAAGCGCGCAAGCAGATCGTTGCCGCGTTCGACGCCGCCGGCCTGCTGGTCAGCGTCAACGACCACGCCCTGAAAGTGCCGAAGGGCGATCGCTCCGGCACCATCATCGAGCCGTGGCTGACCGACCAGTGGTACGTGTCGACCAAACCATTGGCCGAGCCTGCGATTGCTGCCGTTGAAGACGGTCGCATCCAGTTCGTGCCAAAGCAGTACGAAAACATGTACTTCTCGTGGATGCGCGACATCCAGGACTGGTGCATCAGCCGTCAGCTGTGGTGGGGCCACCGGATTCCGGCCTGGTACGACGAGTCGGGCAAAGTCTACGTCGGTCGCGACGAAGCCGAGGTGCGTGCCAAGCACAACCTCGGTCCGGACGTGGCGCTGCAACAGGACAACGACGTTCTCGACACCTGGTTCAGTTCGGGTCTGTGGACGTTCTCCACCCTGGGCTGGCCTGAGCAGACCGAGTTCCTGAAGAAATTCCACTCCACCGACGTGCTGGTGACGGGTTTCGACATCATTTTCTTCTGGGTTGCCCGGATGATCATGATGACCATGCACTTGATGAAGAACGAGGACGGCACGCCGCAGGTTCCGTTCAAGACCGTTTATGTCCACGGTCTGGTACGCGATGGCCAGGGCCAGAAGATGTCCAAGTCCAAGGGCAACGTCCTCGACCCGCTGGACATCATCGACGGTATCGAGCTGGAAGACCTGGTGCAGAAACGCACTTCCGGCCTGATGCAGCCGAAACTGGCGAAGAAGATCGAGAAGCAGACCCGCGACGAGTTCGCCGACGGCATCGCCAGCTACGGCACCGACGCCCTGCGCTTCACCTTCTGCTCGCTGGCCTCGACCGGTCGCGACATCAAGTTCGACATGGGTCGCGTTGAAGGCTATCGCAACTTCTGCAACAAGATCTGGAACGCCGCACGCTACGTTCTGGACAAGGGCGAAGACTGCGGTCAGAACGGCGAAGCCTACGAGCTGTCGCTGGCGGATCGCTGGATCATCTCGCAGTTGCAGCGCACCGAAGCCGAAGTGACCCGTCAACTCGACCAGTTCCGCTTCGACCTCGCCGCGCAAGCGCTGTACGAGTTCATCTGGAACCAGTATTGCGACTGGTACCTGGAACTGTCCAAGCCAGTGCTGTGGGACGAGAACGCGCCGGTTGAACGTCAGCGCGGCACCCGTCGCACACTGGTTCGCGTACTGGAAGTGGCATTGCGTCTGGCCCATCCGTTCATGCCGTTCATCACTGAAGAAATCTGGCAGCGCATCGCGCCGCTGGCCGGCATTCAGGGCAAGACGATCATGCTGCAACCTTGGCCGGTGGCCAATGAAGAGCGCATCGATCCGGCCGCCGAGAACGACATCGAATGGCTCAAGGAACTGATGCTCGGCACGCGTAACATCCGTGGCGAAATGAACATCGGCCCGGGCAAGCCACTGCCGATCTACCTGAAGAACGTCAGCGCTGAAGACCAGCGCCGTCTGACCGAGAACGAAGCGCTGCTGAAGAAGCTCGCGCGTCTGGAATCGATCACTGTTCTGGCGGCTGGCGAAGAAGCACCGTTGTCCGCCACCGCTCTGGTTGGCGAGATGGAAGTGCTGGTGCCGATGGCCGGTCTGATCGACAAGGACGCCGAGCTGGCGCGCCTGGACAAGGAAATCCTGCGTCTGCAGGGCGAAGTCCAGCGTGTTGGTGGCAAGCTGTCCAACGCCGGTTTCGTTGACAAGGCTCCGGCCGAAGTCATCGAGAAGGAACGCGCCAAGCTGGCCGAGGCTGAACAGGCCTTGGGCAAACTGGCCGAGCAGCACGCGCGGATTGCCAGCCTGTAACGGCAAATCGCAGTGAAAAAGGGAGGCCCAAGTGGCCTCCCTTTTTCATTCCCGCCACACACTCCCCCCTGTAGGAGCTGCCGAAGGCTGCGATCTTTTGATGTTTTTTTAAATGCCAGATCAAAAGATCGTCCGATCGCGGCCCGAGCCTCCCGCAGCTCCTACATGGGATCGGCGCATAGCTCGTCAATGTGGGACAATACCCGCCACTTTCAGCCATACCCGAATCGACCACGCCCATGAACGCCCCCCGCACACCCAAACCTGCGCGCAAGAAGCCCGACTCCGCGACCCCGGCCAAGACCGTCGAACCGCGCGAAAAGGCCAGCCTGCACCCGCGCAATCGCCATCAGGGTCGTTACGACTTCCCGGCGCTGATCAAGACCACGCCGGAACTGGCGAAGTTCGTGATCATCAACCCGTACGGCAAGGAAAGCATCGACTTCGCCAGCCCCGATGCGGTGCGTGTGTTCAACCGGGCGCTGCTCAAGTCGTTTTATGGCATCCAGCATTGGGACATCCCGGCAGACTACCTCTGCCCGCCTGTTCCGGGCCGTGCCGATTACGTGCATTTCCTCGCTGACCTGCTGGCGAGCATGAACGACGGCAAAGTGCCGCGCGGCGCGATCGTCAACGTGCTCGATATCGGCATGGGCGCCAACTGCGTGTACCCGCTGATCGGCAACAGCGAATACCGCTGGCACTTCCTCGGTTCGGAGATCGACCCGACGGCCGTCGCTGCCGCCCGCGCCATCGTTCAGTCCAACGACCTGAACAAGGTTATCCAGCTGCGCCAGCAGGAAAACCGCAAGCACATCCTGATCGGCTTGCTGGAGCCGGGCGAGCGCTTTGACCTGACCATGTGCAACCCGCCGTTCCACGCCTCGATGGACGAAGCGACCAAGGGCAGCGAGCGCAAATGGCGCGCGCTAGGCCGTGCCGACCCGAAACGCAAACTGCCAGTGCTGAACTTCGGCGGCCAGTCGGCGGAGCTGTGGTGTGAAGGCGGCGAAGCGCGCTTCGTGACGCAATTGATCGCCGAGAGCGCAAACTTCCAGCACAAGGTGCTGTGGTTCAGCACGCTGGTGTCGAAAGCCTCGAACCTGCCAGCCATCGAAACCGCACTGAAAAAGGCCGGCGTGCTGGAAAGCCAGGTGGTGGAGATGTCCCAGGGGCAGAAGCAGAGCCGTTTCGTCGCCTGGACCTTCCAGACCAAGTCCGAACAGCAGATCTGGCGCCGCGAGCGCTGGACCCGCTAACCCTGCTCGGCCCCGTGTAGGAGCTGCGAATCGCAGGCACAAAAAAACCGTGCCCGGATCACTCCGGTGCACGGTTTTTTATTGCTGCGTCTTACTTGTTCACAGCGTCGGTCAGGCCTTTGGCCACAACCAGCTTGATCACTTTCTTCGCAGGGATTTCGATGGCAGCGCCAGTCGAAGGGTTACGGCCAGTGCGGGCAGGACGCTCGGTCACTTTCAGCTTGCCGATACCTGGCAAGGTGCTTGCGCCGCCGTGGTCCAGCTGCTCGGCACCGCTGTGGCCCCGT
Source organism: Pseudomonas sp. NPDC089741 (assembly GCF_044748825.1). NCBI lineage: Bacteria > Pseudomonadati > Pseudomonadota > Gammaproteobacteria > Pseudomonadales > Pseudomonadaceae > Pseudomonas > Pseudomonas sp. NPDC089741. The sequence goes on along the minus strand of NZ_JBIVGT010000013.1, from coordinate 129,843 downwards.
GGGTCCAGAGCGTTACGCGCGGTGGTTTTCGGCGCGTCGATAGCTTCAGCGATGTCGGCGATCAGTTGGTCTTTAGTAAGAGCCATGTAGTGTTCCTTCCCTATCAAATTCATATGGATTGCAGAGTGCAGTGTCAGCCATCGAGCCCGATCTTCTGGATCTGGCACCCTCGGCGATAACCACGACGAGTCGGGTTATAGATACCGAAATCAGGGTTTGGTTCGACCTGACAAATGCTGATTGCACGCTTAACGCAGTGACTTCGCGTAAGACCGGGCAAAACTAGCACAGAGACAAGGAAATATCCGCCTCTAGCTACCCATTTGGTCAGCTTTATTGCTCTAAATCGGTAAAAAACTGCATAAGCCCGCTCACACGCCCCGGTTTTGCCCTGCAACCCCCCGTTTACGCTGCCGCCAACGCAGTTTCCCGTTTATGCAGGAGCTGCCGAAGGCTGCGATCTTTTGATCTTGTTTTTTAAAATTCCAGATCAAAAGATCGCAGCCTTCGGCAGCTCCTACAGGAGGCCCATACTGAGAATCGGGTACACTTAGCGCTTTTTCGGGGGAGCCTGCCCTCCTCCCTTCCACCAGCCGAGAAGCCCATGCCGATCCGTCATTGCATCGTCCACCTGATCGACAAAAAACCCGACGGCACGCCCGCTGTTCTGCACGCCCGTGACACGGAACTGGCTGAGTCCGCAGCCATCGAGAACATGCTCGCCGATCTCAACGAGAGCTATAACGCCAAACAGGGCAAGGCCTGGGGTCTGTTTCATCCGGAATCCGGTGCGTTCCCGTTCAGCGGCTGGCTGAAGGAATACATGGAGGGCGGCAAGGACTTCACCGCGTTCAGCAAAGTCGCGGTCGAGCACCTGCAAAAGCTGATGGAGGAGTCGAACCTGTCGGTCGGCGGCCACGTGCTGTTCGCCCACTATCAGCAAGGCATGACCGATTACCTCGCTATCGCCCTGCTGCACCACAGCGAAGGCGTGGCGGTGACCGACGAGCTCGACGTGACCCCGTCGCGTCACCTCGATCTCGGCCAATTGCACCTGGCGGCGCGGATCAACGTCTCCGAGTGGCAGAACAACAAGCAGTCCAAGCAGTACATCTCGTTCATCAAGGGCAAGAACGGCAAAAAGGTTTCGGAGTACTTCCGCGACTTCATCGGCTGCCAGGAAGGCGTCGACGGCCCGGGCGAGACGCGCACACTGCTCAAGGCGTTCAGTGATTTCGTCGAGAGCGAAGACCTGCCGGAAGAGTCCGCGCGCGAGAAGACCAAGACCCTGGTCGATTACGCCAGCAGCCAGGCCAAACTCGGCGAACCGATGGGCCTGGAAGAACTCTCCGAGCTGATCGACGAAGAGCGCCCGAAAGCCTTCTACGACCACATCCGCAACAAGGACTACGGCCTGTCGCCAGAGATTCCGGCGGACAAACGCACCCTGAACCAATTCCGCCGTTTCACCGGCCGCGCCGAAGGCCTGTCGATCAGCTTTGAAGCGCACCTGCTGGGCTCGAAGATCGAGTACGACGAAGAGGCTGGCACGTTGGTGATCAAAGGCCTGCCGACGTCGCTGACCGATCAGCTGAAGCGGCGCAACTGATGCTCGGCAATGTGCTGAAAAAGGTTGCTCTGGTTCTGCTGGTGGTCGTGGTCTATCAGAACTGGGGCAAGATCGAGCGGGTGTTCAATCCGTCGCAGATGGTTGCCGAGCAGACGCGCGCACAGGCCAACGTCGTGCTCTACGCCACCGATTGGTGCGGCTACTGCAAGCAGACCAAGCGCTTTCTCGACAGCAAGGGGATTCCATTCAAGGAATTCGATATCGAGAAGGATGCCCAAGCGCGCAAGGCGTATGAGGCATTGGGGGGACGCGGGATTCCGTTGATCGACGTCAACGGCACGTTGATTCGCGGATTTGACCCGGACGAGATTCTCGCCGCCCTGAAATAACAGCAAGATCAAAAGATCGCAGCCTGCGGCAGCTCCTACATGAGACATGTGTAGGAGCTGCCGCAGGCTGCGATCTTTTGCTTTTAGCGAGCCTCGATGCGGAAACCGAAGCGTGGGAAGTGCACATGCACCACGCCGCCACGCTCGTCCTCGCGACGAACGATCAACTCTTCACTACCGGCAAACAGCAACTCACCGACCACCGGATCAACCCCGTAATCCGTCGCGGCGATTGCCACTTGCTGACCTGCCTTGAAGCCGTTCGGGTCTATGAACTGCTCATCCGGCAATGCCGAAGGTGTCGCGTTACGCGCCACTTCCAGCGCCTCTTCCGAAGTCATCGCACTCGCCGCGCCATGACCGAAACCCAGTACTCGACTCAACCACGCCGAAACCGCCGGATACTCGTCCACCAGCGGCGCAGTCACGTGCGTGGCCTTGAGGAACCACATTGGATGCGCCAGCGCGAAGTCGGCAATCGACGGCTCACCGAACAGGAAGTCACCCTGCTCGCGCTGCAATTGCTGCTCCAGACGCGCCATGATCGTCGGCCATTGGTGCTTGGCCTGTTCGGCGGACAAACGCGTGGCGCTGCCACCCGAGAACAGCCCGGCACGGTCGGCGATAAATGCCTTGATCGCTTCCGGCGGCAGCTTGGCGAAACGCACGGCGACCGACTCCGGCTGGAACACCAGGCTCACCGCATGCTGGAACACCACCGAGTCAGCCCAAGTGGCAAAACTGGCGGTGGTGAATTCCTGGCCTTCGGGGAAGAACGCCGGCAGCGCTTTTTCTTGTTCCAGACGACGCGCGATCAAAGAAGTGTCGCAATAGATATCAGCGCCGATCTGCAGCACCGGCGTTTTGCGGTAGCCACCGGTCAGCGCAGTCAGATCCGGTTTGGGCATCACTGGCGAAATGTGCACCGAGCGCCAGGACAAGCCTTTGAAACCCAGCAGCAGGCGGGCCTTCTCGGCAAATGGGGAGGTCGGGTAATGATGCAGAATCAACTCGGACATGCTCGGCTCCGCCGCTCAGTTAGTGTGCCGGCAGCTTAGCGTGCATTTGCTTAGCAGCCTACAGATCTGCCTGATGGGAACCCATCAGTCAGATTGATAAGACGCAACCAGGCATTCCTTGGCGCTCTTGCGCAGTTTTTTGATCAGCCGTTCCTGTCGCAAGGCATCGCTCTTGTCGCGGCACAGCTCGGTATAGACCAGCGCCATGGCCGGGCTGGAGAGGAAGAACCGCGCGCCTTTACCGCTCTGGTGCTTGGCAAAACGGCGCACCGGATCGTCACTGATCCCGCAATACAAAGAGCCATTGGCCGCACGAACGAGGTAGACGAACCAGGATTTGCTCGCCGGCTCGGCAACATCGACGGATTTTTCGCTCAGGCTGGTCACTTCGGAATCAGGACGTGTAGGAAACAGGCCGCGATCTTATCAGCGACTGGCCTGAAATGCCTTCAGTCCCTTCAATGCCTGCGCCCGCACGGCATTGCGCACCAGCGGCGTCCAACCGAGCAACAGGCCTTTGAAACCCAGGGCCTGACGCGACCAGCGCCATAGATCGAAGTGGTCGTGGTGCTCGCAGATCTTGCCGTCGCGGAAGACGAAACGGGCCTGGATATCGTTGACCACGACATTGCCAGTCTGGCTGAACAGATAGGTCGCAACCCAATGCGCACCGCCGCTGCGCTCATCGGCGCGAACGTTGTCGAAGGTCAGCGAGAAGTCTTTGGCCCGGGTGGTGAGCATGCGCCACATGTCGCCGGCATCGCGCCCGCGCAGTTCGCCGAAGGCCGGATCGCTGAACACCACGTCCTCGGTGTAGCAGGCAGCCATCGCCTCGGCATCCAGACGCTTGAAGGCTTCGTAGAAGCGGGTGATCAACGCGGCGTGGGCTTCACTCATGGGCTATCTCCAAAAGAGGTACAGATTGCCAGCACGATAATCTGCAAACCGCAGAAACACTATCGGCATTCGCCCACCGAATACCAACAACACAAAAAACCCTGGAGCTGCGGAACGCTGCGATCTTTTGATGTTGATTTACCAAGGATCAAGATCAAAAGGTCGCAGCGTGCCGCAGCTCCTGCAAGGATCAGATTTTTTCGCTTTGCACTTGCACGTACAGTGCACGACCGGCGCCGAGGCCGGCGATGATCGCACCTGTGCCGATGACGCCAAAGATCCAGCCCACCGCATTCCAGCCGCCGGTCCAGTCATGCACCACGCCGACTGCGAACGGCCCCATCGACGCCAGCGTGTAGCCGAATCCCTGAGACATGCTCGACAGGTTCGCCGCAACGTGCGAATCCCGCGAACGCAACACGATCAGGGTCAACGCCAGGCTGAACGTACCGCCCTGCCCCAGACCCAGCAGAATCGCCCAGCCCCACAGCCCGTCGATTGGCGCATACAGGCAACCGAACAGTCCGCCGAGGGTCAGCGCCATCACCACGACGATGGCCAGACGCTGATCTTTGCCGCGAGTCGCCAGCCACGGTGCCGCGAGCGAACTGGCGAGCTGGATGATCACCGAACCGGACAGCACCAGACCCGCTTGAGTTGGCGTCAGGCCGCGACCGATGAGGATCGACGGCAACCAGCCGAACACGATGTACGCCAGCGACGATTGCAGGCCCATGTACAAGGTCACCTGCCAGGCCAGCGGATCACGCAGCAGACCGCGCACGCGATAGGCAACGTTATGTGCGCCATGTTTCTGCCCGACCTGCGGCAACCAGAACAGCGCCGCAATCAGCGCCGGGAGGACCCAGAAGCCCAGGCCGACTGCCCAGCTTCCGCCAAAATGCTCGCTCAACGGCACGCTTGATCCCGCGGCCATTGCCGCGCCCAGGCACAGTGCCATGGTGTAGACACCTGTCATGGTGCCGGCGTGTTTGGCGAAGTCGCGCTTGACGATGCCCGGCAGCAATACACCGACGATGCCGATACTGGCGCCGCCCAGCACGCTGCCGGCAAACAGGCCGATTTCACCGAAGTTACTGCGCAGAATGATCCCGCCAGCCAGTGTCAGCAGAATGCCCAGTACCACGCGCTCGGCACCGAAACGCCGCGCGAGGATTGGCGCCAGCGGGGCGAACAGCCCCAGGCAAAGCACTGGCAGCGTGGTCAGCAAACCGGCCTGAGCCGCCGACAAACCGAGGCTTTTCGAGACGTCGCTGAGCAACGGCGCCATGCTCGACAGCGCCGGACGCAGGTTCAGTGCCACCAGAATCAACCCCAGCAACAACAGCCATGGCCGGCGCACCAGCGGGTGGCTTTGCTGGACTTGCTCGTCATCGGCCTCGGCGTCGATCAGCAGTTCTTCTAGTTCTGCCGTGCGTTTCGGCGCTGTGGATATCTCGTTGCGGGACATGGATTTCTCGGTTTCAAGGTTCATTGATCAATTGCCTCGACAAAGCTTTGGCCCGTTCCGGGTCGCGTTGTTCGACCGCTTCGAGCAACTCGATGTGCAGGTCGAACACTTCCTGTCGGCGCGGGACGATGTTCAGGGTCTGGCGCAATTGCGCACCGACGACGCTGGAAAAATAGCCATACAGCTCGCTGAGCGTCAGGTTGTGTGCGGCATCGACCAAGCGGCGATGGAACACCAGATCGCAGGCGATGAAGGTATCGAGATCGCCGTGATAGTGGCTGCCGCTGGTGCCGAGCGCTTCACGCAATGCCGCGAGGTCTGCGTCGGTACGGCGTAATGCGGCGAGGCCGATCGCCTCGACTTCGAGGATATGCCGGGTTTCCCGCGCTTGATCGAGCGAGCAACGCGACAGCGCTTTCAGCGTGTCGAGCGGATCGACCACCGCGCGCAAGTAACTGCCATCGCCCTGGCGAATTTCGATCAATCCGGAAAACGCCAGCACGCGCATGGCTTCACGCACGGTGTTGCGGCTGATGCCCAGCTCGGCGCACAGCTCGGGTTCGGTCGGCAACCGCTCGCCAACCTGCCAGGCGCCGCTGTTGATGCGCTGGCGAAGCTGATCCAGGGCCTGATCGACCAAGGATCGCTTAATGAGTGGAGAAATGTCTGACATAGGATTCGCCCTTTCATCCAATCATAGGATGAATTTTCCGACATGTTAGTCAGACCCATGTAGGACGGCAACCACCTAGGGTCAAAAGGCGACACATGGAGCGGCATTTTCGATTGGTCAAAATTACCCTTTAAGGGTAATTTCAGGGACAGGGTTTTGGTTTCTTATGGAAAAGAACACGCCCCATTACGACTTGGCGGTGATCAAGGCGGAAGTCAGACGACTTGGCAGACAAGCTTTCACCAAGAGCGCGGAAAAAACCGGTCTCGATCTCGGTTTTAGCTTCGCAGAAATGCAGGAGATCGTTTTCGAGTTGCAGAACAGGATGTTGTACAAATCGATGACCACCTATGACGATCATCGAGTCTGGCAGGACGTGTATCACATCAACTCAAAAGGCCTGGAGATTTACATCAAGGTGACATACCGCCCTGCCGGCGGCGCACCGGTAATCTCCTTCAAGGAGAAAAACCCATGAAAACCCGGCAATGTTTCAGCTGTGGTGCCCGTGAGGGAATGAGGCATTTCGAGGGTCGCGGTGAGACCCTGAGTGTCAAAGGCATGGAGCGCCGCGTAGATGATCTTGCTGGCTGGGAATGCCGGCAGTGCGGGGAAGTCGAGTGGGATGACGGCACCGATAGCGCTGATCGTTACACGCAAGCAGGCGATGAGCTGGTTATCGCTGCCCGGCAAATGATCGGTTCCGAAATGAAGCGCATCCGGCGCAAATTGCACCTGACGCAAAAAGAGACGGTGCAACTGCTGTCAGGTGGAGGCCACAACGCATTTTCCAGGTACGAACGAGGCGAATTGCTGCCCCCAAAGGCGTTGATGCTTTTGATGCGGCTGCTGGATCGTTACCCGCACTTGCTTGCCGATGCGAAAGTGTTGGCCGAAGGGGCTGACTTGAGAGGTGCGTTCAATTACACCGTGCACAAGGAACACGAAACCCTCACCGTTTCCTGACCCATAAAAAACAAACCCGGCACAAGGCCGGGTTTGATTTACGCAAAAAATCATCAATGCAAAATCTGACTCAAGAACAACTTCGTCCGCTCATTCTGCGGATTATCGAAGAAGTCATTCGGCGCTGCCTGCTCAACGATTTCGCCCTTGTCCATGAAGATCACGCGGTTCGCCACGGTACGGGCGAAGCCCATTTCGTGAGTCACGCAGAGCATGGTCATGCCGTCTTCAGCCAAGCCGATCATGGTGTCCAGAACCTCTTTCACCATCTCCGGATCGAGCGCTGAAGTCGGTTCATCGAACAGCATGATTTTCGGTTTCATGCACAGGGCGCGGGCAATCGCCACACGCTGCTGCTGACCACCGGACAGTTGCCCCGGGAATTTATGCGCCTGCTCCGGAATGCGTACGCGCTCCAGATAATGCATGGCGATTTCCTCGGCCTTGCGCTTGGGCATCTTGCGTACCCACATCGGCGCCAGAGTGCAGTTCTGCAAAATGGTCAGGTGCGGGAACAGGTTGAAGTGCTGGAAGACCATGCCGACTTCACGGCGGATCGCTTCGATCTGCTTGAGGTCGTTGGTCAGTTCCACGCCATCGACAACGATGCGGCCCTGCTGGTGTTCTTCCAGGCGATTGAGGCAACGAATCGTTGTCGATTTGCCGGAACCCGACGGCCCGCACAGGACGATACGCTCGCCTTGTTTGACGTTGAGGTTGATGTCTTTCAGCACGTGGAACTGGCCGTACCACTTGTTGACGCCCTGCATCTGAATAATGCCTTCAGGACCCACAGGCTTTTTGATTGCTTCACTCATTTACAGAACTCCTAACGCTTGTGGCCAGTGTCGAGCTTGCGTTCCAGATGCATGGAATAGCGCGACATACCAAAACAGAAAATCCAGAACACCAGGGCGGCGAACACGTAGCCTTCGGTGGCCATGCCCAGCCAGTTCGGATCGGCAGCGGCTGGCTTGTCGCTGGTGAGCAGGTCAAAGAGGCCGATGATGATCACAAGGCTGGTGTCCTTGAACAGCGCAATGAAGGTGTTGACGATGCCGGGGATCACCAGCTTCAGGGCTTGCGGCAGAATCACCAGGCCCATCGAACGCCAGTAACCGAGGCCCATCGCTGCAGCCGCTTCGTATTGACCTTTGGGGATCGCTTGCAGACCGCCGCGCACCACTTCGGCGACATAGGCCGACTGGAACAGGATCACCCCGATCAACGCCCGCAGCAGCTTGTCGAAGTTCATGCCTTCAGGCAGGAACAGCGGCAGCATCACCGAAGACATGAACAGCACAGTGATCAACGGCACGCCGCGCCAGAACTCGATGAAGGTCACGCAGACCACACGAATCGCCGGCATGTTTGAACGACGCCCCAGCGCCAGGACAATCCCCAACGGCAACGCACCGGCGATGCCGACAGTGGCGATTACCAGGGTCAGCATCAGGCCGCCCCACTGGCTGGTCGCCACTTGGGTCAGGCCGAAACCACCGTGCAACAGGGTGAAGGCGATGATCGGGTACAGCACCAGAAAGCTCAGCCCGTAGATCGCTTTATGCGGTACGCGCGAGATAAACAATGGCGCCGCACCGAGGACCGCCAGCCACACGGTCAGGTCGACGCGCCAGCGCAGTTCCGGCGGGTAGTAGCCGTACATGAACTGGCCGAAACGCTGCTGAATGAACACCCAGCAGGCGCCGTCCTTGGTGCAGTCGGCGCGGGTGGTGCCGACCCAGTTGGCGTCGAGAATGGCCCAACTGAGGATCGGTGGCACAACGAGATAAATCAGATAGAACGCAAACAGTGTCAGCAAGGTGTTGAGCCAGCTGGAGAACATGTTCGCGCGCATCCACGCCACCACGCCGATACTGCTGTTCGGTGGGGGCATGTCGGGTTTGAAAGTATGAGTACTCATGCGCTTTTCCTTACCGCTCGATCAGCGCAATGCGCTTGTTGTACCAGTTCATCAGCAGGGAAATGCTGATACTGATCGCCAGGTACACGCTCATGGTGATGGCTATGACTTCGATGGCCTGACCGGTCTGGTTGAGCACGGTGCCGGCGAACAGCGAAACCATTTCCGGATAACCGATACCGGCCGCCAGCGAGGAGTTCTTTGCCAGGTTGAGGTATTGGCTGGTCAGCGGTGGAATGATCACGCGCAGGGCTTGCGGAATGATCACCTTGCGCAGGGTCGGGCCGTTGCGCAGGCCGAGCGAACGCGCCGCTTCGGTCTGGCCATGGCTGACCGACTTGATCCCCGAACGTACGATCTCGGCGATAAACGCTGCGGTGTACACGGTCAGGGCCAGGGTCAAGGCAAGCAGTTCCGGGATCAGCACCCAGCCGCCGACGAAGTTGAAGCCCTGCAACTTGGGCATTTCCCAGTGCAGCGGAGCGCCGAAGATCAGTGCGCACAAGCTTGGAATCACCAGCAGAATTGCCAGCCCCACCCAGAACTTGTGGAACGGCACACCGGTTTCTTCAAAGCGCTTGGTTGCCCAGCGGTTCATCAGCACGATGCCGATGATCGCCACCACAACACTGATCGCGAACGCCCAGAAACCATCGGCCATCAGCGCGGCCGGCATGTTCAGGCCACGGCTGCTGACGAAGAAGGTGTCGCCGAAGTTGTGACTGTTGCGCGGCCCCGGCATGGTCAGGAACACCGCGAAGTACCAGAACAGGATTTGCAGCAGCGGCGGAATGTTGCGGAAGACTTCCACATACACCGTCGCCAGCTTGCTGATGATCCAGTTCTGCGACAGCCGGGCAACACCGATGATGAAGCCGAGGATTGTCGCCAGGATCACGCCGATGACCGTCACCAGCAAGGTGTTGAGCAGACCGATGACAAAGACGCGGGCATAACTGTCCGCTTCGGTGTAGTCGATCAGGTGTTGAGCGATGCCGAAGCCGGCACTGCGCTCGAGAAAACTGAAGCCGGAAGTGATGCCCCGGTGCTGCAGGTTGGTTTGGGTGTTGTCGAACAGGTACCAGCCCATCGAGACCACCGCGACAACGGTGATGATCTGGAATAGCCACGCACGCACTCGTGGATCGCTGAGGCTGAGCCTCTGCTTTGGTGCGCCGATTGAATTTTGCATGAAGTGCCCCGCAAGAAATGGAACAGAACATCACCCGGCGGTTGGCCCGCCGGGCGATAGAACCATTAGCGCACTGGTGGTGCGTACTGAATGCCGCCGTTGTTCCACAGGGCGTTCAGGCCACGGTCGATTTCCAGCGGAGTGCTCTTGCCGAGGTTTTTCTCGAAGATTTCACCGTAGTTGCCGACTTGCTTGACGATCTGTACGACCCAGTCCTTCGGCAGTTTCAGGTCCTTGCCATATTCACCGTCGCCGCCCAGCAGACGCGCAACGTCCGGGTTCTTGGTGGACTTGGCTTCGGCTTCAACGTTTTTCGAGGTGATGCCGGCTTCTTCAGCGTTGAGCATGGCGTAGCCAACCCAGCGAATGATGGCCAGCCACTCGTCATCGCCGTTACGTACGACCGGGCCCAGTGGTTCCTTGGAAATGGTTTCCGGCAGAACCACGTAGTCCTTCGGCGAGGCCAGCTTGCTGCGCTGGGCGAACAGTTGGGACTTGTCGGAGGTCAGCACGTCGCAACGACCAGATTCCAGCGACTTGGCGCTTTCATCGGAGGTGTCGAAAGTGATCGGGGTGTATTTCAGACCGTTGCCACGGAAGTAGTCGGAAACGTTCAGCTCGGTGGTGGTACCGGCCTGGATGCAGATGGTTGCACCGTCCAGCTCTTTGGCACTCTTCACGCCCAGCTTGTTGTTAACCAGGAAGCCGATGCCGTCGTAGTAGGTAATGAAGCCCGGGAACTTCAGGCCCATGCCCGCATCGCGGGAACTGGTCATGGTGGTGTTGCGCGACAGGATGTCGATCTCGCCGGATTGCAGCGCGGTGAAGCGCTCCTTGGCGTTCAACTGACTGAACTTGACCTTGGTCGCGTCGCCGAAAACAGCGGCGGCCACAGCGCGGCAGACGTCAGCGTCGATCCCGAGGATCTTGCCGGTAGCGTCCGGTACCGAGAAGCCCGGCAGACCGTCGCTCACGCCACACTGCACGAAACCTTTCTTCTGCACTGCATCCAGGGTTGCACCCGCCTGAGCGAACCCGCTGACACCGAGTACTGTTGCTGCAGTCACGATTGCCAGAGTGGATTTCAACATCTTCATTCAAACCTCCAGTTTTGCTCTTGTTGTGTCGGAGCTTGAGTCCAGTCGCACCCTTTTGAGGCGGTGTTGACCCTAGTTGGCTTTTTATTGGGTCAACCGACGTAAGACCTTCGCTATGAGTCTAGTAGGAGAAAATCCACATCATGGACCACTCACTTCTCACCAATCGGCCGAACGGGCTGTAGCCCTTTCACGTTCGCTGCGCCCGTAACGGCCATTGGCGAACATCCATCACCGGATTCTTTGCAATCCCGTCGCCAGCCGTACACTGATAGTGTTACCGCCGTACGTAGGATCTTTCGTACATTTCCCTCATAGCAAAGCCCGTACCACACCGGTTGCGGAAACGATTCGGCGACAGGTCAATAGCAAAACTTGTAACCTTGCGACATCTTCTTAACGGATCAACCGGACGCGCACGCAAACCACGCACTCAATGAGAGCGTCCGCACACAATTGGAGCAGCCATGACCGAGCCCTTGATTCTTCAGCCTGTTAAGCCCGCAGACGCCTGCGTGATCTGGCTGCACGGCCTCGGCGCCGACCGCTATGACTTCCTGCCGGTAGCCGAGGCCTTGCAGGAAAGCCTGCTGAGCACGCGCTTCGTGCTGCCGCAGGCGCCGACCCGGCCGGTGACGATAAATGGCGGATATGCCATGCCGAGCTGGTACGACATCAAAGCCATGAGCCCGGCGCGAGCGATCGACCGTGATGAGCTGGAAGCGTCCGCCGATCGCATCATTGAACTGATTGAAAACGAGCGCGCCAGCGGAATAGACGCCTCGCGGATTTTCCTCGCCGGATTTTCCCAGGGAGGCGCCGTGGTGTTGCACACCGCTTTTGTGAAATGGCAGGGACCGTTGGGTGGCGTATTGGCGCTGTCGACGTACGCGCCAACGTTCAGTGATGAGCTGGAGCTTTCAGCCAGCCAGCAGCGCATTCCTGCGATATGCCTGCACGGCCAGTTCGATGGCGTCGTGCAGAACTCGATGGGCCGCAGTGCCTACGAGCATCTGGTGAAGCATGGTGTCACCGTGACATGGCAGGAATACCCAATGGAGCACGAAGTGTTACCCGAAGAAATTCGCGATATCGGCGTGTGGCTGAGCGAACGCCTGCGCTGATTTGCCGGTCAATTCCCGCCCTTTGATCATCCCACTACGCCGCGCCCGTTTCTTGCATTACACTGGCCGGCGTACATTCCTTAACCAATTGATGAGATGACCGTGCTCGAAGCACTCAAGAAGATGTTCGGTAAAAGCGAGGCTGAGCAGCTCGCGCCAGTTCCCAGTGCGCCGTCGCACGCCCCCGGTCATCGCCACGATGCACCCCAGGCCGACCGCCCCGCTGCCGTAGCAGCACCGAAGCAAGACCCGCAACCCGCTCCGGCCGCGCCAATCGCCGCCGAGCCTGCGCGCAGCGAAGAGCCGAAACCGGCCAGACCGCGTCGCGAACCGAAGCCCAAGGCTCCGGTCATTGCGTGGAAACTCGAAGATTTCGTCGTCGAACCACAGGAAGGCAAAACCCGCTTCCACGATTTCAAGCTGTCTCCAGAACTGATGCACGCCATCCAGGACCTGGGCTTCCCGTATTGCACGCCGATCCAGGCGCAGGTGCTGGGTTTCACCCTCGCCGGCAAAGACGCCATTGGCCGCGCGCAGACCGGTACCGGTAAAACCGCCGCGTTCCTGATCTCTATCATCACCCAGCTGCTGCAAACGCCGCCGCCGAAAGAGCGCTACATGGGCGAACCCCGTGCGCTGATCATCGCGCCGACTCGTGAGCTGGTGGTGCAGATCGCCAAGGACGCTGCCGACCTGACCAAGTACACCGGCCTCAACGTCATGACGTTTGTCGGCGGCATGGACTTCGACAAACAGCTCAAGCACCTCGAAGCGCGCCACTGCGACATTCTCGTCGCCACCCCGGGCCGCCTGCTCGACTTCAACCAGCGCGGCGACGTGCACCTGGACATGGTCGAAGTGATGGTACTGGACGAAGCCGACCGCATGCTCGACATGGGTTTCATCCCGCAAGTACGCCAGATCATTCGCCAGACCCCGCCGAAGTCCGAGCGGCAGACCCTGCTGTTCTCCGCGACCTTCACCGAAGACGTGATGAATCTGGCCAAGCAGTGGACGACCGATCCGTCCATCGTCGAAATCGAAATCACCAACGTCGCCAACGAAAACGTCGAGCAGCACATCTACGCCGTGGCCGCTGCCGACAAGTACAAATTGCTCTACAACCTGGTCAATGATAATGGCTGGGAGCGGGTGATGGTCTTCGCCAACCGCAAGGACGAAGTCCGTCGCATCGAAGAGCGTCTGGTGCGCGATGGCGTGAATGCTGCGCAGTTGTCCGGCGACGTGCCGCAACACAAACGCATCAAGACCCTCGAAGGTTTCCGCGAAGGCAAGATTCGCGTACTGGTCGCTACCGATGTTGCCGGTCGCGGCATTCACATCGACGGCATCAGCCACGTGATCAACTTCACCTTGCCGGAAGTGCCGGACGACTACGTGCACCGCATCGGCCGTACCGGTCGTGCTGGTGCTGACGGCGTGTCGATCAGCTTCGCCGGTGAAGACGACTCCTACCAGTTGCCGTCCATCGAAGAAAAGCTCGGTCGCAAGATCAGCTGTGAAACGCCGCCAACGCATCTGTTGCGCGCAGTCGAGCGCAAGCGTCCGCAATAAGCGACGCTTAAAAGAAAAGCGCAGCCGGCAACGGACTGCGCTTTTTTTTCGTCCGGCCTTTCATCAGGCGCTTGCGAGAGATAACTAAAAGTCCATAATGGACAAATTAGTTTAGATCTAGACTCCGGAGCCTGACATGTCCAGTACACCCTACGTGATCGACCCACTTCAGGCCCGAGAGCTTCTGGCGCGCATCGACGTGCCGCAGATCCTGCGCAAGCTGTTTCGCGACCTCGCCAACGGGAAAGCCGTGCAACCCGCGCAACAACTGGTGGAATTTCCACAGGGTGACGGCGACTTCATCAATTATCTGGGTGTGCTGGCTGAAGACGGCGTTTACGGTGTGAAGACCTCGCCGTATATCGTTCGCGAGCAAGGCCCGTTGGTGACGGCGTGGACATTGTTGATGTCGATGAAAACCGGCCAGCCATTGCTGCTTTGTGATGCCGGAGAACTGACCATCGCGCGCACGGCGGCGACCACCGCCGTGGCGGTCGACGCCTTGGCTCCGTCGAACGCTAGCCGACTGGCGATCATCGGCAGCGGCAAGGTTGCTCAGGCGCATCTTCATTACGTGAAATCGCTGCGTGACTGGCAGAGCATCAGCGTGTATTCGCCGTCCCTGTTCGAAGACGCTGATACACAGGCACGGTTGAAAACCATCGCTGCCGATCTGAACATCGCCGACAGCCGCGAAGCCGCCCTCGCCGAGGCCGACGTGATCATGCTCTGCACCTCGTCCGCCGGGCCGGTGATCGATCCCGCCGCATTGAACAAACCGGCCCTGATCACCTCGATCAGCACCAACGCCCCCCGTGCCCACGAAGTACCGCCGCAGAGCCTTAACGACATGCAGGTGTTCTGCGACTATCGTCTGACCACGCCGGGTTCGGCGGGTGAAATGTTGATCGCGACAGAACAGCATGGCTGGAGCAAGGATTCGATTGTCGGCGACCTCGCCGATCTGCTCAGCGAAAAAGTCCAGCGCCCGGGTTACGACCGTCACGTGTTCTTCCGTTCAATCGGCCTGGGCCTGGAAGACATCGCCCTCGCCAATGCCGTTTATCACTTGACCCACTAACACCACAAATCCCCTGTAGGAGCTGCCGAAGGCTGCGATCTTTTGATCTTGATCTTAAAAACAAAGATCAAAAGATCACAGCCTTCGGCAGCGCCTACAGGGATCGCATTCCGATTGGGGAGTTGCCAATGGCAGATCCCCAGAGAGCCACGATAGCTTTGGAGTTTTTCATGAGCCAGGCAGATTTCATCATCATCGGCGGCGGAATTGCCGGCGCTTCCACCGGGTTCTGGCTGTCGCCGCACGGCAAAGTCATCGTGCTCGAACGCGAATCGCACCCCGCCTATCACTCCACCGGACGCTCCGCCGCGTTGTTCACCGCAGCGTACGGCACACCGCAAGTACGCGCCCTGACCCAAGCCAGTCGGGAGTTTTTCGATCATCCACCGGCCGGTTTCTGCGAACACCCATTGCTGACCCCGCGCGGTGAAATGACCGTGGATTTCACCGGTGACCCCGCCGAACTCAACAACCAATACCTCAGCGCCAAAGCCACCGTGCCGGAAATGCAACTGCTCAGCGCCGACGAAGCCTGCGCGCGGTTACCGATCCTGCGTCGGGAAAAAGTCCACGGTGCGATCTACGACCCGAGCGCCAGCGACATCGACACCGACGCGTTGCATCAAGGCTACCTGCGCGGGATCCGCCGCAACAGCGGCGAAGTGCATACCGACTGCGAAGTGCTTGGCCTCAGCCGTGATGCCGATGGCCTCTGGCACATACAAACCCACGGCCAGACCTTCAGCGCCCCCGTGATCATCAACGCTGCCGGCGCCTGGGCCGACAAGATCGGCGCACTGGCCGGCGCCAGATCGCTGGGCCTGCAACCGAAACGTCGCGCCGCGTTCATCTTCGCCGGCCCCGAGGGCGTCGACATTCATCACTGGCCGATGCTGGTCAGCCTCGACGAGTCCTTCTATATGAAGCCCGACGCCGGCATGTTCCTCGGCTCGCCAGCCAACGCCGATCCGGTCGAACCCCACGATGTGCAGCCGGAAGAACTCGACATCGCCATGGGCATCTATCAGATCGAAGAAGCGACTACGCTGACCATCCGCCGGCCGACCCGCACCTGGGCCGGTCTGCGCAGCTTCGTTGCCGACGGTGATTTACTCAGCGGTTTCGATCCGCAGGTGCCGGGGCTGTTCTGGGTCGCCGCGCAAGGTGGCTACGGCATTCAGACCTCGCCGGCGATGGGCCAGGCCAGCGCGGCGCTGGTGCGCGGTCAACCACTGCCCGAGCACTTGCAGCAGTTCGGACTGGACAGCGCCATGCTCTCCCCTGCACGCCTCGCCTGATCGTCCATCCGGATGACGCGCCCAACGGATTGCGGCACACTCGCAACGCCTCCTGATCACGGAGGCGTTGACGCTGCCTGGAGTTCCACTGTCATGACCGCCCCTGAACTCGACCCGGCGCTGGATAACTTCCGCGCCATCGCCGATGCCATCGCCACGCTGTTCTTTCCGCACGCCGAAGTGGTGCTGCACGACCTGCGCACGCAGAAGGTCGACTACATCGCCAACAACCTGTCCAAGCGCGAGATCGGTGACGACTCATCGCTGGAAGACATGCTCAGCGAGGATGTCAGCGACCGTAATATCGGCCCGTACGAAAAGCTCAATTGGGACGGTCAGAAGATTCGCAGCCTGAGCACCGTGCTGCGCAACGGCGAAGGTCTGCCGCTGGCGGTGCTGTGCATCAATCTGAATATTTCGCTGTTCGAGAATGCCAAGGCCGCGCTGGACCTGTTCCTCTCGCCGAGCAAACTGATCCCGCAACCGGATTCACTGTTTCGCGATGACTGGCAGGAACGTATCAACACCTTCCTGCACGCCTGGCTGCGCGAGCGGCAACTGAGCCTGAGTGTGCTGACCCGCGATCACAAACGTGAACTGGTGCTGGCGCTGCACGCCGAGGGCGCGTTCAAGGGCAAGAGCGCCTCGAACTATGTGGCCAATGTGCTGAACATGGGGCGGGCGACGGTGTACAAACACCTGAAGGAATTGAAAGGCTGAAGATCAACAGATCGCAGCCTGCGGCAGCTCCTACAGGAAAACGCATTCCCCTGTAGGAGCTGCCGCAGGCTGCGATCTTTTCAATCAGTCGCCGTAGATATCGGACTTGAAATACTTCTCGGAA
Source organism: Pseudomonas sp. NPDC089741 (assembly GCF_044748825.1). Classification (NCBI taxonomy): domain Bacteria; kingdom Pseudomonadati; phylum Pseudomonadota; class Gammaproteobacteria; order Pseudomonadales; family Pseudomonadaceae; genus Pseudomonas; species Pseudomonas sp. NPDC089741. Next base: position 112,723 of record NZ_JBIVGT010000013.1, on the reverse strand, counting down.
ATCTTCTGGTACTCGCCACTCGCGCGAATGCCATCAATGGCGCCGTTCAACTGACTGACCAATTCGCTATTGCCCTTGCGCACCGCAATCCCCGCGCCCTCGCCCACGTACTTCGGATCCTTCAACTCAGGCCCGACAAACGCATAGCCCTTGCCGCGTGGCATCGACAGAAAGTCATTCAGCGGAATGGTATCGGCGAAAATCGCATCGAGCCGCCCCGCCGCCAGATCCATGTAGATCTCTTCGTTGTTGCTGTAGCGCTTGACGTTGATGCCCTTCGGTTCAAACACCTCGGTGGCGTAACGATCGGTGGTGGTCGCGCGCTGCACGCCGACGTTCTTGCCCTTGAGGCTGGCGTATTGATCATCAACGGTGGCGCCATCCTTCATCACCAGGCGCGACGAAGTGAAGTAGTACTTGTGGGTGAAATCCACCGACTTCTTGCGGTCTTCGTTGATGGTCATCGATGAAAGCGCCATGTCGATCTTCTTCACTTTCAGCGAAGGAATCAGCCCGTCGAACTCACCTTCGACCCACACGCACTTGACCTTCATCTGCGCGCACAGGGCATTGCCGATGTCGTAGTCGAAACCGACGATTTCACCTTGGTCGGTTTTCGAGGCGAACGGTGGATAAGCGGCTTCGATACCGATGCGCAGGGTTTGCTCGGCGGCGAACACGCTGGCGCAGGTCAACAGGCTGAGGGCCAGACCGGTGATGAGGGGGAGTTTCTTCATGTTCGTTCTCTCGCGGAAGTTGTTGTTGGTTTGGCAAGAAAGAGCTGAAACGGAGGGGAGATGCTTTTTTGTACTTATAAATCCATATTGGACTTATATGTACAGCCCGTCAATCGGGCAAAGAGAGAGGTTTTTGGTGTTGCAGATGACGTCATCGCGAGCAGGCTCACTCCTACAGGGGGAACGAATTCCAATTGTAGGAGTGAGCCTGCTCGCGATAGCTGACTAGAGGGCGACGCAGGACTTACTTCTTCCAGCGATCGGCAGCTGCATGATCACTGTCCCGCCCCTCAACCCAACGCGGTCCGTCGCTGGTGTTTTCCTTCTTCCAGAACGGCGCACGGGTTTTCAGGTAATCCATGACGAATGCGCAGGCATCGAAAGCGGCCTGACGATGGGCGCTGGCGGCACCGACGAACACGATCGGCTCGCCCGGCTCGAGCGCGCCGATGCGGTGCAGCACTTCCAGCTTCAACAGCGGCCAGCGCTGCTCGGCTTCGATGGCGATCTTGCCGAGGGCTTTTTCGGTCATGCCCGGATAGTGTTCGAGGAACATCCCCGCCACATCCAGGCCATCGTTGAAGTCGCGCACATAACCGACAAAACTCACCACCGCACCGACGCCGACATTGGCCGCGTGCATCGCGTTGACTTCAGCGCCCGGATCGAACGGCGTAGCCTGCACACGAATCGCCATGGCTCAGCCTCCGGTCACGGTAGGAAAGAACGCCACTTCGTCGCCATCGACCACTGGCTCGTCGAGCTGGCAGAGGTCTTCGTTGCGCGCACACATCAGGTTCTGCTCGCTCAGCACCTCGGCGCCGTCACGTTGCGCGAGCAATGCACGCACATCGTCGACGGTGGCGAAATCGCCTTCAACCTTCACCGAATCGACGCCCAGCGCTTCCCGGTAACGGGCAAAAAACTTCACGGTCAGGTTCATGGCTGCTCCGCTTGAAAATGCCCGCTCTTGCCACCGACCTTCTCCAGCAGGCGCACGCTTTCGATGGTCATGCCACGATCGACGGCTTTGCACATGTCGTAGATGGTCAGGGCGGCGACGCTGGCAGCGGTCAGCGCTTCCATTTCGACGCCGGTCTGCCCGGACAGTTTGCAGCGGGCAACGATGCGCACGGTGTCGTCGCCATCAGCGCTGAGCTCGACTTTGACGCCAGTGAGCATCAGCGGGTGGCACAGGGGAATCAGATCGCTGGTTTTCTTCGCCGCCTGAATGCCGGCAATGCGCGCCACGGCGAACACGTCACCCTTGGGGTGGCCGCCGCTGACGATCATCTGCAGGGTTTCGGGGAGCATGCGCACCAGCGCTTGGGCCGTCGCTTCACGGAACGTCACGGCTTTTTCGGTGACGTCGACCATGTTGGCGCGACCTTGGGAATCGAGATGAGTCAGCACGGGATTACTCCTGATCAGGAGCGGGGATTGTAAACCTGCGGGTCAAATTTCTGCGAGTCGGATTATCACGCAACCCGTGTAGGAGCTGCCGAAGGCTGCGATCTTTTGATCTGGCTTTATACAGCACAGTCAAAAGATCGCAGCCTTCGGCAGCTCCTACATTTGGTTTTGTGTTCAGGCAGAAAAAACCGGGCGGCTTTTGGGCCGCCCGGTTTTGTTGACGATGCGGTTACAGATGGGTTTCGGCGTATTCGGCCAGGATCGAGCGAGGCACCCCTTGCAGGGTGATGTGCACACCGTTGGGGAAATCCTTGAAGCGTTCAGTCAGGTAGGTCAGCCCGGAGCTGGTCGCGGACAGGTAAGGGGTGTCGATCTGTGCGAGGTTGCCCAGGCACACCACTTTCGAACCGGCGCCGGCACGGGTGATGATGGTTTTCATCTGGTGCGGCGTGAGGTTCTGGCATTCGTCGATGAGGATCAGGCTCTGCTGGAAGCTGCGACCGCGAATGTAGTTGAGCGATTTGAACTGCAACGGCACTTTGCTGAGGATGTAGTCGACGCTGCCATGGGTGTTTTCATCATCCATGTGCAGGGCTTCGAGGTTGTCGGTGATGGCGCCCAGCCAAGGCTCCATTTTTTCCGCTTCGGTGCCGGGCAGGAAACCGATCTCCTGATCCAGGCCCTGCACGCTACGCGTGGCAATGATGCGCCGATAACGTTTGCTGACCATGGTTTGCTCGATGGCAGCAGCCAGCGCCAGGATGGTTTTACCGGAACCTGCAGCACCCGACAGATTGACCAGGTGGATGTCCGGATCCAGCAGCGCATACAGCGCCAGACTCTGATAGATATCGCGCGGTTTGAGCCCCCACGCTTCCTGGTGCAGCAACGGTTCCTGATGCAGATCGAGAATCAGCAGACGGTCTTCTTCGATCTCCTTGATCCAGCCGACGAAGCCCTGCTCATCAATGATGAACTCGTTGATGTGCACCGCCGGCAGGTTGTCGATCAGTTGCACCTGGTGCCAGGTGCGGCCATGGTCCTGACGGGTTTCGACCTTGCTCACGCGGTCCCAGAAGGAGCCGGTCATGTTGTGGTAGCCGTTGGGCAGCAGCGAAACGTCGTCGACCAGTTGGTCGGTGCTGTAGTCCTCGGCGTCGATCCCGCAGGCGCGGGCCTTGAGGCGCATGTTGATGTCTTTGGTCACCAGCACTACCGGTTTTTTCGGGTCGCGGGCGTGCAGATCAATCAACTGGTTGATGATTTTGTTGTCGTTCAGGTGCTCGGGCAGAATCAGGTTCGATTCGGCCTGCTTGCTCATCAGAATTGACAGCAAGCCCTTTGGACCGCCCTTGCCGCGCTGGATCGGCACACCCAGTTCGACATCTTCCGGGGAAGCGTCGCCCAAGGTCTTGTCGATCAGCCGGATGGCCTGACGGCATTCGGCGGCCACGCTGTGATGCCCGCTCTTGAGCTTGTCCAGCTCTTCAAGCACGGTCATCGGGATCGCGACGTGGTGTTCTTCGAAATTCAGCAGGGCGTTTGGATCGTGAATCAATACGTTGGTATCGAGTACATAAAGGATTGGCTGGTTGGAGGAAGGGCTACGTCCGTGATCATCCATACTCGGTCACCTTTGTCAGAGCCAGTAGACGCAATACCTGGGCGGTGCTGCGCCTCGAAGTGACTGCCGAAATCTCACCTGCGGAGATTCAAGTGACTGCAAACAAACGGGTCTTGGAAGACGCCACCTGTGTTGCAGGTTTCGGCGGTCTGTCTTCGTAATACTCCAAAACCGATGACATAAAAAAGTACTTTGACGGTTTTTTTAAGTTTATTTTGCAGAGTGACGAAAAGCCCTTGGCGGACTGCCCAGACCCCGCTAAAGTCGGAAGTCCGCCTGCATCGAATTATTCAAAAAATTCGCCCCAAGCCCAATGTTTCCGGGCTTCTGCCGTTTCTCAGCGAAACGCGTCCTGACAGTCCTCCCAACCGATACCGCTTTGCGCCGTTTGCGTGAGCAGCCACGGCATCGAGGTCTTAACCGCGTCTTGCTTGACGTTGAAATTGATCACCCCGTGGCGCCACAACAACATCAAGGTCAGCACCCGTTGCGCGCTCGCTGCGCCCTTGAGCTTGCCGGCGCCGTCCTGGGCATCGATGTCCCACAGCGCCACTTGCAGGCCCTGACTGTTGAAGAAGTCTTGCGCGTCACTGCGGCGCTGGCCATCCGGCGGACGGAACAGCGGCACGTAGTTTTCCGGCAACTTGTTCCTGACCAGATCAGCGCTGCGCCGCACCGAATCCTGCCAGTCCTGCCAATGGCTGTGGGACCGGAACTCCCAACCCTGCACGCCGACGCACATTTGCGAGAACGCTGCTTGCAGGCTGCTCACCGAACGCTCGGCCAACCGCGCCTGAATATCCTTGCCCAGCACAAAGAACGTGCCGCTCAAATTCGACTTGCGCAGATACTCGCTTAACCAGCCGGTGTTGTCCGGTTGCAGGTTGGCGGCGCTGTCGAACGTCAGCAGAAACAGCCGGTCGTGCATCTCGTCGCCGTTACGCTCGTAGTCGCCGAAACGATCGAATTCGTTACTGGTCTGCGGCGACAGCGCAGCCTTGCGCATCAATTCGTCGAGATACTGCAAATGGAAGATCCGGCTAGGCTCGGCCCACTTGGTGTAATAGCTGTCATCGCTGACCACGAACTTGGCAGCCTGCTCACGCAGGGTCGGCAAGTCTTCAACGAGGAAGCAGAAGGAGGCGTCCTGGTCGCAGCTTTGCTGGGCGTAGTTGTAGTTGGCCAACAGGCGCTGCCAGAGGCGTTGGCGCAGGTTGTCGATCGCATCGATATTGACCGTGCGCAGGCCCAGACGCTGGGCCAATGCCGCTTCGTCCATCGACTCGGTGCCAAGCAGGCCCCGGGCGAACATGAGGATTTCCGCCCGCGACGCGACGTCGAACAGGGTCGGGCTGGTCAGCTTTTCCGGCCAGGTGCTGCGATCCAGCGTCGCAATATCGCCCGGCGCCGCGACGGCACCGCAGCTCAACAGCCACGCGGTGAATAAAAGAACAATGCGCAAAGGGGTGTCTCCATAACAAAACCCGCGCGGCACTATAGCTGATCCCACACGATTCCCCTTAGCCACGGATGATCGTTCCCACGCTCTGCGTGGTAACGCCTCCCCGGACGCTCCGCGTCCAATTCTACGGTGACGCAGAGCGTCACGGGCGGCATTCCCACGCAGAGCGTGGGAACGATCAAAGAAAGATCAAAAGATCGCAGCCTTCGGCAGCTCCTACCTGTGCCTCCATTGAATTCATTGCGATTTCATGTCAACCGCAACCTGTAGGAGCTGTCGAGCTCCAGCGAGGCTGCGATCTTGTTCCATGACACCACCGATCACCTATCACGCTCATAGCTGGAGTCAACACCGACAACCCCCTAGAATCGCCCCCACGATTAAAGGAGACGACTTCATGCTGATGGTGATTTCCCCCGCCAAGACCCTCGATTACGAAACACCGCCGGCAACCCAGCGCTTCACCCAGCCGCAATACCTCGATCACTCGCAGGAACTGATCCAGCAATTGCGCGACCTGACGCCGGCGCAGATCAGCGAGCTGATGCACGTGTCCGACAAGATCGGCGGGCTCAACGCCGCGCGTTTCGGCAGCTGGACGCCAGCGTTCACCGTAGAAAACGCCAAGCAGGCGCTACTAGCGTTCAAGGGCGACGTCTACACCGGTCTCGACGCGCAATCGTTCAGCGAAGCCAACTTCGACTACGCGCAAAAACACCTGCGCATGCTCTCCGGCCTCTACGGCCTGCTGCGCCCGCTTGACCTGATGCAGCCGTATCGCCTGGAGATGGGCACCAAGCTGGCCAACGCCCGTGGCAAAGACCTTTATGCCTTCTGGGGCACGCGTATCAGCGAATGGCTGAACGAAGCGCTGGCCGATCAGGGTGACGATGTGCTGCTCAACCTGGCGTCCAACGAATACTTCTCGGCGGTCAAGCGCACCGCATTGAACGCGCGCATCATCAACACCGAGTTCAAGGATCAGAAGAACGGCCAGTACAAGATCATCAGCTTCTACGCGAAAAAGGCTCGCGGCTTGATGAGCCGTTTCGTGATCCAGGAAAAAATCAACGATCCAGCCCTGCTCAAGCAGTTCGACGTGCAGGGTTATCGCTACAGCGCCGAGCAGTCGAAACCCGACAATCTGGTGTTTTTGCGCGACCACGCCCCCGAATAAAGCATGCTCAATGCACGACTCTTTCTATATAGAGTCGTGCAGCTCGCACGATGTCAAAAAACCCTCGCCTTATTTCGCCATTTTTATGGCGCCAGAAAATATTCCCTGTCCTTTCTAATTTTAGTTTCACTCGACACTGATCATTTTTTTCAGTAGTGGCACCTAAATTTTTTCACGGTAGTGGCACAAAACTATCTACTGCGATTATCTCCCTATCTATAAAGGGCGAAATGGAAAGTGCTATCAAATTGAGACCAGTGCCATCTTCAACAATATTTCAAGAAATTTCAGATTGCACGATGAGTGGACAGGAACTATGTCCAAATGCGTAGCTCATACCACCGGTAACGATTCTCGCCGAGTTTGTACGAGATAACTTACGCAGAGCAGATAGCCATGTAACCAAGTTGTCACAGCAACTTGCCTAGATGACTAACTAGTCTCAAAACACAACGAAGGACAGGAGATAGGCACCATTAATATCCCCTACAAGGCCATGGCCGCGCCCCTATAACCGTGCTCGCCTGAGCACCAGACCGCTTGATCCACGGGCCTCTCGCCTGACATCGAGCGCGCAAGACCAATGCACGAGAGTCTTCCCGACAGAAGATCTGCTGCATAACAGGGCAAGTCATAACTATAAGGCCTGGTTGCGCACATCTTGAGTGCACTTATTTAGACACTCGGAACTTTGTATGCCTGCACACGGCATTGTGGCGCCTGTAAGCCGCACTTTCGAGTGCACTAGTGAACGCTGAACACCATTAACTCCGGCCTTCTAAGGCCTGATATATACAGAGGTAATTGCGATGCGCATCAGCATATTTGGTTTGGGTTACGTTGGCGCAGTATGTGCCGGTTGCCTGTCTGCACGGGGCCATGACGTGGTTGGCGTCGATGTTGCCAAAGACAAGATCGACATGATCAACGCTGGCAAATCCCCCATTGTTGAACCGGGCCTGGGCGAACTTCTGCAACAGGGTATTCAAACCGGTCGTCTGCGTGGCACGACCAACTTCGCCGAAGCGATTCGTGACACTGACCTGTCGATGATCTGCGTCGGTACGCCGAGCAAGAAGAACGGCGACCTCGAACTGAACTACATCGAAGCGGTGTGCCGCGAGATCGGTTTTGTTCTGCGTGAAAAAACCACCCGCCACACCATTGTTGTGCGCAGCACCGTGTTGCCGGGCACCGTCGCCAACGTGGTGATCCCGATTCTCGAAGATTGCTCGGGCAAGAAGGCCGGTGTCGACTTCGGCGTCGCGGTCAACCCCGAGTTCCTGCGTGAATCCACCGCCATCGCCGACTACGACCTGCCACCGATGACCGTCATCGGCGAATTCGACAAGGCTTCGGGCGACGTTCTGCAATCGCTGTACGAAGAACTCGACGCACCGATCATCCGCAAGGACATCGCCGTTGCCGAGATGATCAAGTACACCTGCAACGTCTGGCACGCGACCAAAGTGACCTTCGCCAACGAGATCGGCAATATCGCCAAAGCGGTCGGCGTCGATGGCCGTGAAGTGATGGACGTGGTCTGCCAGGACAAGACCCTCAACCTGTCCCAGTACTACATGCGCCCGGGCTTCGCCTTCGGCGGTTCGTGCCTGCCGAAAGACGTGCGCGCCCTGACCTACCGCGCAGGTTCGCTAGACGTCGAAGCGCCGCTGCTCAACTCGCTGATGCGCAGCAACGAATCGCAAGTGCAAAACGCCTTCGACATCGTTGAAAGCCACGACAAACGCAAAGTCGCCCTGCTCGGCTTGAGCTTCAAGGCCGGCACCGACGACCTGCGCGAAAGCCCGCTGGTCGAACTGGCCGAGATGCTGATCGGCAAGGGTTACGACCTGAGCATCTACGACAGCAACGTCGAGTACGCCCGTGTCCACGGCGCGAACAAGGACTACATCGAGTCAAAAATCCCGCACGTGTCGTCCCTGCTCAACGCGGACTTCGATTCGGTGATCGACAACTCCGACGTGATCATCCTCGGTAACCGCGACGAGAAATTCCGCGCGCTGGCCCAACAAGCGCCGCACGGCAAACAGGTCATCGACCTGGTCGGCTTCATGGCCAAAGCCACCGACACCGGTACGCGTACCGAAGGCATCTGCTGGTAAAGCAGACGTTGCACGGCGCCGCCCTCGCGACGCCGTGCAACAGACCCCAAATGTAGGAGCTGCCGAAGGCTGCGATCTTTACCGGAAACACTTGAGTTCCGAGTGAACCGGCAAAGATCAAAAGATCGCAGTCTTCGGCAGCTCCTACAGGGATCACCCGAATTGCGCGGGGCAACGCAGTTTTTTGTAAGCCTGCCTTAACCCCATCGGGCCCGCCCCGAGATAGAGACGGATGCAGATTATGCACAGGCTAAAACACGGCCTACTTCAGGCCGCCGGTTGGCTGTTTTACCTAAGTTTGTTGATGGGCCTGGCCTTGATGCTGCCCACGTCCACATTCGACTCCGAGTCGAAGGACTTCATTTTCCTGATTGGCGCCGTGGGTATCTGGCGCTACTCGATGGGTGCAACGCACTTTGTGCGCGGCATGATTTTTCTCTACATCGTTTACCCGCACCTGCGCCGCAAAGTGCGCAAGCTGGGTAAGGCTGCAGACCCGTCGCATGTGTTTCTGATGGTCACCAGTTTCCGTATCGACGCGCTCACCACCGCGCAGGTCTACAGCTCGGTGATCCGCGAAGCCATTGACTGCGAACTGCCGACCACCGTGGTCTGCTCCATCGTGGAAATGTCCGATGAGCTGTTGGTCAAGGCGCTGTGGGCGCGGATGAATCCGCCAGAGCGTGTGAAGCTCGACTTCGTGCGGATTCCCGGCACCGGCAAACGTGATGGCCTGGCCTACGGTTTCCGCGCGATCTCTCGTCACCTGCCGGACGACCGCGCCGTCGTCGCCGTGATCGATGGCGACACCGTGCTCGGCGAAGGCACCGTGCGTAAAACCGTGCCGTGGTTCCAGCTGTTCGGCAACGTCGGCGGCCTGACCACCAACGAGTTCTGCGAAGTGCGCGGCGGCTACATCATGAGCGAATGGCACAAGCTGCGTTTCGCCCAGCGCCACATCAACATGTGCTCGATGGCCCTGTCCAAACGCGTACTGACCATGACCGGTCGTATGTCGGTGTTCAAAGCGTCAGTGGTGACCAACCCGGAATTCATCGCCGACGTTGAAAGCGACTCGCTGCAGCACTGGCGTCTGGGCCGTTTCAAGTTCTTGACCGGCGACGACAAGTCGAGCTGGTTCAGCCTGATGCGCCTCGGCTACGACACCTTCTACGTGCCTGACGCGGCGATCAACACCGTTGAACACCCGCCGGAAAAGAGCTTCATCAAGGCCAGCCGCAAATTGATGTTCCGCT
>NZ_JBIVGT010000013.1:0-102918 GCF_044748825.1 Pseudomonas sp. NPDC089741 | reverse complement strand
ACGGCACCACCCTGCGCCAGCACTCGCGCGCGCTGGGCCTGGGTGTGAAACGCCTCGGCGCCTTCACCTCGGTGGTGCTGTTCGACCAGCGCGTATCGATGTGGACCTCGTTGCTCGGCCTGACCGTGGCGATCATCGCCAGCTTCAAATACGGCACCGCGTTCATCCTGGTTTATCTGCTGTGGATCGGCATCACCCGCCTGATCCTGACCCTGCTGTTGTCGTGCTCCGGTCACCGGATCGGCCCGGCTTATCCAGCGATTCTTTATTACAACCAGATCGTCGGCGCGATGGTGAAGATCTACGTGTTCTTCCGCCTCGACCAACAATCCTGGACGCGCCAACCCACTTCCCTGACCCGTGATCTCGCCAGCTTTCAACGTTGGTTCAACACCTGGTCGTCTCGGACCATGACCTTCTCCGCCGGCAGCATTTTTGTCGCCGTGCTGCTGATGATGGTCTGACCCGCCCCTATTGAATTAACAAGGAAATCGCCCCTATGAATACCGCCGTGAACGTCAACGTAGTGCATGAATCCGAAGCCCAGCGCCAACACGCCCGCGTAAAAATCCCGGCCAAACTGCGCTTCTTCGGCCCTGACCGGACACCGGTCGAAGCGCGGGTCATCGACCTGTCTGCCGGTGGTCTGGCGTTCAACGCCGGGCAAATGCCGCTGACCCTTGGCGAGGTGTACAAGGCGCGGCTGCAATTCGTCATCGACAACCTCGGCCTGGCCATGGACGTTGAACTGCAAGTGCGTTCCTACGACCGCCCGACCGGCCGTGTTGGCTGCCAGTTCCAGAACCTCGAGCAGCAGGACATTTCCACCCTGCGTCACCTGATCACTTCGCACCTGGCCGGCGACATCGTCAGCATCGGCGAAGTGCTGGCGACCCTGCAGCGCGACAATTTCACCAAGGCGCGCAAGGTCAAGGACGGTGGCTCCGGCATGACCCCGTTCGGTCGTTTGAAGGCAGTGACCTTCAGCGCGGGCGTGTTTGTCGTCGGTCTGGTTGCGGCAGGCTTCATTTTCAAATCGGTGTACGGCATGTACTTCGTCAGCCACGCGCAGGCTGGCCTCGTCAGCGTGCCGGGGATGAACATCACCATGCCGCGCGACGGCACCGTGCAGAGCCTGATCAAGTCCGACGGCGTCGCAGCGAAAGGCGCGCCGCTGGCGACCTTCAGCACCAGCATGCTCGACGTGCTCAAGGGGCATCTGGACGAAGACCAACTGGCCCCGGCCAAGGTTGAAGAACTCTTTGGCAAGCAAATGACCGGCACCCTGACTTCGCCGTGCGATTGCACCGTGGCGCAGCAACTGGTGGCTGACGGTCAATACGCGAGCAAGGGCGATGTGATCTTCCAGTTGGTGCCGCGCAACACCCAGGCCACCGTTGATGCCCGCTTCTCCTATCGCCAGTTCGGCGACGTGCGTCCGGGTACCCCGGTGAGCTTCCAGATCGCCGGCGAAGACAAGACCCGCACCGGCAAGATCGTCAGCAGCACCAGCCTGAAAAGCGCCGACCTGTCCTCCGACATCCGCGTGCAGATCCAGCCAGACGAGCCGCTCGACAGCAGCTTCGCCGGCCGCCCGGTGGAAGTGAACAGCGACCGTGGCCCGAACCTGAACTGGCTGATCGACAAAGCCATGGCTGCCGGTCTTTAAGTCGAGGACATGCCTGTGACTACTCCACCCATCCTGAAAACACCGCGATCCCTGTGGGAGCTGGCCTGCCAGCGATTGGATCAGCGCGGTGTGTCTGATGTACCGCGCCGCCTGAATCGCGAGCAGGCTCACTCCTACATGGGGACGGTGTGTGCCTTGGCGCTGGCGGTGAGTCTCGCCGGTTGCGCCGGCCTGCCCGATCAGCGTCTGGCCAACGAAGCGCTGAAGCGTGGCGACACCGCCACTGCAGCGCAGAACTATCAACAACTGGCCGATCTGGGTTACAGCGAAGCGCAAGTCGGCCTCGCCGATATCCAGGTCGACAGCCGCGACCCTGAGCAAATGAAACAGGCCGAAGCGACTTATCGTGCAGCGGCCAGTGTTTCGCCGCGTGCCCAGGCGCGTCTCGGTCGCTTGCTGGTGGCCAAACCAGGTTCCACCGAAGCCGAGCACCACGAAGCCGAAAGCCTGCTGAAAAAAGCCGCCGCCAATGGCGAAGGCAACACGTTGATTCCGCTGGCGATGCTCTACCTGCAATACCCGCACAGCTTCCCCAACATCAACGCGCAGCAGCAGATCGATCAGTGGCGCAAATCCGGTTACCCGGAAGCGGGTCTGGCCCAAGTGCTGCTGTATCGCACCCAAGGCACCTACGACCAGCACCTGGATGACGTGGAAAAAATCTGCAAAGCCGCGCTCAACACCACCGATATTTGCTACGTCGAACTGGCCACCGTTTACCAGAAACGCGCCCAGCCTGAGCAACAAGCTGAGCTGATCAAGCAACTGCAGGCCGGTTACAGCCGTGGCACCGTCACCGCGCAGCGCGTCGATTCCGTGGCCCGCGTACTGGCCGACTCGACCCTGGGCAAGACCGATGAGAAAACCGCGCAGTCGTTGCTTGAGCCGATCGCTCCGGGCTACCCGGCATCGTGGGTGACCCTCGCGCAATTGCTCTACGACTACCCCGAACTGGGCGACGTCGATCAGATGATGAAGTACCTCGACAACGGCCGCGCCGCCGATCAACCGCGCGCCGAGCTGTTGCTGGGCAAGCTCTACTACGAAGGCAAAATGGTTCCGGCCGACGCCAAAGTCGCCGAAGAACATTTCCAGAAAGCCGTCGGCCGCGAAGTCGCCGCCGACTACTACCTCGGCCAGATCTATCGCCGTGGCTACCTCGGCAAGGTCTACCCGCAGAAGGCTCTCGACCACCTGCTGACCGCTGCACGCAACGGCCAGAACAGCGCCGACTTCGCCATCGCCCAACTGTTCTCCCAAGGCAAGGGCACCAAGCCCGATCCGCTCAACGCCTACGTGTTCAGCCAATTGGCCAAAGCACAAAATACCCCGCAAGCCGATGAGCTGGCGACCACCCTCGCTGCGCAATTGCCGCCCGAGCGTCTGGCCGAAGCCCAACGCCTGCTGCAACAGGAGCAAGCCAGCCGTGGCGCTCTGAACCAGAACACGCTGCAACTGCACGCCCTGCAAGAAGAAGACGGCGAGGAAAAATTATGAAGTTGAATCCATTCGTGAAGGCCGGTATTGGCCTCACCTTCGCGCTGATCTGGTCTTGCCCGACACTGGCCGCGATGACTGAAACCAAGAACTTCGGCCTCGAAGTGAAAGTCACCGGCCAGTCCGAAGACGACCGTGACCTCGGCACCGCCAGCGGCGGCGACGTCAACGGCGTCGGCCTCGACCTGCGTCCGTGGATCTACGGCGAAAGCGGCGCGTGGAGCGCCTACGCGATGGGCCAGGCCGTGACCTCGACCGACATCATTGAAACCGACACCCTGCAACAATCCGACGGTGCACAAACCACCGACAGCGGTGATCGTGAAACCAAGAAAAACTACCTGGCGATGCGCGAGTTCTGGGTCGGCTACAGCGGCTTCACGCCCTACCCCGGCGAGATCCTCAAGCTCGGTCGCCAGCGTCTGCGCAATGACGACGGCCAATGGCGCGACACCAACATCGAAGCGCTGAACTGGACCTTCGACACCACCCTGCTGCGCGCCAACGCCGGTGTCGCCGAACGCTTCAGCGAATACCGCACCGACTTGAAAGAGCTGGCGCCGAAAGACAAGGATCGCCTGCACGCCTACGCCGATGCCGCTTATCAGTGGACACCGGGCCAGTGGGTCGGCATTCGCGGTCATCACACCCACGATGACGGCAAACTCGATTACGCCGAGCCGGGCGTTCCGCGCGACTCGCTGGATAAAACCCAGAACGGCGACATCAGCTGGCTCGGCCTGACCGCCGACAGCGACGCCTACAACTGGCGCAACACCAACACCGTCAACTACTGGGGCAGCATCACCGGCATGAGCGGCGACCGCGACTCGGTCAACGCGCTGAACGCCGATGGTTCGCGCCCGGCGCAAGCCAAGCGCAGCGATGACGTCAACGGCTGGGCCACCGACATCGGTGTGCGTCTGCGCCTCGATCCGCAATGGCAAGTCGGCGGTGCGTATGCCCGCGCCAGCGCCGATTACGAGCAGAACGGTCTGGAAAGCAACCGCTCCAACTACACCGGTACTCGCTCGCGCGTTCACCGTTTCGGCGAAGCCTTCCGTGGCGAAATGAACAACATGCAGACCGCAACGCTGTTCGGTTCGTGGATGGTCAACGACGAGTACGACGCCAGCCTGATCTACCACAAGTTCTGGCGCGTCGACGGCAACAAGCCGGTCGGCAGCAACGGCATCAATGCGGTGGAAAACAACACCGACGACGTCACCGGCGCAATCCTGTCCAGCACCTCGCTGCCGCTTGAAGACGGCAACAAGGATCTCGGTCAGGAGATGGACCTTGTCGTCACCAAGTACTTCAAGCAAGGCCTGTTGCCGGCGGCGTTGAGCCAGTCAATCGACGAGCCTTCGGCCCTCGTGCGTTTCCGTGGCGGTGTGTTCAAACCGGGCGATGCCTACGGCAAGCAGGTTGATTCGTACATGCACCGCGCGTTCATCGACGTGATCTGGCGCTTCTGATGCAAACCGCCAAGGGAGTGCCCGACATGATCAGCACCAGGACAGGCTCACTCAGCCTGCTGGCCGGCGCGATGCTGCTGGCCAGCGCCGGCGCCTTCGCCAATGTGGAGCCGACGGCGCCACAACCGGCCAAGCCGGCCACCGTGGCCAAAGAGCTGCAGCAAGCCAAGACCTACACCGTCAGCAGCGCGCCGACCGAGGCGCTGCAACTGGCCAAGCCGAAATTGCCTGACCTTTCCGGCTTCACTGCCGAAGCCGCTGCGGCGAAAATCGTCCGCAGCAAACCGGGCAAGATCAGCGTGCGCCGGATGATGCAGGAAGACGCCCTGAAGGACTTCATCGGCGGCGACAACAAGATGGCCGAATGGGTGGTGCGTCAGCACGGCATCCCGCAGGCAATCTTCGTCGACGACGGCTACATGAACCTCAAGGATCTGGCGAAGAAACTGCCCAAGCAGTACTTCAGCGAGACCTCGCCGGGCGTGTATCTGTCGAAGCTGCCGATCGTTGTCGGCCGCAAAGGCATCCTCGAAATCGACGGCCAGACTCAGGAACTGCGCCTGTCGCAAGAGGCCGGTTCGTTCCTGGTCAACGACGGTCAGTTGTTCGTGCGTGATACCAAAATCACGGGCTGGCGCGAGAAGGACAACGGCCCGGCGACCTTCCGTTCGCCGAAGGAATTCCGTCCGTTCCTGCTCGCCTGGGGTGGCACCGAGACCTACATCGTCAACAGCAAGATGGCCAGCTTCGGCTACGCCAACAGTAAGTCGTACGGCGTGAGTATTTCCCAATACACGCCGAACATGGCCAAGGTCCTCAAGCGTCCTGAACCGACTGGCTGGATCGTCGGCTCCGAGTTCTCCGACATGTGGTACGGCTTCTACTGCTACGAGACCCGCGACTTCGTGGTCAAGGGCAACACCTACAAAGACAACATCGTTTACGGCATCGACCCGCACGACCGTTCCCACGGCCTGATCATTGCCGAGAACACTGTGCACGGCACGAAGAAGAAGCACGGGATCATCATTTCCCGTGAGGTCAACGACAGCTTCATCTTCAACAACAAGAGCTTCGACAACCACCTCTCGGGCCTGGTGATCGACCGTAACAGCGTCAACAACATCATTGCCTACAACGAGATCTACAAGAACCACACTGACGGCATCACCCTCTACGAGTCCGCCGACAACCTGCTGTGGGGCAACAAGGTCATCAGCAACAAGCGCCACGGCATCCGCATTCGTAACAGCGTGAACATCCGCCTCTACGAAAACGTCGCCATGGCCAACGGCTTGACCGGCGTCTACGGCCACATCAAGGACCTGAGCGACACCGACCGTGACATCAAGCTCGATCCGTTCGATGCGCAGGTGTCGCTGATCGTCGTTGGCGGTGAGCTGGCGGCCAATGGCAGCGGCCCGCTGTCGATCGATTCGCCTTTGAGTGTCGAGCTGTATCGCGTGTCGATGCTGGCGCCGACCAAATCCAGCGGCATCAGCTTCAACGGCATCCTCGGCGAGCGCCAGGATGAAATTCTCGACCTGCTGGTGCGCCAGCAGAAAGCCGTGCTGATCGACCCTGTCGAACGCCAGACCGAAATGCAGGACTGAGGATAATTTTATGCACCCACACTTGATCAAATTACTCAGCCTGTCGGCCCTGACCGTGGGCATTCTCGCGGCCAGCAACGGCGCCCGCGCCGATGAAGGCGCCGCTGCGACACCGCCGAAGTTCAGCGCCGAACCGTGCTGCAACCTGTGCCCGGCTGCGCATGACGCGAAGAACTACACCACGCGCTATCAGCAGAACTTCACCACGCTGGTGCAGGCGCAAGGCGACTGGTTGTTCCGCACTCAGGAAGATCTGCGCACCGAGTTCAACACCACCCCGGCCGGCTACAAACGCCTGCAACAGTTGCACGATGCGTTCAAGGCCAAAGGCGTTGAGCTGGTGATCGTTTACCAGCCGACCCGTGGCCTGGTGAATCGCAACAAGCTCAACCCGCAGGAAAAAGCCGCGTTCGATTACGAGAAAGCGCTGGGCAACTACAAGACCATGCTCGGCCGTTTCGCCAAGATGGGTTACGTCGTGCCAGACCTGTCGCCGCTGACCAACGAATCGCTGCCGGACACCCTGCCCGCCCACGATTTCTACTTCCGTGGCGACCAACACTGGACGCCATACGGCGCACAGCGCACGGCGAAAATCGTCGCCGAGAAGGTCAAGCAGATCCCGGCCTTCGCCGACGTGCCCAAGCGTGAATTCGAGACCAAGCGCTCCGGGCGCATGGGCAAGACCGGCACCCTGCACAACATGGCCGGGCAACTGTGCGGCACCAGCTACGCGATCCAGTACATGGATCAGTTCACCACCGAGCCGAAAGGCGAGGCAGGCGACGGCGATCTGTTCGGCGATTCCGGCAACCCGCAAATCACCCTCGTCGGTACTTCGCACAGCGGCAAGAACTACAACTTCGCCGGTTTCCTCGAAGAAGCCATCGGCGCCGACATTCTCAACGTCGCGTTCCCCGGCGGTGGTCTGGAAGGTTCGATGTTGCAGTACCTCGGCAGCGACGAATTCCAGAAGACGCCGCCGAAAATCCTCATCTGGGAATTCTCGCCGCTGTATCGCCTCGACCAGGAAACCATCTATCGCCAGATGATGTCTCTTCTCGACAACGGCTGCGAAGGCAAAGACGCACAGATGACCGCGAGCACCACGCTCAAGCCTGGCGGCAAACAAGAACTGCTGGTCAACAGCAAGAACCTGAACCTGCAGAACAGCAGCCATCAGGTCGACATCCGCTTCGCCGACCCTTCGGTGAAAACCCTGCAAGCCACCCTCTGGTACATGAACGGTCGCACGAGGACATCAAGATCGAGAAACCGGAAACCTCCGACACCGACGGTCGTTTCGCCTTTGAGCTGCGCACGGACGAAGACTGGGCCTCGCAAAACCTGCTGGCGGTCGAAGTCCAGGGCCCGGAAGCGGGTACCGCGCCACAGAAAGTCGAAGCGAAAATCTGCAAACGCAACGTATTCCCGGGCGCTGGGCAACAAACCGCTCAGGTCGGGCAATGAGGTCTGCTATGCGAAATCCGAAATTGAAATCTTTTCTGGCACCAACGCTGCTGAGCCTGGCGATGTTCGCCGGGGCGACTCAGGCCGCCGCGCCACTGCGTCCACCACAGGGTTACTTTGCGCCTGTGGATAAATTCAAGACCGGTGACAACAGCGAAGGCTGCGATGCAATGCCGGCGCCGTACACCGGGCCGCTGCAATTTCGCAGCAAATACGAAGGTTCGGACAAGGCGCGTTCGACGCTGAACGTGCAGTCGGAAAAAGCCTTCCGCGACACCACCAAAGACATCACCACGCTGGAACGCGGCACCGCCAAACGGGTGATGCAGTTCATGCGCGACGGTCGTCCGGAGCAGCTCGATTGCACGCTGAACTGGCTGACCGCTTGGGCCAAGGCCGATGCGTTGATGTCGAAAGACTTCAACCACACCGGCAAGTCGATGCGCAAATGGGCGTTGGGCAGCATGGCCTCTTCGTACATTCGCCTGAAGTTCTCCGACTCGCATCCGCTGGCGCAGCATCAGCAGGAAGCGCAGGTGATCGAGGCGTGGTTCAGCAAAATGGCCGACCAGGTCGTCAGCGACTGGGACAACCTGCCGCTGGAAAAAACCAACAACCACTCGTACTGGGCCGCCTGGTCGGTGATGGCGACCTCGGTCGCGACCAACCGCCGCGACCTGTTTGACTGGGCAGTGAAGGAATACAAGGTCGGCGCCAATCAAGTCGATGCCGACGGCTTCCTGCCGAACGAACTCAAGCGCCAGCAACGCGCCCTCGCCTATCACAACTACGCCTTGCCGCCGCTGGCGATGATCGCCAGTTTCGCCCAGGTCAACGGGGTTGATTTGCGCCAGGAAAACAACGGTGCGCTGAAACGCCTGGGTGATCGGGTGTTGTCGGGGGTGAAAGACCCGGATGAATTCGAGAAGAAGAACGGCAAAGAGCAGGACATGACCGACTTGAAAGAGGACATGAAATTCGCCTGGCTCGAACCGTTCTGCACGCTCTACACCTGTGCGCCGGATGTCATCGAGAAGAAGCATGGCATGCAGCCGTTCAAGACCTTCCGCCTCGGCGGCGACCTGACCAAGGTCTACGACCCGTCCCATGAAAAGGGCAACAAGGGTTCATGAAAGGCGAAAAGCAAAAGCCCCTCACCCTAACCCTCTCCCAAAGGGAGAGGGGACTGACCGAGGTGGCTGTGCGAGTTACGCCGAAATGAAATATCGAGTCGATCTCAGGTGTTGAAAAACAATCGAGATCAGGCTGCACAGAAATACCGAGTTGATCTCAGGCGTTGAAAAACAACCGAGATCAGGCTGCACAGAAATACCGAGTTGATCTCAGGCGTTGAAAAACAACCGAGATCAGGCTGCACAGAAATACCGAGTTGATCTCCTTTTCTGAAAACCATGGAGATCAGGCTCCCTCTCCCTCCGGGAGAGGGCGGGGGGTGAGGGAAAGATTTCAAGGCCCGGCACAACCCTGACAGAAACACCGTTTCACCCCTCCACTACCACGGGGGGTCTGGGGGGGCTTTGGCCCTTGACTGTTGGTTCAAACATGGAGAGATCGGGATGGTATTTTCATCCAACGTGTTCCTGTTTCTGTTCTTGCCGATCTTTCTCGGCTTGTATTACTTAAGCGGGCAACGCTATCGCAACTTGCTGCTGCTGATCGCCAGCTACGTCTTCTACGCCTGGTGGCGGGTGGACTTTCTCGCGCTGTTCGCCGCGGTCACGCTGTGGAACTACTGGATCGGCCTCAAAGTCGGTGCCGCTGGCGTCAGAACCAAACCGGCGCAGCGCTGGCTGTTGCTCGGTGTCGCAGTCGATTTGTGCATCCTCGGCTACTTCAAGTACGCCAATTTCGGTGTCGACAGCATCAACGCGATGATGACGTCGGTCGGTCTTGAGCCGTTCATCCTCACCCACGTGCTGCTGCCGATCGGTATCTCGTTCTACATCTTCGAATCGATCAGCTACATCATCGACGTGTATCGCGGCGACACCCCGGCCACGCGCAATCTGATCGACTTCGCCGCCTTCGTAGCGATCTTCCCGCACTTGATTGCCGGCCCGGTGTTGCGTTTCCGCGACCTCGCCGATCAGTTCAACAATCGCACGCACACCCTCGACAAGTTCTCCGAGGGCTGCACGCGGTTCATGCAGGGTTTCATCAAGAAGGTCTTCATCGCCGACACCCTCGCGGTGGTCGCTGACCATTGCTTCGCCCTGCAAAACCCGACCACGGGTGACGCCTGGCTTGGCGCGCTGGCGTACACCGCGCAGCTTTATTTCGACTTCTCCGGTTACAGCGACATGGCCATCGGTCTGGGCTTGATGATGGGTTTCCGTTTCATGGAAAACTTCAAGCAGCCGTACATCAGCCAGTCGATCACCGAGTTCTGGCGCCGCTGGCACATCAGCCTGTCGACCTGGCTGCGTGACTATCTGTACATCACCCTCGGCGGTAACCGTAAAGGCACGCTGATGACCTATCGCAACCTGTTCCTAACCATGCTCCTCGGTGGTCTGTGGCACGGCGCGAACATCACCTACATCGTCTGGGGCGCCTGGCACGGCATGTGGCTGGCGATTGAAAAAGCGCTGGGCCTGAACACCTCGCCGCGCAGTCTCAACCCGATCCGCTGGGCGCTGACCTTCCTGCTGGTGGTCATGGGCTGGGTGATCTTCCGTGCCGAGAACCTGCACGTTGCCGGCCGCATGTACGGCGCAATGTTCAGCTTCGGCGACTGGTCGCTGTCGGAACTCAATCAGGCCAGCCTTACCGGTCTGCAAGTGGCGACCCTGGTTGTGGCGTACGTGACGCTGGCCTTCTTCGGCCTGCGCGATCTGTACACCCATCAGCCGCCGGCCAAGACCAAGCCTGAAGTCAACGTCGAGGCCAACGGCCCTGCCACGGCGACTCCGGGAATGATCAAAGCCGCACCCGGCGAAAACCCGGCGAGCATCCATGAGCCTGGCTACACCGTCGGCATCGAAGCCCAGGTGCAACCGGCCTACTGGAGCGCGGACTGGTCCCGCTACGTGATGCGCGGCTTGATTCTGCTGCTGTTCATCGCCTCGATTCTCAAACTCTCGGCGCAAAGCTTCTCGCCGTTCCTTTACTTCCAGTTCTGAGGGATCTGACATGACCCGCTCATTACGCATCTTCTACATCGCCCTGTTCCTGGTGACCCTGTTGGTCCTCGGTTTATGGTCGGTTCGCAGCTTCTTCGGCTTCAGCACCAATGCCGAGGCGACGGTGCTCAACGGCCGCTGGACCAAGGCTGTGGAAACCCATTACGACGATGAATTCCCGATCAAGCGCCTGGGCACCAACCTCTGGGCCGCGCTGGATTTCAAACTGTTCAACGAAGGTCGTCCGGGCGTGGTGCTCGGTCGCGATCAGTGGTTGTACAGCGATGAAGAATTCAACCCGATCGTCAACGAAGAGCTGAACCTGCAAGGCAATTACGCGCTGGTTGAAGGCGTGCGCCAGACCCTCAAAGCGAAAGGCGTGAAACTGGTGATGGCGATCGTCCCGGCCAAGGTTCGTCTGTACCCGGAGCATCTGGGTGAAGTGAAACCGGCGAGCATCCACGAAAATCTCTATCAGGATTTCCATGCTCGTGTAGCCGCCGACAAGATCCTCGCCCCTGACCTGCTCAAGCCGTTCCAACAGGCCAAGCAAAGCGGTCAGCAAGTGTTCCTGCGCACCGACACGCACTGGACGCCGGAAGGCGCCGAGATCGCCGCGAACACCCTGGCGAACACCATCGCCGACAAGTTCCCGCTCAGCGGCGAGCCGCAACGCTTCGTCACCACGCCAGCGGAGAAGGTCACGCACAAGGGCGATCTGCGCTTGTTCCTGCCGCTCGATCCGCTGTTCGAAAACCTGATGCCGGCGCAAGAGCCGCTGCAAAAGCGCAACACCGTCGCGGCCGGTGATCAGCCTGCCGGCGGCGACGCGCTGTTCGCCAGCAATGAAGTGCCGGTGGCACTGGTCGGCACCAGCTACAGCGCCAACCCCAACTGGAACTTCGTCGGAGCACTGAAACAAGCGCTGCACAGCGACGTGGTGAGCTACGCCGAAGACGGCCACGGGCCGATCCTGCCCATGCTCAGCTACCTGAAAAGCGATGACTTCAAGAACAGCCCGCCACAGGTGCTGATCTGGGAGTTTCCTGAACGATATCTGCCTGTGAACAACGAAATCGGCGACGCCGACCCGCAGTGGGTCGCAGAGCTTAAACAAGCCGGCGCGCGCCAACAAAACGTAGCAATCAACACTAAATCCGAGACGCCCGATCGGGCGCAAAACTGAAAGAGAGGTACACCATGACTTTCACTCCTACTCCTCGTCGTCTCGCTAAAAGCTTCGCATTGGTTGCTGGCCTCAGCGTGCTTTCCGTCCCTGCCTTCGCCGGTGGCGACGCCGCCCTGTACGGCCCGACCGCACCGAAAGGCTCGACCTTCGTGCGTGTCTACAACGCCAGCAACGCTGAAGTCAGCGCCACCGTTGGCAGCACCAACCTGAGCGACGTTGCGCCATTGGCCAGCAGCGACTTCAGCTTCATGCCGGGCGGTGATTACAGCGCCAAGGTCGGCAGCCAGACCCTGCCGGTGAAGCTCGCCGGTGACCACTACTACACCCTGGTCAACAACGCTTCCGGCGCGCCGCAACTGATCGAAGAACCGCCGTTCAAGAACAAGCAGAAATCCCTGGTGCGCGTGCAGAACCTCAGCGACAAGCCGCTGACTCTGAAGACCGCCGACGGCAAGACCGACGTGGTGCCGAACGTGGCCGCCAAGGGCCGTGGCGAACGTGAAATCAACCCGGTGAAAGTCAGCCTGGCGCTGTACGAAGGTGACAAGAAAGTCGGCGACGTAAAACCGGTCGCCCTGGAGCGCGGTGAAGCAGCGGTGCTGTACGTCACCGGCAGCGGCAGCAGCCTGTCGCCAGTCTGGGTGAAACGCCCGGTATCGACTCGCTAACAAATTCCCGATGAGACGCTGACCCCTGTAGGAGCTGTCGAGTGAAACGAGGCTGCGATCTTTTGATTTTTCTCAGGATCAAGATCAACAGATCGCAGCCTTCGGTAGCTCCTACAGAGACCGCCTCTCGGTACGAGACAAAAACAAGAGTGAAACGACACAGCGTTCGTGCCTCTAACCAATCGATTTTATGGAGTAAACAATATGATTCCGGTGATCTTGTCAGGTGGTAGCGGTTCACGTCTTTGGCCGCTTTCGCGTAAGCAGTTCCCCAAGCAATTCCTCGCTCTGACCGGCGAACACACATTGTTCCAGCAGACCCTCGAACGTCTGGTGTTCGAAGGCATGGACACTCCGATCGTGGTCTGCAACAAGGATCACCGCTTCATCGTCAACGAGCAGTTGGCCAATCGTAATCTCGAATGCCAGCGCATCCTGATGGAACCGTTCGGCCGCAACACCGCGCCGGCCGTGGCGCTGACCGCGATGATGCTGGTCAATGAAGGTCGTGACGAACTGATGCTGGTGCTACCGGCGGACCACGTGCTGGAAGACCAGAAAGCCCTGCAACGTGCCCTCGCCCTCGCGACCGTCGCGGCTGAAAACGGCGAAATGGTCCTGTTCGGGGTACCGGCGACCAAACCGGAAACCGGTTACGGCTACATCAAGTCCACCGGTGATTCGCTGTTGCCCGAGGGCGTCAGCCGCGTCTCGCACTTCGTCGAAAAACCTGACGTCAAACGTGCCACCGAGTACGTCGCATCCGGCGGTTACTACTGGAACAGCGGCATGTTCCTGTTCCGCGCCAGCCGCTTCCTCGAAGAGCTGAAAAAGCACGATCCGGACATCTACGACACCTGCCTGCTGACCCTTGAGCGCAGCGAGCAGGACAACGACACCGTGACCTTCGACGAAGCCACCTTCGCCTGCTGCCCGGACAACTCCATCGACTATTCCGTCATGGAAAAAACCCAGCGCGCCTGCGTCGTGCCGCTGACCGCTGGCTGGAGTGATGTCGGCTGCTGGTCGTCGCTGTGGGAAGTCAACGAGAAAGACGCCAACGGCAACGTCACCAAAGGCGACGTGGTGATCCAGGACAGCAAGAACTGCATGATCCACGGCAACGGCAAACTGGTGTCGGTGATCGGTCTGGAAAACATCGTCGTGGTCGAAACCAAAGACGCCATGATGATTGCCCACAAAGACAAGGTTCAGGGCGTCAAGCAGATGGTCAACACGCTCAACGAGCAGGGCCGTAGCGAAACCCAGAACCACTGCGAAGTCTATCGTCCGTGGGGCTCGTATGACTCGGTGGACATGGGCGGGCGTTTCCAGGTCAAGCACATCTCGGTGAAACCGGGCGCGTGCCTGTCGCTGCAGATGCACCATCACCGCGCCGAACACTGGATCGTGGTCAGCGGCACTGCCGAAGTGACCTGCGATGAAAACGTATTCCTGCTCTGCGAAAACCAGTCGACCTACATCCCGATCGCTTCGGTGCATCGCCTGCGCAACCCTGGCAAGATCCCGCTGGAAATCATCGAAGTGCAATCGGGTTCGTACTTGGGTGAAGACGACATCGAACGCTTCGAAGATATCTACGGCCGCTCCACCCCGGTCGAACGCGGCGTGTCGGTGAAGACCATCGCGCAATAACGTTCAGCAAGACAAGAAGCCCCCGTCCAGCCCGCTGCGTCCCCTATCCGCAGTGGGTTGGGCGGGGGCTTTTTTTGTCCCGATTCAGCGTTCCCCGAACTGGCCCCTTCGCGAGCAAGCTCGCCCCCACACTTGAAATGCATTCCCCTGTGGGAGCGAGCCTGCTCGCGAAGAGGCCGGTCAGACACCGCAAGTCCCGATGCCCATCGCCAACCTCACCTACGCTTAGGTAGGATGCCCCTCTATCCCCGCGAGGTTGTGCGACATGTTCATCGGCGTTTTGCTGGTCATCACCTGGCTGGTCCTGTTGCTGCGCTACCCGGCCAAGGCCTTGCCGGTTTCAGTGGCTGCCGCGATTGGCCTCGGTCTGGTGGCGATGTGGGTCGTCTGGCTGGATAACCGCGAGATCAAGCAACTGGCGCGACTTGAGCTGCGCATCAGTTACGCGCCCGAGCAATGCCCGGCTGATCGTCCGTTGCAACTGAACATGAACAATGGCAACAGCGTGCCGTTGACCGAACTGCGCTGGCGCATCGCCGCCTACGCGCCGGGGGACACGGTCAATCTCGCCGACAATCAGTACACTGCCCCACGTTATCGCGGCCCCGGTGAATTGCAGGCCGGTGGCAACTGGCAAGACTGTTTGCCGCTGCCGCCGCTGCGTCCCGGTTATCGCCCGCAAACCCTGGAGTTCCGCGCCGAGCGTTTGCAGGGCAGTTTCTCCGACTGATTCCACTTCCCCACTTTTTGCACAAGGAATGCGCCATGCCCGTTGCGTTGATTACCGGATGTTCCAGCGGTATTGGCCGCGCCCTCGCCGATGCGTTCAAAGCCGCCGGTTACGAGGTCTGGGCCAGTGCGCGCAAGGCTGAGGATGTTGCTGCATTGAGCAGTGCCGGATTCACTGCGGTGCAACTGGACGTCAATGACAGTGCGGCGCTGGAACAACTCGGCGAGCGGATCAACCAGCAACACGGCGGCCTCGATGTATTGATCAACAACGCCGGTTATGGCGCCATGGGGCCGCTGCTCGATGGCGGTGTCACGGCGATGCAGCGCCAGTTCGAAACCAACGTGTTTTCAGTTGTCGGCGTGACGCGAGCGCTGTTCCCGGTATTGCGCCGGGCCAAAGGCCTGGTGGTGAATATCGGCAGTGTCTCGGGGGTGCTGGTTACGCCGTTTGCCGGCGCTTACTGCGCGTCGAAAGCGGCGGTGCATGCGCTGACCGACGCGTTACGCATGGAACTGGCGCCCTTCGGCATTCGCGTGATGGAAGTGCAACCGGGGGCGATTCAGTCGAGCTTCGCCAGGAATGCCGGGCATGAAGCCGAATTGTTGATCAATGAACAATCGCCATGGTTTCCATTGCGCGAGGGCATTCGCGCCCGGGCCAGGGCTTCGCAGGACAAACCGACGCCGGCCAATGAGTTTGCTGTCGAGTTGCTCAAAGCGGTGCAGCAGCGCAAGCCGCCGCGCTTGATCCGTATCGGCAATGGCTGCCGGGCGTTGCCGTTGCTGGCGCTGTTGGTGCCCAAGGGATTGCTGGAGTCGACATTGATGAAGCGGTTCGGTTTGGGTGGGCAACTGTAGGAGCTTCGGCACGCTGCGATCTTTTGATTTTGACGTTGATTTGAAGATCAACAGATCGCAGCCTCGTTTCACTCGACAGCTCCTACAGGGGAGTCGTTAGTTCCAGGTTTTCATGAAGTCGATGAACGCTCGCACTTTCAGCGGTAGATGTCGGGTGTCCGGGTATAGCGCGTAGACCCCTTGCCGGGCAAAGCGGTAGTCGGGGAGCAAACGCTGCAACCGCCCGGCCTCCAGATCATCCTGAATCAGCCATTGCGGCAGAATCGCCACGCCCTGCCCGGTCAATGCAAACGCCCGCAGCGTTGCCGAGTTGTCGGCAACGATCGCGGTGGTCCCCGGTTTTGGCTGGTAGACATGCTCGGCGCCGGCCGGGTCGGCGACCGTCATTTCCGGCACTCGTCCGTGGCCCAAGGTTGGCATCGACTCCAGCGTCGCCAGTGTGGCAACTGGCGCAAAACGCTCGATCAACGCAGGCGCCGCCACCGCAAACACTTCGAACGTCGACAGCTGCACCGCGCGCAGATTGGAGTCGTGCATGCGCCCCAGGCGAATCGCCATGTCGAAGCGTTCGGAGATCAGATCGGCGTGGGTCGAAGACGTCGACAGGTGAATATTCAACTGCGGCTGCTGTTGGCGAAACACCTCCAGCGCCGGCACCACCTGAGCCAAGGCAAATTCCACCGTGGTGGTGATGCGCAACGTGCCCTTGAGCTGTGAATGCTCTGAACGCGCTTCCTCGATCGCCAGCCGTGCCTCGTCGAGGGTGCGCAAACAGCGGCGATAAAAACGCTCGCCGGCATCGGTCAGGGCCAGTTGCCGCGTGTTGCGGGTGAGCAAGGTCACACCCAGCTCTTCTTCGAGTCGCTTGAGATTGAAGCTCACCACGGCACGGGTCTGGCCCAAAGTATCGGCGGCCGCCGTCAATGAGCCGGCCTCGACCACGGCTTTGAACGTGTCAAAACGATCCAGGCTGACCATATACAGCGTACTCCCTGTCAAAATCATTTTGACAAACTAACAGTCAAACCAGCGTTTTCCTACGACTGTAAGCGCCTTACCCTGCACGTCTCATTACAGGGAAGCTGCCATGGCTTATCGCTCGAAAGTCGCGTTGGTGTATCTGCTAGGGTTTGCCCTCGACCTGCTGAACATGTTTGTCGCCAGCATTGCCTACCCCGACATTGCTCAGCAATTGCACGCGTCTGTCACGCAACTGGCGTGGATCAGCAACGCCTACATGCTTGGCCTGACGCTGATCATTCCGCTGAGCGTGTGGCTGGCGGCGCGGATGGGTGAGCGACGGCTGATTCTCGCTTCACTGCTGTTGTTCGGGATTGGCTCGGCGCTGGTGGCGCAAGCTGGATCAATTGAAAGCTTGATTGGCTGGCGGTTGTTGCAGGGGCTGGGTGGCGGATTGCTGCTGCCAGTCGGTCAGGCGTTGGCGTATCGACAGTTTCCGCCGTCGCAGCGTGCGCATTTCACCGGCGTGGTGTTGTTGGTGGCGCTGATGGTGCCAGCATTGTCGCCGGCGGCGGGTGGATTGATTGTTCAGGCGTTGTCGTGGCGATGGATTTTCTATTTGAACTTGCCGGTGGCGCTGCTCGCGTTTGGCCTTGGCCTGTTTTGGTTGAAACCCGATCAGCCTTCGAGTGAACGCCCGACGCTGGATGCGCGCGGCTTGCTACTGGCCGCAACGGCCCTGAGTTTGTTGCTGATCGCCGTCAGTCTGGTGAGCGAGACCGACAGCCGAACGCTCGGCCTCTTCGTATTGATGCTCAGCGTTGTGACTCTGTGCATTTATCTGCGCGACGGCTGGCGTAAACCCGAGGCGATTCTCGATCTGCAACTGATCAAGAACCCGTCATTACGTCTGGCGATGTTGATTTACCTGTGTGTGCCCGGTGTGTTCACCGGTACTCACATGATCGCCGTGTTGTACCTGCACAACCTCGGCGTCGGCGCTGCGCAAACCGGTGCGCTGATGCTGCCATGGGCGGCGGGTTCGGGCATCGCGATCATGCTCGGCAAACGCAGCTTCAACCGGGTAGGCCCCAAGCCGTTGCTCGGCGCCGGCATGCTTTTGCAATGCCTCGGCATTGCTCTGCTGATGCGCATCGAACAACCGGCGAGCGCCCCGCTGATCATCGCCTACGCCCTGATGGGGCTGGGCGGCAGTTTGTGCAGCGTCACTGCGCAGACCTTGGCCTTTGTCGGCATCGCGACAGAAAAAATGGGCCACTCCAGTGCGCTGTGGAATATCAATCGCCAGCTTGGTTTTTGCCTCGGCGCGGCGTTGCTCAGCTCATTGCTGGGGGCATTGGGCGGCGATGGTTTTCGCTACTGCTTCCTCGCTGCCGCGTTGCTGACGATGCTGCCGATGGTCAGCGTGCTGCGCTTCGATTCGACGGCAGTGCTCGCGCTGCTGACTCAAACTCCCCTCAAGGAAAAATCTACATGACTGACTACAGCGAATACTTTGAAGAAGTGATTCAGGCACACGAAGCCATCGAACGATGGTTTGCCGTGGAGGGAGACGACGCTGAACTGGAGCGACTGCTAGCGCGGTTTTCGCCTGAATTCTCTATGGTTTCGCCGTTGGGCCGGGTGTTGGATTTCGAGGCGTTGAGCGGATTGTTTCAAATGGCTGGAGGGAAGAAGCGCGGGTTCAAAATCGAGCTCAGCGAACTGTGCGGGATTGCATTACACGAGCGCGGTGCGACGGTGACCTACCGCGAACAGCAGGCGGACGCGAACGGATTGCATACGGATCGGCGTTCGACGGTGGTGTTTGAAAAACTTGAGTCCGGGCGAGTGATTTGGCGGCATTTGCAGGAGACGTTTTGCAGTTCGTGATCACTCGGTATCGGTCTGAGACACCGAGTTGCCCTTATCGCGAGCAGGCTCGCTCCCACATTTGAAATGCTTACCCATGTGGGAGCGAGCCTGCTCGCGAATGGAGCGACTCGATCTATCAGTTATCCACAGCGTCCTGATTCACCACCACCGTGCAGGTAATCCCCGCCGCCAACAGAACACCTTCCGGCACTTGATCAATATGAATGCGCACCGGCACTCGCTGGGCCAACCGTACCCAGTTGAAGGTCGGGTTGACATCGGCGATCAGCTCGCGGCTTTGCGGGTTGTCGCGGTCGTAGATGCCACGGGAAATGCTTTCCACATGGCCCTTGAGCACTTCGCCGCTCATCAATTGCATGTCGGCCTTATCGCCGATTTTCACGTGGGGCAATTTGGTCTCTTCGAAGAAGCCGTAAACCCAGAACGAGTTCATGTCGACCACTGCCATTTTCGCCTCGCCGATGCGCGCGTAATCACCGCGATGCACGTTGAGGTTGGTTACGTAACCATCGACCGCCGCACGTACTTCGGTGCGTTTGAGGTTGAGTTCGGCGGCCTCCAGTTGTGCCTGAGCGTGTTGGTAATCGGCCAATGCGGCGTCGGCGATGTTGCTGGCGTCGTCGCGGTTTTCCTTGGAGATCACCAGGTTGTCGAGGTCGGCGCGGCGGTGGGCGTTGACCTTGCGCATCTCCCAGGTCGACTTGCGCGAGGCGACCAGCGACTGCGCCTGCTTGACCGCAATGCGGTAATGCTCGGGGTCGATCTGCATGAGCAGATCGCCCTTCTTCACCAGTTGGTTGTCGCGCACCGGCACATCGATCACTTCACCGGTGACGTCGGCGGCGACGTTGATGATGTCGGCGCGAACGCGGCCATCGCGAGTCCACGGCGTGTTCATGTAGTGCTCCCACAACGTGCGGCCGATCCACAGCGCCAAGGCCAGCACCAGCAGGGTCGCGAGCAGGCTGAAAAACTTTTTCATCGTGACATTCTCAACGGTAGACAGTCAGCGCCATGGCGCCGAACAGACAGGTAAACAGACTCAGACGCAGCAGCGCCGGGTGCCAGAAAAAACGGTACAGATCGAACCCGGACAGGAACCGATCCACCGCCCAGGCCAGCGCTGCAGCGATGAAAAACATCAGGGTCATGGTCGGCATGTACACGCCGTGGAAGGCGATTTCACGAGGCATGGGCAAGTCCTTCGGGCTTGGCGATGGCGTAGGCAGCGAGCGGTGATTGCGGGTCAAGCAGTGAGGTGCGGATGAAATGCAGATAGCTCTTCACCCGGCGCAACGCCGAGGTATCGAAGTGCGGCGCGAACGGTTCGTCGGTGGCCGCGACTCGGCTGATGGCGTGATCGACGGCGACCAGTGCGCGTTCGAGATTGCTGGCGTTCGGTTGCAGAAACAGCCGCACCAGCGCGCGACCCATCACGCGGATCGCCTGCCGCCACGGCTGCGATTCGGCGTAGGCCGGGTGCACCGGCAGGATCGCCTGTTCTTTGCGTAACTCGATGATCGCGTGGCCGACTTCGAGTACCACGAACATCCAGCGCAGCAGATTCTTTTGCACCTTCGGCTCCCCGGCCGCAAGACCGTAGGCCTGATGCAGCAAATCGCGGGTACGGCTCTCGAAACTCGACGCGAGGCCTTTGAGTTTGCCGCTGATCGCGTAGACCACCTGGCCGCGCAGGTCCTGCTCCAGACGCTTCCATAACCAGCGACTGTTCGGCGGCAGAATGATTGCGCCGGCAGCGGCACAGACCAACATACCCATGACCATGGCGATGTAGTCGTTGATGAAGGTGTAGGGGTTGTAGATCGTCAGGTTGTCCGGCACCGAACCGGTACTGAAGAAGATCAGCAAACCGAGGCCGACACCGGCGTATTGCGGGCGCGATGTGAGGAACGAGCCGAGCACGATCACTGGCGCGAGCATCACGCACAGCAATGGAAAACCGTCGATCCACGGGAAGATGAAAAACATCTCGACGAAGCCGATCAGGGCACCGAGGAAGGTGCCGCAAGCCATCTGGAAAGCCATGCGTTTCGGGTTGGGTGTGGCGGCGGAGAGGCCCACGGTGGCGGCGGCAATCAGGGTCATCGTCGCGCCGCTTGGCCACGCGGTGGCGACCCAGTAACTGCCGAGCACCACCAGAATAAACGAGGCGCGAATGCCCGAGGCAGCGGCCGCCCACCAGTTGGTTTGCGGGGTGAACGGCTCGTCCCAGCGCTCGCGTTCGTGACGGTGATCGGCCAGAGAGGCGTGGGTCTGTGCATAACTGTGCAGGTCGTCGACGAAGCGATAGAGCAGTTCGTACGCAGTGTGGAAATCCAGTTGTTCGGCTTCGCTCGGATCACTCTCCTGAAAGATCGCGCGCAAGCTGCGCACACGTGCCGGCAAACCTTCTTTGTAGGTCGCCAGAGCAGTTGCCAAACGAGCGGCATCGGGGCTGGTCAGGGCGCGGCCGCTGAAGCCGTCGAGCACTTCGGCAAGATCCTGCAGGCCTGGTCTGATCGCTGCGACCACATGTTCTTCGCCGTTGCCGCGCAGGCGTTCGAGCAACTGGTGCAAAGCGTTGAAGCGTGTGGTGATGCCCATGAATTCGCTGTTCAAACGGCTCAGTCGACCGTTGCGCCGACGCATGTGCGGGTCTTCGAAAACCGTCACGCTGCGCAAGCCTTCAAGGCCCACCGCTTCGGCGATGAAGCGCACGTTGCTGGCTTCGAAAGACTCGGGTTTGCTGCGTCCGCGCAGGCCATCGGTGACAAACAATGCGAACACGCCGAAGCGCTGATACAAGGCGTTGCGCATGGCGGCGCTGGCGGTTTGCGGCAGGATCGCGGCGCTGATCACGGTCGCGCAAAGGATGCCCAGCGAGATTTCCAGCACTCGCCATACGGCGGCCATGAACGCGCCGTCCGGGTGGGCCAGCGCGGGTAAACCGACCATCGCGGCGGTGTAACCGGCGAGGACAAAACCGTAGGCGCGGAAGTTGCGGCAACGCGCGGCGCCGGCCGAGCAGATGCCAACCCAGATCGCCAGCGAGCCGAGAAACAGTTCGGTGTTTTGCGCGAACAATGCGATCAGCGCGACCATCATCGCCGACCCGGCCAATGTGCCAAGGAAGCGATAGAAACTCTTGGCAAACACCTGGCCGCTTTGCGGCTGCATGACGATGAACACGGTGATCATCGCCGTGCGCGGTTGCGGCAGTTCCAGGCGCATCGCCAGCCACAGCGTGAGGAATGCGGCGAGCAACACCTTGAAGATGTAGACCCAGGTCACGCCATCGCTGCGCGCCCAGTCGAAGAAACCTCGGCGCCATTCCAGGGAGTAAAGCCAGCGCAGCGGTGCGGGCAAGGGAGTCATTACATTCTGCTCAATGATCGAGAATTGAAGTATTTGCTACGGCGTACACAGCCCCTGTGGCGAGGGGATTTATCCCCGTTGGGCTGCGAAGCGGCCCCAAAACCTACGACCCGATTCCCACAGTCACACCGCGTGCACTGGCTTTGCGACGGCTGCGCCGCCGAACGGGGATAAATCCCCTCGCCACAGCGTTTGGGGTCAACTCCAAAGGAGGAAATTCCCACCAGATATTTTGGGTTCACCGCAGCAGTGCCGGGGTTTGCGGGGCCTGGGTTTTTTCAGCAGTCGGTACGTCGTTGCCGGCACCGAGGCCGCCACCCAGCGCAGTCACCAGTTCGGCATGCGCACTGAGGCGCGCCGCCTGCACCTGCTGCTGCACTTGCTGTTGCTTGAACAGCAACGTCTGCGCATTGAGCACGTTGAGGTAATCGGTAAGCCCACGCTGATAAGCGATCATCGCGATGTCGTACGTTTTCTGCGCGGTCGCCACCGACTCGGCAGCGAAGCCTTGCTGCTTGTCCATCGATTCACGGCGGATCAACTGGTCGGAAATGTTCTTCAGCGCATTCACCAGCGTCTGGTTGTAATGCGCCACGGCGATGTCATAACCAGCGGAGGCTTCACCGAGTTCCGAGCGCAACCGCCCGCCGTCGAAGATCGGCAGCGAGATTGCCGGGCCGACGTTGTAGTTGAGTTTCTTGCCGGTCAAAAACTCCAGCGCGCCGCCACCGGTGGCCATGTAACCGAGACTGCCGACCAGATCGACGTTGGGATAAAACCCGGCGTGCACCACATCAATTCCGCGCGCCTGCGCCGCAACCTGCCAGCGACTGGCAACCACGTCCGGACGCTGGCCGAGCAATTCGGCCGGCAACGCCGACGGCATTTTCAGCGCAGCACCGAGGGACAAAGTCGGGCGTTGCAACTGCGCGCCCTCGCCCGGTCCCTTGCCAGCCAACGCCGCCAGTTGGTTGCGACTGAGGGCAATCTCCTCATCCAGCGCATCGATTTGCCGATGGGTTTCCGGCAACGGCGCCTCGGCCTGACTGACTTCGAAATGGGTGCCGATCCCGCCGTTCAAACGCTTCTGCGCCAGATCGAGAATCTGCTGTTGCTGCTTGAGCGTCGCCGCGACGATGTCGCGCTGGGCGTAATGCAGCGACAGTTCGATGTAGGCGCGGACGATGTTGTTCTGCAATTCCAGCTGCGCCAGTCGCGCTTCGGCCGCGCTCATGTGCGCCAGATCCACGGCGCGCTCGCTGCTATTGCTTTCGCGGCCCCAGAGGTCGAGGGCGTAGCTGAAACCGAGCGCGGCGTTGTTGTCCCAGGTGGTGGTGTTGGCCAGATCGCCCGGGCCGTAGAACTGATCGGTCGGCCAGTTGTGGCGCTTGAGGGTCGACTCGCCATTGATCTGCAACGACTCGGCCGCTTCGGCGACACCGGCCATGGCTTTGGCCTGACGCACTCGCGCAGCGGCCATGGCCATGCTCGGGCTGCCGTGCACGGCGAGGTCGATCCAGCGATTGAGTTGCGGGTCGCCGTAGGCTTGCCACCATTGTGCGGTGGGCCAATTGGCGTCACGGGCAGCGTGGGCGATGGCGTCGTCGGTGGCCAGTGAATTGGCGTCCAACCCCTTGCCCTGCGGAGCAATGCCTTCGGTTGAGATGCAGCCGCCGAGACCCAGGGTAAAAGCCAGAACACTGAGCGACAAAAGCGCTCTGTTGATGCGACGCGGCACAGCTGCGAATTCCTGAGAGAGGGGATCGATGCTTCCTCTGTAGGAGCTGCCGAAGGCTGCGATCTTTTGACCTTGATTCCCTTAAAACAAAATCAAAAGATCGCAGCCTTCGGCAGCTCCTACAGGGATCGGCGCAATTCTATGGAAGGCCCTGTGCGGCGATAAGCTGGGATTTCTGTGAATCTTTGTTACGGTTAACGAGATAATCCCTTGGTCGGGGGTCTCGCCCCGGAAACTTCGTGTCACAATTTGCCATCTCCCTTGAGAGCACCCCATGGACACTTTGCAAAACATGCGCGCCTTCAGTTGCGTCGCCGAAGCCGGCAGCTTCACCGCCGCCGCCGTGCAACTCGACACCACCACGGCCAACGTCTCGCGCGCGGTCTCCAACCTGGAAGCCCATCTGCAAACCCGCCTGCTCAACCGCACCACCCGGCGCATCGCCCTGACCGAGGCGGGCAAACGCTACCTGCTGCGCTGCGAGCAGATCCTCGCCTACGTCGAAGAGGCCGAAGCCGAAGCCAGCGACGCCCACGCGCGCCCGGCCGGGCAATTGAAAGTGCACACCATGACCGGCATCGGCCAGCACTTCGTCATCGATGCGATTGCCCGCTACCGCAAGACCCACCCGGACGTCACCTTCGACCTGACCCTGGCCAACCGCGTGCCGGACCTGCTCGACGAAGGCTATGACGTGTCCATCGTGCTCGCCAGCGAACTGCCGGACTCAGGCTTCGTTTCGCAACGCCTGGGCATCACCTACAGCATCGTCTGCGCCTCACCGGCCTACGTGAAAGCCAATGGCGCCGCGCAAAAGCCCAGCGACCTGCTGAACCACGCCTGCCTGCGTCTGGTCAGTCCGGTGATCCCGCTGGAGAAATGGGCCTTCGACGGCCCGGAAGGCCAGGAAATGGTCACCATCAACAGCTCACCGTTTTTGGTGAACTCCGCTGACGCGATGAAAACCGCGATCATTAGCGGCATGGGGCTGGGCGTGCTGCCGGTGTATGCGGCGATAGAAGGATTGCGTAACGGCACACTGGTGCGGGTCATGCCGAACTACCGCTCGCAAGAGCTGAACCTGTACGCGATCTACCCGTCGCGGCAATATCTGGATGCGAAGATCAAGACGTGGGTCGAATACCTGCGCGGCTCGCTGCCGGAAATCCTCGCCGCCCATCAGGCCGAACTGGCCGCCTACGAACTGAGCGGCAGCCTCGCCGGCGCCCGAGTCGCCAACTGATTAAACACACCACGCCCGTGTAGGAGCCGCCGCAGGCTGCGATCTTTTGATCTCGCTGTTTAAAAATCAAAAGATCGCAGCCTGCGGCAGCTCCTACAGATTGAGGATTTCGCGGATTTTTCCGACAGGGTTTGACGGTTGTCCGTCGGAAGTGAGGTGGCTCGGATTTGGGTGTCGCTGACGAATCAGCGACCGGGTCTGGAAAACCCGATTTCAACTACCAAAGCTCATGGCATACTGCGGCGCTTTTTAGCTCGCAATGTTATGGCGGCTGTGCGCGGGAGGCCCTTGGGCCTGCCGGTTTTGGTGAGTTGACCGGTTTTTCCAGTCCGCGCGCAGCTGCCACCCTTTCGCCTGGAAAACGAAAAGTGGCCGCTTCAACTCAACTTGCCACGAGTATGTTTCCTATGTTCAAACCAACGCCTAACCCACCCGAAACCGACGACACCACCCCCTACGAATTCCCCGGTTCAAAGAAATTCCACGAAGCCGCCGAACGCGCCCTCGACCACTACCTCAAACCCAACGCACTCACCCTGCGCTTCCACAAACCCAGCACCATGTTCCAGATCGCCCCGGATCAGGACAACGAAAGCCTGCTGGTGCACGCCTGCGAATCACTGGCACAAGCCAGCCTCATGACCAGCGACATCGCCACCTACATCGACCTTCCGCAGCGGAGGACGATTCTGGCGATCCAGCAGATCATCATGCTCGCTGAACTGGCGGTGAATCGAGTGCTGGATAACCACGAAATCCCGCAGTCCCCGCCACACAACCAAAAGCCCCTCACCCTAACCCTCTCCCAAAGGGAAAGGGGACTGATCGAGGTGTTTGGGAGAGTCACGCCGACGTGAAATACCCGGTCGAATTCCGATATTGAAAAGCCCGTAAATCGGCTCCCTCTCCCAGGGGAGAGGGCTGGGCGGGCGGCGTTCCGATGAGGGGTAAATTCACCGCGAAACAAAAGCCGAGCGCGTGTCTTCCCATCCAGCGGGCAGGATGTAAGTTCGGCTGCGGCCATCGGGGCAGACTTTAAACAGAACGTTATATTCGCGCAGATCAGCCACAGCCTGTGACCGAGGGACTTTCTGTGGAAGTGACACTGCCCGCCACGCATCGCTAATCCGTAGGAGCAGCCTGAGCACAGCGCGGGACGTCCACATCTATCGATAAACGTGGACGTCCCGATGGACGGCGATCACTCAAAAAATTGATTGAATAAAAATAGAGCCGCGTTATTTCTTAACATGCTCAAGACCTGAAACATCTCTGAATGCACCAATCGCTTTTAACTTTGGCTCTGTTGGATTATTTTGAACTTCCAAATCAAACTCAACTGCCAATGTACCTTTAGCATAGTCGAAACTCACAGTTACAGTTCCACTGCCATAAACAGCCGGATACGGCGTGAGTTTTTCCCAGTCATCGGTCTTTTCGATCAAATTATAAAAAATAGACAGCCCTGAACCAGTCTCATAATCATGCTTACCATTAGTGATATCAGTCTTAAAACTGAACATCAGAGACCCTGATCGCGTGGCATCAAATTTCTGATGTGCAATAACGTAAACTTCCTCACCATTCGTTACGAAGGTTTCAACCACGCCGTTGAATGGTGCAAGACTATCAATGAGAACATTGGCCGTACCGCTCACATCTTTTTGTTGTTTTGAAGACAGAAAAAATTCATTTTTCATGAGAAGTCCTTTTATCAAAGTTGATTGTCGCGGAAAATGCGAAACAAAAGACTGCCATTATTATTATTTACCCGCACCTGTCAGAACTGACAGTCTTAGAAACATATTCGCAACAAAATCCTTTATCGACGATCTTTTTTGTTATAACTGAAGTCATCAAAAGTTCAGCGCACGTTTAGAACAGCAGCACTAGGAGAGACTCGGGATGAACACGGAGCCGCCCCCCGAAAAACTGTTGATTGGCCCAAAAGCCCGAGAGGCTGTTCGGCGTACAAGCCGCCAAGACAACCCCAAGCCAGAAATGTTAGCGTGCTTGGTATCAAGCCGAACAAGAGCCAAAACCAATGAAAAAAACTGTCCTGGCCTTCAGCCGCATCACCCCCCCAATGATCGAACGCCTGCAACAAGAATTCGACGTCATCGTCCCCAACCCAAAAGCCGGCGACATCAACGCCCAATTCAACGAAGCCCTGCCCCATGCCCACGGCCTCATCGGCGTCGGCCGAAAACTCGGCCAGGCCCAACTCGAAACCGCGACCAAACTCGAAGTAGTCTCCAGCGTCTCCGTCGGCTACGACAACTACGACCTCGACTACTTCAACCAACGCGGGATCATGCTCACCAACACCCCCGACGTTCTCACCGAAAGCACTGCCGACCTCGCCTTCGCGCTGATCATGAGCAGCGCCCGCCGCGTCGCCGAACTCGACGC
Source organism: Pseudomonas sp. NPDC089741 (assembly GCF_044748825.1). Classification (NCBI taxonomy): domain Bacteria; kingdom Pseudomonadati; phylum Pseudomonadota; class Gammaproteobacteria; order Pseudomonadales; family Pseudomonadaceae; genus Pseudomonas; species Pseudomonas sp. NPDC089741. Next base: position 75,300 of record NZ_JBIVGT010000013.1, on the reverse strand, counting down.
CTGGACCAAAGCCGGCCAATGGCAAGCCAGCGTCGGCGCCCCGCTGTTCGGCTGTGACGTGCACGGCAAAACCCTCGGCATCGTCGGCATGGGCAACATCGGCGCCGCCATCGCCCGCCGTGGCCACCTCGGCTTCAACATGCCGATCCTCTACAGCGGCAACAGCCGCAAAAGCGAACTCGAACAGCAACTTGGCGCGCAATTTCGCAGCCTTGACCAGTTGCTGGCCGAAGCCGACTTCGTCTGCCTGGTGGTGCCACTCAGCGACAAGACCCGCCACCTGATCAGCCACCGCGAACTGGCCCTGATGAAACCAAGCGCCATCCTCGTCAACATCTCCCGTGGCCCGGTTGTCGACGAACCCGCACTGATCGAAGCCCTGCAAAACAAGCGCATTCGCGGCGCTGGTCTGGACGTTTACGAAAAGGAACCGCTGGCCGAATCGCCGCTGTTCCAGCTGAAAAACGCCGTGACCCTGCCGCACATCGGCTCGGCCACTGACGAAACCCGTGAAGCGATGGCCAATCGCGCCCTTGCCAATCTGCGTAGCGCCCTGCTCGGTGAACGCCCGAAGGATCTGGTCAATCCGCAAGTCTGGCGCGGATAACAATACGGGCAAGTACTCCAGGGTACTTGCCCGTTTCATTATAAAAACATAACGCTACACATACCTTGTAATTGAACCCCAGCCAAAACCGGAAATAACCATTATAAACTCTCCCGACCTATCGAATTCACGGTATGAAGTTATGGAGAGCATTAATCTTGAACAACCTTAGCACCGACGAAATAGTACGATATAGCAAAGTCATCCTGATGGCGTTCATCAGCTTATTTGGCATTCTGGTAATGTTCAGCAACTTCACCGACTACGCTTCAAATTATGAGTATGTCGGCCATGTCCTGAGCATGGACACCAGCCTGAAAAACCCCAACATACGCTATCGGGCAATCACTTCGCCCATGCTGCACCACCGGATCTACTGGCTGATCATCACGCTGGAAGCGCTCTATACCAGCTTCTGCCTGGTGGGCACTTATCAACTTTACCGAAAGATCAAACAATCGGCAGCGGACTTTCATGAAGCCAAGAAGTACGCAATTATCGGATTACTGATCGCAATATTCATCTACTACTTTTGCCTGCAAGTCATTGGTGTCGAATGGTTCGACATGGACAACTCGGAAGCATGGAACGCCAAGGACTGGGCAAGGCATATTGTCGACTTTATCTTCCCGCTGATGATTTACATCGCTCTGAAGATCGAGCAGTGACAAATCAGCGCTCGATCTTCACGGCGATCAGACTAACTTCCCCTGCCCTGAAAGTTGCACTGACCGAGGTTTGCGAAAGACCAATACGTTACCCAGCATCACCAGTACCAGACCGGCCAGTGCCGGCGCTGTCCACTGATAACCTTCGGCAAACGCAGAAACGTTCAGTGCCACCACCGGGAACAACACCGTGCAATACGCCGCGCGTTCCGGACCCATGCGCCCGACCAGCGTCAGGTAAGCGGTGAAGCCGATGACTGAACCCGGTACCACCAGATACAACAACGCCCCGACATAACGCGGTGACCAGTCCATGTCGAACGGAATACCTTTGACCAGGCACCACACCGACAACATCGCCGCGCCGTAAGCCATGCCCCAGGCATTGGTGGTCAGCGGCTTGAGGCCGGCCTTCTGTTGCAAGCTCGAAAGCATGTTGCCCGCCGAGAAACACAGCGTGCCGCATAGCGCCAGACCGAGGCCGAGCAAGGTTTGCGGGGTAGCCTGATGCCCGGCCAGTTCTGGCCAGAACAACATGCCCAGGCCAAACAGGCCAAGCGCGCCGCCCATCAGCACATTGCGCGCAATACGTTGACCGAAGAACACCCGCGCGTTCAGCGCATTCCACAGCGTCGCGGTAGAAAACACCACCGCCACCAGGCCACTGGGAATCCACTGACTGGCCGTCAGGAAGCACATGAAATTCACGCAGAACAGGCACACCCCCTGCGCGACGCAAATCAGATGACCGCGCCGGTTCATCGGTTGCAGGCGCCGACTGAGCAGCAGCAACACAAACAGCACCAGCGCAGCGAGGCCGAAGCGATAGACGATCGACACCGGAATCGCCACCACGCCCAATTGCCATTTCAGGGCAATCCAGGTGGTGCCCCAGATCAGCACGGTCAGCAGATACAACGAAAGATTCATGACGCCCACTCCTGGAGATAATGCCGAGCACTTGCTGTGGCGAGCGAGCTTGCTCGCGCCGGGTTGCGCAGCGGCCCACTTTTGCCGGGCTGCCACGCCGTTTAGTGAGTGCTGCGCACTCAAGCGCAAGCAAGCTCCCTCGCCACAGGTTTGCGCTGGATAGGGATTGAGCGTGATACACCCGGCGTCGGGGCGCTTGCAGATTCTTGCGCTTTTGTCCGGCGGTGGGCTGGCAGGGCGAAATCTACGGAGTAGGATGCAAGGCGTTGGAGAGAGCCGATCATGTCCGCCATCGATACCCTGCAAGTCTTTCAAGCGCTTAACCGCTCGCCCAATGCACGCCTTGTGCACAGCGCCGAGCTCGGTGACGGCTTGTCTGCGGCCCTGTGGACCAATCACCACGACGCTCAGGAGTACGAAGCGCCGAGCCACCACACGCTCTCCTGCTACATCGCCGGTGGCACTGGCACCTTCCGCCGTGGGCAACCGGGGCACAAGGGCGGGCCGGACAAGTTGTGCATTCTGCCGGCCGATCACCAGTCCGGCTGGGTGATCAACGGCGATATTCGCCTCGCGCACCTGTATTTCAGCGCCGAACAATTTGCCCTTGGTTGCGTCACGCTGCTCGATCGCGAGCCACGGGAAATGCAGCTGCGTGAACAGACCTTTCTTGAAGACCCGCAGCAGGCGCAGCGCTTTCGTCAACTGCTGACGCTGAACTGGGATGAGCCCGCCGAACGTTTGCTGACCAGCAGCCTCGCCCATGAATTGATCAGCCACACCCTGCTCAGCCAGGTCGGTGCACGTCAGGGTTTACGCCTGAAGGGCGGACTGGCCGCGCATCAGCGGAGGCAACTGGTGGAGTTCATCGACAGCCAGATGGCTGAACCGATCAGCCTCGGTCAGCTTGCTGGTCTGTGTGCATTGTCGGAATACCACTTTGCGCGGATGTTTCGTGTGAGCTTTGGCTTGCCGCCGCATCAATACGTGCTGGCGCGACGCTTGGATCGGGCGCGTGAGTTGTTGCGGGGCACGGTGCTGCCGTTGGGGGAGATTGCCTTGGCTTGCGGGTTTGCCAGTGCGAGCCACTTTACCAATCGGTTCAAGCAGGTGCTGGGCGGGACTCCTGGCGAATATCGGCAGGCGTTTTTGCGTTAGAAGATCAAAAGATCGCAGCCTTCGGCAGCTCCTGCACGGGAATAATGTAGGAGCTGCCGCAGGCTGCGATCTTTTGCTGTTGCCTCAGAATTCCAGGGTGCTGGACAGCGAGATCTGCCGCGAATCGCCCATCGACACAAAGAACCGGCTCGCCGCCGAGGTGTAGTAGGTGCGATCAAACAGGTTCTTCACGTTGAGCTGGAACTTGACCTTCTGCCCTTCGACTTTGGTGTCGTAAGTGGCAAACGCATCGGCGACGGTGTAGCTCGGCAAGTCAAAATCATTCACCGCGTTACCGGCGCGCTCGCCGACGTAACGAGCGCCAGCGCCGACACGCAACTGATCGCCACCGATTACGCTGCCGAAGTCATACACCGCCGACAATGAGCCGGAATTCTTCGCCACGTTCTGCAAACGCTTGCCTTTGTAGTCCGGGTCCTCGGTGACTTCGGCATCGGTGTAGGCGTAGCTGCCGATCATGCTCCAGTGCTCGCTCAGTTGACCGGTCAGGTCCATTTCCAGACCGCGCGAACGCACTTCGCCGGCGGCACTGTAAATCGTCGTCGGGCCTTCAGCGTTGGCCACCAGCACGTTGCGTTTCTTGATGTCGAACAGCGCGATGTTACCGGTGAGTTGCCCCGGCATATCGAGGCGCGCGCCCAGCTCCCATGACTTGGCTTCTTCCGGCGCAATGCTGCCGTCGAGCACGCTGCTGCTGCCGCTCAACGGCGCGATGGTCGAGTTGGGTTTGAACGATTCGGTGTAGCTGCCGTAGAACGACAGAGCGTCGGTGTAGCGATACACCAGACCGGCGCGCGGCACCCACTTCTGGCCGTTGCTGTCGGTGTTGGCCTTGAACGGCACGCCTTTGCCGGCGTACTGGTCGTATTCCTGAAGGCGTCCGCCGGCGACTAGAATCCACTGGTCGGTGAGGTGAATCGAGTCCTGCATGAACAGCGAATCGCTGCGCAGTTCATCGGTTTGCGCGCTGTCGGCGGCACTGACCGTGGTGCCTTCGACTTCACGGCCATACACCGGGTTGACGTAGCTGAAGGTGCTCAGGCTTTTCTGGCGGATCAGGTCGGCGCGGTAGATCTTGCGGTACTCGTCGTCGACGCCGAACACCAAGTCATGTTGCATGCCCAGTATGTTGACTTTGCCCTCAAGGCTGGCGGTGGTGAAACGGTCGGTGCTGATCGCGCCTTGGGTGCCGTCCATGCTGCGAGTCAGCGTGCCCTTTTTGGTGTCGATGGCGGTGACGCGCACCTGGCTGGCGTCGTAAGTCTCGCGGTTCCAGCTGTAGCCGAAGCGGGCTTTCCAGTCGTCGTTGAGTTCATGATCGGCTTCGAAATGATAGAGATCGGAACGCCCTTCCATGTTGTTGAACGGCTCGTCGAGACGCTCGTTGCGCGAGATGTCCAGCGGATGGTTGGTGCGCGGATCGATCAGCGTGCCACGGTCGAACGGCGTCAGAAATTCACGGTGTTCGTAGGCGAACAGCAGCTTGGTGCTTTCGCCGTACCATGCGAGCGACGGCGCGATCAGGGTTTCGCGATGGGAGCCAAAGTTGCGCCAGTAATCTTCATCTTCGTGATCGAGTACCATGCGATAAGCCAGCCCGGAATCGCCCAGTGCGCCGGTGCTGTCGAAGGTGCCGCCGCTGCCATTCTTGCCGTCGCCGTAGGTCGAGCCGCGCAAGGTCAGCGCGTTGTACTGCGCCAGCTCAGGTTTCTTGCTGACCATGTTGACCACGCCGCCCGGATCCTGAATGCCGTACAGCAACGACGCCGGACCTTTGAGCACTTCGACGCGATCCACCGTGGCGTTCATGCCGCGGCCCTGCACGATCGGCATGCCGTCGCGCATGATCGAGCCGTTACGGTTGTCGCCGAAACCGCGGGTCATCACCGAATCCTGGGTACTGCCCAAGGTGTTGCCCTGGGTGATTCCGCTGACATTGGCCAGCGCGTCGTCAAGATTACGCGGCGCCTGATCGCGGATGACTTGCGCCGGGATGACGTTGACGGTCTGCGGGACTTCCTGCAACGAGGCCGAGGAGCGCATCACCGAGCTGGTTTCCGGCGGCTGATAACTCATCGACTCGTCGCGCGTCGAGGTGATGGTGGTGGCGCCGAGGTTCAGCGCGCCTTCGGTCGGTTGCGGCTCCAGCGCCAAGGTGTGGCTGTCGATGCGGCGCAAGCTCAGGCCCGAACCGCTGAGCAAGCGTTGCAGCGCTTGTTCGGCGCTCATCTGACCGTTGACTGCCGGAGCGGTGAGGCCGTAAGGCGCCTCATCTGTGTAGACCACGCTTTGCCCGGTGACGCGGCTGAAGTCATTGAGGGCTTGTGGCAGTGGTTTGGCCGCCATTGCGAAGTTGAACTGTTTTTGCGCCGGGCTGCTGACCGCTTCGGTCGCGAGCGCGACGCTCATCGGCAACAACGCCAATGCCGAAAAACTCAACGCCGATACGCTCAACCACTGTTTGACCGAACCCGATTTTGCCCTGGACTTCATTGCTCAATGACCTGTGTAGAACCGCAACGGATGCGAATGACTCGCAGTTTCAGTCACTACACGGATGGGGCCTGGGTTTACCTCATCACTATTTGAAAATATTTTTTCGAGATCAAAAGATCACAGCCTTCGGCAGCTCCTACATGGGTATGCGTTCCCTGTAGGCCGCAGGCTGCGATCTTTTGACTTTGCCTCAGCGCAAAATAATCAGATGCCCCAACACCTGATGCTGCTCAAATCCCAACACCCCTTGCAGCGAACTCAACACCGCCTGCGGATCCTTGCTCGGGAAACTGCCACTGACCTTGCGCGCCGCCAGCTCATCGCTGAGCAGCACGATCCGCCCCGGGTAATACCGCCGCAGATCTTCGACCACCTCGGCCAGCGTCGACTTGTAGTAAGTCAGCCAGCCCTGCCGCCAGGCCAGTTGCGCCTCGCTGTCCACGGCATGGAGTTTTTGCGCTGCGCCCTGACCGTAGGCGACTTGCTGCCCCGCCGTGAGAATCTGCTGTTCGCTTTGGCGATCCGCCGTGACGCCGACGCGCCCGGACAACACCGTGACCTGCGCACCATGCGCCTGCAGACGCACTTCAAATTGGGTGCCGAGTACTCGCGCCTCGCCTTGTTCCGCCGCCACCACAAACGGATCACCGGTGTGCGTAACGCTGAAAAAACCGGCGCCACGGCGCAACTGCACATGTCGCTCGCCATGGCTGAAGTCCACGGCAATCGCGCTGTCGGCATCCAGGGTTACCTGCGATTGATCGGCGAGGGTCACCGTGCGGATCTCGCCCGGCGCCGAAACATAATCGGCGCCGAGATCGTCGATCCAGCGCTGTGGCTGCCAGCCCGTACCGAGGCTGACCATCAGCACCAGACACGCCGCCATCGCCAGCGCACCTGACCAGCGCAAAACCTGCGGGCGTCGTGGGCGATCCATTGCATCGAGATAACCCTGCAGCGCCACAGCCTCTTCATCGGCCAGGGTACGCGCCGGGCCTTCGCTCAATTCCCAGAGCACCTGGGCCTGCGCGTAAGCCTCGGCATGCGCCGGATCCGCGCGCAGCCATTGGCTGAATGTCAGCTGATCGCCAGCACTCGGCCGATCGTGCAACAGGCTCAGCCAGGCCAATGCGGCCTGCTCCTGAAGAGGCGTCGGACGGATGCAATCGGTGTGCTTCACGGAGCTTTCCCTGGCGGACGTGGCGCGGGGTCGCGCAGGCTGGCCTTGCAGGCCTCGAGGGCGCGCATCATATGTTTTTCCACGGCGCTTTGGGACAGGCCCATGGCTTTGGCGATTTCTGCGTACTTGCGGCCGTGGATGCGATTGAGCAAAAAGATCTGCCGGGTGCGCTCAGGCAACGCACGCAACGCGGCTTCGACATGGCGCAGATCATTGCCGGCTTCGAGCGCGGCTTGCGGTTCACTGCCGTGGCTGTCCGGCTCGTCCGGCTGCCAACCTTCGTTGACCCGCACACGCGTGCCTTCGCTGCGCAAATGATCGATGGCGATGTTGCCGGCGCAACGCAAAAGGTAGGTGCTGAGTTCTTCGACCTGCACCAGCGGCCGTCGCCAGAAGCGCAGAAACAGGTCCTGCACCAGATCCGCCGCAGTCGCCCGGCAACCCACGCGCCGATTCACCAGCGCTTCCATCTGCGAACGCTGCGACAGAAACACCTGCAGAAAATGCGCACGTGCGCCACGCGGCTCGTCGTCGCGCGATTCCGGCGGCAGACCGATCAGCACCTCAGCACTGCGCCCATGCGGCGACCGGGCAAGCCAGCAGGCTGACACCGGCCAACGCCAGCGCCAGACGCGGCCGATAGGGCAGCAACAACACCAGCGCCAGCGCACTGAACATCAGCACCGCGAGCCAGTCGACCAGGCCGAAACTCCAGCCGTTCGCCGTAACCGCTGCCGACAACGACAAGCCCAGCAACAGCCATCCACCCAGCTTCAGCCCTTGGCGGCGACGCGCCGAGGGCTTGCTGCCGAGCACTTCATCGTGATGGCGCGGCATCGACAGACACAGCGCGGTAAACCCGGCGTAGCACAGCAACAGCGCCAGCAGCATCAGTGGCTTCCTTGCTCAAGCGTGATCGGCCGCGCCGCTTCACGGCGTGGTTTTTGCGCGCCGACGGTGCTGGCGGCGCGACGCATTTTCCAGGCAGCCCAGGCGAGGAACAGGCCCGCGCCCAGACACGTCAGGTCGAAACCGGCCAAGGCCCAGTCACCCTGCGTCAGACTTGTTACGAGGTTCCACGGCGTTGTCAGCGCATTGATCAACGGCACCGCGCTAAACAACAGCGCCCCCAGCGCAAGCTGTTCGATCCACGCCGTGCGCCCCTTGCGCAACGAGGCGTGCACCACGCTCAAGCCCCAGGCGATAAAGAACCCGTTCACTTCCCAATCCGCTCGCCCGCTCAGGCTCAATGGCAGCAGCCGATTGGCGAGGAAGAACACCGCCACTGCCGAAACCAGACCGGCCATGCCGGCAATGTTCAGCACCTCGACCAGGCGCAATTCGAACGCCATCACGCGGCTCTTGGCGTGTTTGAGTTGACGCTTGCCGAGCCAGATCACCAGCCCGGTGCCGATCATCGCCGTACCCGCCAGACCGCAGATGAAATACAGCCAGCGCAAAACCGGACCGGCGAAGTGGCCAATGTGCAAACCGTAAAAACCACCGGCAATGGTCATCGGCACGGGTTTGTCCGGGGTCGCGCCGAGCTGCTCGCCGGTGATGGCGTTGAAGGTCACATCGCTGCCGTATTCGTAGGCAATCTTGTCGGAAGTGGCACGCGACATTTGCACAGAGGCATTGGCGTCGCCGGGATTGTTCACCGTCACGCGTTTGATATGCCCGCCCGCCCAATGCTCGCTCGCCCGAGTCAAAAACGCTGTCAGCGGGGGTAATGTCAGCGCTTGTCCGGCGCGTTCGGGAATTGCCGTTTCTGGAAAAACCTCATCGTAAAACGCATCGATGTTGCTGCCGTACGACGCCACGATGCTCGCCGGCATGACCATCGACATGAAAATCACCAGGCTGCTGTAGGTGATCATCAAGTGAAACGGCAACACCAGCACCCCCACGGCGTTGTGCCCGTCGAGCCACGAGCGCTGGCCTTTGCGCGGGCGGAAGGTGAAGAAGTCCTTGAAGATTTTCTTGTGGGTGATGATCCCGGTGATCAGCGCGACAAACATCAGCATCGCCGCACTGGTCGCCAGCCAGCGCCCCCACGGATAGGGCATTTGCAGCTGGAAGTGGAAACGATAGAAGAACTCGCCGCCCATGGTGTCGCGGCCCTGCACTTCGGCGCCGGTTTGGGCGTCGAGCGTTGTCGATTCGAAGCGCCCGCGCTCACCGGGTTTGCCCGGTTCCTGCTGCCAGCGCACCGTCAGCGCAGGGTCGCGGGCATCGGGCAAGTCGATCAGCCAGCGCGAGGCGCCGGCCGCATGTTGTTGCAGATAATCCTGCGCCAGCGTCAGGCTCGCCTCAGCATTGATTGGCCGCGCGGGGATCTCCGGCTGCATCCAGTGGCTGGTTTCATCTTTGAAATACGCCAGCGTCCCGGTCAGGAAAATCGCGAACAGCAGCCAGCCGAAGACCAGGCCGGTCCAGGTGTGCAGCCAGGCCATCGCCTGGCGAAAACCCTCTTTCATGCAAAACCCAACCCGCGTGCAGCGCCGGAAACGGTCGCCAGAATCACGCTCGGCACCAGCAAGCCGACCCACGCCGACCACGCCGTGCGGCAGGCGAAGCACCACAGCACCGCCACCAGATAGACCAGAAAGGAAATGGTCATGCCGGTCACCACGGCTTCGGCGCGGCTCAGTGGCAGCCACATCGTCAGGGTGACGCTGGCCAGCGCCGCGACCAGATAGCCGCCAAACACTGCCGCCAGCACCCGCGAGGTGACGGCCAGACGATAGGACATGGGAAGTGTCGCGAGTTTGCCTTTCATGTTTCGACCCTGAAACGGAATCGTCCGGCCGACAGGCCGAACCAACAGACCAGCAATATTAATGATAAATATTCTCATACGCAAAAGCATCTGATTGCCGGCGAGGATCATCGCCGCCTACAATGCGAACAGTTCTTGTTCTCTAACGCATGCTCTTTACTCGCTAAAGAAAGCGCCCGGAGTAATACCGTTGCCGTCCGCCCATCCCGTCGAAGCGCTTTATCAAGCCCACCACAGCTGGCTCACCGGCTGGCTGCGGCGCAAACTCGGCTGCCCGCACAGCGCGGCGGATCTGGCGCAGGACACCTTCATCAACGTGCTGACGGCCCGCGAAGCGCCGTTGATCATCGAGCCGCGGGCGTTCCTCACGACGTTGGCCAAGCGCGTGCTGTTCAACCATTACCGCCGCCAGGACCTCGAACGCGCTTACCTCGATACCCTGGCGCAGATGCCGGAAATGGTCGCGCCGTCCGAAGAAGACAAAGCGATCATCCTGCAAACCCTGATGGAGCTGGATCAATTGCTCGACGGCTTGCCGCGTCAGGTCAAACGCGCGTTTCTGCTGGCACAGGTCGATGGCCTGACGTATCCCCAGATCGCCGCCGAACTCGGCATCTCCGTGGCCACGGTCAAACGTCACCTGAATAAAGCGGCAATGCGCTGCTATTTCGCGCTATGAACCGCGCGCCGGATTTCTCCGCACAAGTCGCCGAGCAGGCGGTGCACTGGCTGATGGAAATGCAGCAAGGCGCGCTCAACCCACGTCAGCAACATGCCTGGCAACAATGGCTGGATGCGCACAGCGAACATCGTCGGGCGTGGGAGCATATTCAGCGGGTCAACCAGCGTTTGCGCGGTGTGTCTTCGCCGCTGGCGCATGCGGCGCTGAATGGGCCGAAGTCCGCCAGCCGCCGCCAGGCACTCAAGCTGCTGCTGATTCTCGGGGCCGGCAGCGCGGCGACCTGGGGCATGCGCGAGCACAATCCACTGCCATCGTTGCTCGCCGATTACCGCAGCCCGATCGGTCAGCGGCGCAGAGTGGCTTTGGGCGCGGGCAATCAGTTGCAACTGAACACCGCCAGTGCGGCGGATGTACGTGTCGATCAGGGTTTGATCCGTTTGCTCGAAGGCGAAATTCTTCTGACTGCCTCGCAAGCATTCGAAGTACGTACCGCACAAGGCCTGCTGAAAACCCAAGGCGCCCGTCTCAATGTGCGTCAGTTTGCTGATCGCACGCAGGTTGCGCTGTTTGAAGGCCGGGTCGAACTGAGCATTGCCGGTCGCACGCCGATGCTGCTGCCGGTCGCTCGTCAATTGAGCTTCCGCACCACCTCGGTCAGCGCAGCCAGTCCTCTGGACGCCAACAGCGGCGCCTGGGCCGACGGCATGCTGGTGGCGGCGCATATGCGTCTGGGCGATTTCCTTGATGAGCTTGGCCGCTATCGTCGCGGGCAGCTCAAGTGCGACAGCAAAGTTGCCGACCTGTTGATCTCCGGAACGTATCCGCTGGACGACAGCGAGCGGATTCTCGATCTGCTGGAAATCAGTTTGCCGGTCAAGGTGAAGCGGCTTACCCGTTATTGGGTGACCGTTGAGGCGCGAGTTTAAGGAGCAAGATCAAAGGATCGCAGCCTTCGGCAGCTCCTACAGGAGATATGCATTCCAAATGCAGGAGCTGCCGCAGGCTGCGATCTTTTGATCCTTGAAAAATAAATGAGCCGTTTTTCAGATCTGGCGTGACAGAGAAGGAAAGCCCCCTTGATTCAACCTTCTCAGGATCATCCGACATGCACCCCACCCGCCTCACGCCGCTGGCCCGCAGCCTGCGCAATCTTGTCCTCGGCGCCAGCCTGAGCTTCAGCGCACTGGCCGCCGACGCCAAGGCTTACCACATCGCGCCAGCATCGCTGGAAAATGCCCTCAACCAGTTTGGCCGGGAAGCGGGCGTGCTGATTTCTTTTGGCTCGCAAGTCACCAGCGGTGTGCAAAGCCGTGGCCTGGAAGGCAGCTACACGCCCGAGCAGGGCTTGAATGCATTGCTCGAAGGCACCGGCCTGCAAGCACGCGCCGAGGGCAATAACGCCTTCAGCCTGCAATCTGCGGGCGATGCCGCGCTGGAGCTGGACACCTCGAAAGTCGTCGGTGACTGGCTCGGCGACGCGGCGCAGATCAATGTCTTCGAACATCCCGGTGCCCGTGACGTGATCCGCCGCGAAGAATTCGAACGCCAGGGCGCGACCCAGGCCCGCGATGTGCTCAACCGCATCCCCGGGGTCAACGCGCCGGAAAACAACGGCACCGGTAGCCACGACATGGCGCTGAACTTCGGCATTCGTGGTTTGAACCCACGCCTGGCTGCACGCTCGACGGTGTTGATGGATGGCATCCCGGTGCCGTTCGCACCGTATGGTCAGCCGCAGTTGTCATTCGCGCCGATCAGCATGGGCAACATGGACGCCGTCGACGTCGTACGCGGTGGCGGCGCGGTGCGCTACGGCCCGCAGAACGTCGGCGGCGTGGTCAACTTCGTGACTCGGGCGATTCCTGACGAACCAACGGTCAAGGGCGGCTTCCAGACCGAAACCAGCCCATCGTCGAGCCATGACGGCTTCAAGACCAGCGCCAACCTGTTGGCCGGCGGCACCAATGCCAACGGTCTCGGCGGCGCCCTGCTTTACTCCGGCACGCGTGGCGGTGACTGGCGTGAACACAGCGACACCGAGATCGACGACCTGATCCTCAAGGGCAAATATCAGCTCGACGAAGCCAACAGCTTCAACGCCATGGCCCAGTATTACGAGGGCAAGGCCGACATGCCCGGTGGCCTCAACGTCGCCGATTACGATGCCGATCCGTATCAGTCAACGCGCCCGAAAGATCAGTTCTGGGGCCGCCGGACGATGTTCAACTTCGGCTATCGCTATCAGGAAGATCGCCGCGAATTCACCGCCAACACCTTTTTCACCAAGACCCTGCGCAGCGGATATCTCGATCAGGGCACCTTCCTTTCGCTGTCGCCGCGTGAGTATTGGGTGCGCGGTCTGGAAACCCGTTTCGCCCAAGGCTTCGACCTCGGCCCGACCAGCCATGAAGTCGGCGTCGGCTACCGCTACATCAACGAGGCCGGCCACGAACTGCGTTATCGCACGCCGATCAGCAGTAACGAATACCCGACCACCAACAGCCGCAACGACCGCGACACCCGTGGCGGCACCGAGGCCAATGCGTTCTTCGTCGACGACCGCATCGACATCGGCAAATGGACAATCACCCCGGGCGTGCGCTACGAGATGATCGACTCGCAGCAGACCAACAACCTCACCGACGTCAAATACAAAGGTGACTACAACACCGCGCTGCCGGCGTTGAACGTGCTCTATCACCTGACTGACAGCTGGAATTTGTACGCCAACACCGAAGGCTCGTTCGGCAGCGTGCAGTACAGCCAGATGCCCAACCGTGTGAGCAGCGGCGAAGTGAAGCCGGAGAAGGCGCGCACCTGGGAACTCGGCACGCGCTATGACAACGGCGCGTTGCGCGCGGAGATCGGCGCGTTCCTGATCAACTTCGACAACCAGTACGAAAGCAATCAGACCAACGATTCGGTGATCGCCCGTGGCGAAACCCGCCATCAGGGCATCGAGACCAGCGTCAACTATGCGCTGGATGACTTGAGCCCGGCGCTGGCCGGTTTTGATGTCTACGCCACCTACGCGTACGTCGATGCGAGCATTCGCGAAGACGGCCCGAACAAAGGCAACCGCGTACCGTTCTCGTCGAAGCACAAAGGCACGGTTGGCGTGGGTTACACCGAAGGGCCATGGAAACTCAATCTGGACAGCAGTTTCCAGAGCGACCAGTTCGCCGACAACGCCAACACCGCGAAAGAAAGCGCCGACGGCAGCACCGGAAAGATCCCCGGTTACATGCTGTTCAGCAGCCGCGCCGGTTATGACTTCGGCCCGCAATTGTCGGATCTCAACGTCGCGGTCGGGGTGAAAAACATCTTCAACACGCAGTACTTCACACGCTCGTTTGATGACAACAACAAAGGCAAGTATGTCGGTGAACCGCGCACGGTTTATGTGCAGACATCGGTAGCGTTCTGAGGATTAAAAAGCCCCTCACCCTAACCCTCTCCCGGAGGGAGAGGGGACTGATTGGGGGATGCTCATGATCTCCGTCGACCTGAACGTGCAGTGCGGAATCCATAATCGTTTGAACCTGAAGCTGCTTTGCCGAATACATAATCGACTCGACCTGTAGCTGCTTTGCCGAATACATAATCGACTCGGTTTTTCAGGTCGATGTACTCCGCAAGACACCTCGGTCGGCCCCCTCTCCCTACGGGAGAGGGCTGGGGTGAGGGTCAGCAGGTCATGGTCTACAGTAAAACTTCAAATCAACTTCACAAGGATCGTGAAGCATGCAAAATCGCCCCACCCTCGCCCAATTCGCCCGCCAGTTACGCGTTCAGCAAACCGACTGTGAATACCTGCTCTGGCAAAAGCTTCGCTCCCGCCAAATTGCCAATCTGAAATTTCGTCGGCAGTTTCCCTCCCCGCCCTACGTGCTGGATTTCTACTGTGCCGAGCTGAAACTGGCGATTGAGCTGGACGGTGGTCAGCACTATGAAGCGTCGGGATTGATATACGACCAGCGCCGAACAAATCACCTGTATCAGCAAGGCATTCAGGTCGTACGTTTCAGCAACCTGGAAATACTTCAGCAGATGGATGACGTACTGGAGCAGATCATACAAATTGCGGCAGCTCGAAGACTGCCCTCACCCTAACCCTCTCCCACAGGGAGAGGGAACTGATTGCGGGATGTTTGAGAAATACATCGACCTGAAAGTGCCTTACCGAATCCATAATCGACTCGGTCTTCCCGGTCAATGTACCCCGCAATACGACTCGGCCGACCCCTCTCTCACAGGGAAAGGGGGCTGATTGGGGGATACTTGCGAGCTACGCCGACCTGATTCTGCCTTACCGAATCCATAATCGACTCGGTCTTTCAGGTCGATGTACCTCGCAATACGATTCGGTCGGCCCCCTCTCACGCAGGGAGAGGGCTGGGGTGAGGGGCAGCCCATTCATGCCCTGCGCAATAACCGCCACACAAACAAAAACGGGCCTGCAAAAGCAGGCCCGTTCTCATTGGGTGAATTAAATAATCAGCGCATCAACTGTTGATCGCTGCCTGCTCATTCTCATCAAATTCTTCAGCGAGCAGCTTGTCGTTGGCTTTGCCCGTGAATGGCACCACAGCGGCGCGTGGTTTACCTCGCAGTTTGCCGAACAGGTGCTCCAGCGCGTGCTCGAGTTTTTCGGCGGCGCCATCGATTGCCTGTTCCAGCGAATCGGCTTTATGGGTGACGGAAATCGGTTGATGGCCTTTTGGCCGCGCTTCCAGTTGGCAGCGCATGTCATGGGGACCTGGTTTCTCGCCGTTCTCGTCGCTCAGGTGGACTTCGACACGGGTCAGGTCTTCTTCATAACGGTCGAGCGTGCTCTCAATGGTTGTACGTACCCACTCCTCCAGTCGTTTACTGCCTTGAACATGGTTATCGCTGTTGACTTGGATTTGCATAGTTCCATCCCTTATTTCAGCTAGCTCGTGAGAGGCCTTGAGTTGAATTTCCTGACCTCCTGGTTACAACAATCGGCCCGACCGGCGAACATTTCAACCCCTGGAAAAAGATAAATATTCATTCGCAAAAAAAGTCGGACAACCGAGCAAAGCGCTGGTAAGGTCGGGAGTTGGGTCGCCTCGCAACCCGGCAAAATCTGCTCACAATTGCCCGTCATTCAACGGGTGCAAACCGCGAAAAATCCCCGCCTCTTCGACCAGCCAGTCATGTACCGCACGCACGCCCGGATGGCTCAACGCCCCTGGCGCGTACAGCAACACGTAACGTTTATGGTTGGGCACCGACAGGCCGAACGGCACGATCAGGGTGCCGCGCTCCAGTTCATCGTTGAGCAACGTACGCCGGGCGATCGCCACGCCCATCCCGGCAATCGCCGCTTCGATGGTCAGGTGATTGCGGTTGAAGGTGTGCCCGCGCCGTACGTCGGCGCCTTCAAAGCCGATCGCATGCAGATAAAACTCCCACTCGGCATATTCGTAACTGCCACGCCAGGCGGTGATGTCGTGCAGCAAAGGAAAATGCACCAGGTCCGCCGGGCCATGCAGCGGTGGTCGCCCACGCAACAGACTCGGCGCGCACACCGGGAAAATCTGCTCGTCGAGCAAGGCTGTGGATAACAATCCCGGGTAACTGCCGTCGTTCAGATCGATCGCCAGATCAAAGTCGCCCTCGTGCAACGGCACGCTGCTGTCCTCGGCAACCAGGCGCAACTGAATGTCCGGATAACGCTGTTGCAGACGTGGCAAGCGCGGCGTCAGCCATTTGCTGAGGAACGATGGAATCGAGCGCACGCGCAAAATTCCGCTGATCATTCCCGCATCGAGGCGACGCAACTCAGCGTCGATGCTGCCGTAGGCCTCGTTCACCGTGATCGCCAGCCGCTGGCCTTCTGCGCTCAGCTCAACGCCACGGGCACGCCGATGAAACAGGCGAAAACCGAGGCGCTCTTCCAGTTGGCGGATCTGCTGGCTGACCGCTCCGGGAGTGATGTGCAGCTCTTCTGCACAACGGGTGAATGACAGGTGCCGCGCGGCACAGGAAAACACCTGCAGCCAGACGTAAGTCTGGGCATGCAATTGACGACTCATCGTTTAGTCCTGCTAAAGGCTTACTTAGGAAGTTTCGTTAGTCACGTAGGACCGAGGTAGGCAGTATCGCCGACATTGCGCTTGTCCTACAAAAAATGGCAGCGATTCCTACTCCATTGCTTGTAAGGGTTTAGCATGGCTATCAGTGTTTTCGATCTATTCAAAGTCGGCATCGGTCCGTCCAGTTCCCACACCGTCGGGCCGATGCGGGCCGCCGCGACCTTCGCTCAGGCGCTGATCGATCAGCATTTGCTGAACGATGTGCGTCGTGTCGAAATCCGTTTGTACGGCTCGTTGTCAGCCACCGGTGTCGGTCACGCCACCGACCGCGCAACAGTCATGGGCCTGATGGGCGAATGGCCAGACAGCATCGATCCGTCGACCATCGATCCACGCATCCAGCAACTGCGCGAGACAGGCCAACTGTGCCTCGCCGGGCGAAGAGAAATTGCCTTCGACTGGCAGCGCGATCTCCTGCTGCTCGACGAGAGCCTGCCCTACCACCCCAACGCCATGTCGCTGACCGCCTTCGGCGAAACCGCCGAGCTGTTCGAGCAAACCTACTATTCAGTCGGCGGCGGTTTCATCATCGAAGCGGCAGAAGCCGAATCCGGTGTCGCACCAGCCGGTGACGTGGTGTTGCCGTACGATTTTTCCAGCGCCGCGCAACTGCTGGCGCTGTGCAAACAGCACAACCTGCGCGTGTCCGAGCTGATGATGGCCAACGAGCGCGCGTGGCGTTCCGACGCGGAAATCCGTCAGGGCCTGCTGCATATCTGGTCGGTGATGCGCGAATGCGTCGAACAGGGCTTGCGCCATGAAGGCATCCTGCCGGGCGGTCTGAATGTGCCGCGTCGCGCGGCGAAGTTGCACCGCAGCCTGTTGGAAATCGGCAAGCCGAATGTCATCAGTTCAACGCTGTCGGCGATGGAATGGGTCAACCTGTTCGCCCTCGCCGTCAACGAAGAGAACGCGGCCGGCGGGCGCATGGTCACCGCGCCGACCAACGGTGCCGCCGGGATCATTCCGGCGGTTCTGCACTACTACATGAAATTCAATCCGGACGCGTCTGACGATGATGTCGTCGCGTTCTTCCTCGGTGCAGCCGCCGTCGGCATCCTCTGTAAGAAAAATGCCTCGATCTCCGGTGCTGAAGTCGGCTGTCAGGGCGAAGTCGGTTCCGCGTGCGCGATGGCCGCTGCCGGCCTGGCCGACGTGCTCGGCGCCACCCCGGAGCAATTGGAGAACGCCGCTGAAATCGGCCTGGAACACAACCTCGGCCTGACCTGCGACCCGGTCGGCGGTCTGGTCCAGGTGCCGTGCATCGAGCGCAACGCCATCGCTGCGGTAAAAGCGATCAACGCCACGCAAATGGCCTTGCGCGGTGACGGCAACCACTTCATTTCCCTCGACCGGGTGATCCGCACCATGCGCGATACCGGCGCCGACATGCACGACAAATACAAAGAGACTTCACGGGGCGGCCTGGCTGTGAACTGGGTGGAATGCTGAGGCGCATTGCCTGACCGCCCCGGCAGACCGCATTCGACGGTCTGCCAACCGTGAGCCCGAGCAAGAATAATAACGAGGCGATAACGATGACCGATGTACGTACACCTTCTGCCGAAAATCCCGCTGTAGACCTCACACGCAATACAGAAACTGCCCACAAGGGCTGGAGCAAATTCGACACCACCTGGATGCTTGGCCTGTACGGCACGGCGATCGGTGCTGGCACCTTGTTCCTGCCGATCAACGCCGGTGTCGGTGGTTTCTGGCCGTTGCTGATTTTGGCGCTGCTGGCTTTCCCGATGACCTTTTTTGCCCACCGCGGGCTGACCCGTTTCGTCTTGTCCGGGCGCTCCGGGGACATCACCGAGGTGGTTGAAGAACACTTCGGCATCGGTGCCGGCAAGCTGATCACGCTGCTGTATTTCTTTGCGATCTTCCCGATCCTGCTGGTGTACAGCGTCGCGCTGACCAACACCCTGAGCAGTTTCCTCGAACATCAATTGCACATCGCCCCGCCACCCCGGGCGATCCTCTCGCTGGCGCTGATCCTTGGTCTGATGGCCATCGTCCGCTGCGGCCAGAGCGTGATCGTCAAAGCCATGAGCGTGCTGGTCTATCCGTTCGTCGCCGCCTTGCTGTTGCTCGCGGTCAGCCTGATCCCGAACTGGAACGGCGCCTTCTTCGCCAGCGCTCAAGAATCGATGCCGATGTCGGTGTTCTTCAAAACGCTGTGGCTGGCGATCCCGGTGATGGTGTTTTCGTTCAACCATTCGCCGATCATCTCCGCGTTCGCTGTGGATCAGAAACAGCGCTACGGCGACCAAGCCGAACGCAAGAGCAGCGGCATCCTCGCCATGGCGCACGGCATGATGGTGGTGACGGTGATGTTCTTCTGCTTCAGCTGTGTGCTGGCGTTGTCGCCGGCGGATCTCGCGGCAGCGAAGGCGCAGAACATTTCGATCCTGTCGTACCTGGCCAACCACTTCCAGACCCCGGTGATCGCTTACGCTGCGCCACTGATTGCGTTGGTGGCGATCACCAAATCCTTCCTCGGCCACTACATCGGCGCCAGCGAAGGCTTTCAGGGTCTGATCGTGAAAAGCCTGCGCGGCCGTGGCCGCGTCATGTCGGCGAACTGGCTGAACCGGGTGACTGCACTGTTCATGATTCTCGCGTGCTGGGCAGTGGCCACGTTCAACCCGAGCATCCTCGGCATGATCGAAGCGTTTGGCGGGCCGGTGATTGCCTGTCTGTTGTTCCTGATGCCGATGTACGCCATCCGCCGCGTGCCAGCCTTGCGCCAGTATTCGGGTCAGGTTTCCAACGTGTTCGTGGTGCTGATCGGCCTGATTGCACTGTCAGCGATCATCTATTCATTCCTGCCCTGAAAACGCGCTACAAAAAAAGGCGAGCCATGTGGCTCGCCTTTTTTATCCCCATGTTCATTGTTCGACAAATTTCCCGGCACAGCCCTTGCAAACTCCCCCCTGTAGGAGCTGTCGAGTGAAACGAGGCTGCGATCTTTTGATCTTCATGACCGAAATCAAAACATTGAAGAGCAAAAGATCGCAGCCTCCGGCAGCTCCTACATGAAACCAGTACAGGACACGGAATGGCCGATGGTCTGGTATGGCGAACCAACCCGATCATGGCCGGTCAACAACTGCACGTTCAATCAGGCGGTGACGCATCATGGACAATCCCTTTCAGATCATTACCGATGCCTTCGCGCCGGACTATCAGATCAACCTGAGCATTCAGGGCCTGGACGGCAGCATCATGCTGACCCTGTCCAACAGCGGCCATATCGTCGCCAAACGCATGATCAGTGCCGAGCAGCGCAACGATCCGGCGCGCCTCAAGCGTCTGGTGCAAAGCATCCAATTCGGCATCGCCATCGAACAGGGCCACAGCGCCATGGCGATCCTCGAGGCGATGACCAATGGCGACGGGCTGACCCCGCCACCACAAGTCCTCGGCCAATCCCGGCAAGTCGCGGGACTTTAAAGTTCGCCTTTCTCGACTTCAGGATGCTCGCTGGAGCCGGCGCCGAGTTTGCGTTGCGGTTTGTCGATTTTCACCGAAGGAAATTGTGACGAGGCGTAACGCACCACCAGAATCGAGAACGCCAGCAGCAGAATCCCGCCGCACAGGTAGATGATGCCCATGTCCGGCGGGTTGTGGTGCGAGACGTTGGAGATCAGCAGGCGCGTCAGCGCGGTGATCGCCACGTAGATCAGGAAGCGCACCGGCATGTGATTGGTCTTGAAATAAATCCCGACCATAGCCCCCAGTTCCAGATAGATGAACAGCAACAGAATGTCATCAATCTTGATGTGGCCTTCCTCGAGCATGCCGAGAAACTCCATCACCGCGGCCCACGCCGTCACTGCACCGATGGCAAACAGCGCCAGGTAGTGGAAGGTTTCGACGAACAGGTTGCCCAGGGACTCGGCCAGTTGATGCACGTTTTGCCGCAGTTTCTCGGCCCAGTTGATTTTCACGATGATGTTCCTTAGCCCGATTCGAGCGGATGATGCGTGTTGGACGTGACGGTTTTCTGCACGTAACGCTTGTCATGCAGAAAAGAGGCCACGCCATCATGGCGAGCCGCCGCCAAACCCGCGCCGTGGCGTTTGGTCGCAGGTATTCGCTGTGCACCGCCCCCTGTGGGGGCGAGCCTGCTCGCGAATGGCCTCAACACGATCCCCCTGACAAACCCGAAATCCGGTCTACATTCAAAAGCCACTACCCATGGCGCAGGGATTCGCTTATCCTTTTCGCTGTATATGGATACAGTAGTCGTCAAGACAACTTAATGTGAAGGCATGTGAGGTGGTGAATGGCCGTCGAAGTGGTATACCGCAGCAGCCGAGATCTGGAGCGCTTGTTCATGGATAAAGCCGAAGCTGACCGTCATGACAAAATGCTCGAGCTGGCCGAATATCTGGCCGATGTCCTGCAAAAAGCCGTTCCGTCCCTGACTGAACAGCAAGTGGAAGAAGCCGGGATCTACATGGCGAAGAACCGCGATGTGTTTGCCCGCGCGTTCAAGAGCCAGCCTGACGCGCTGTCGGAGCTGCTCAATGCACCGGCAGAGCCTGTCGAGAATGTTGAAGCTGCAGACTCTGCTGAAGCGCCGGCGAAGCCAGCCAAAGCAGCAAAGGCCCCGAAGTAATCAACAAAGGATCGCAGCCCCTGTAGGAGCTGCCGAAGGCTGCGATCTTTTGATCTTCCCCGTCACCGATACAAAACCCGCTCTGCCAACTCGTCCGCCACCCGCGCCGGCGAACGCTTCTCCGCCTGCGCATGCGCAAACACCTCGGTCAACCGCGAACTGATCTTCGACAGATGCGCGGTAATCGTCGTCAATTCCTCGCCACGATGTTTCAACGACACATAAATCAGCCCACCGGCATTGATCACATAATCCGGCGCATAGAGAATCCCGCGCCGCTCCAGCTGATCAGCCACGTCCAGGTGCGTCAGTTGATTGTTCGCTGATCCCGCCACCGCTGAACAGCGCAGTTGCGTAACCGTATGACTGTTCAACACCCCACCCAGACCGCACGGCGCAAGAATGTCGCAAGGCGTACTGAGCAGCGCGTCGTTGGCGATCGGATGTGCGTTGAGTTGTTCCATCGCTAATTGCACTTTGCCGTGGTCGATATCGCTGACCAATAAATCGGCGCCCGCCGCGTGCAGTTGTTCGGCCAGGGCAAAACCGACGTTGCCCAACCCCTGAATCGCCACGCGCAAACCTTCGAGGTTATCGCTGCCCAGCCGCGCCATGGCCGTCGCGCGAATACCGGTGAACACGCCCATCGCCGCATGCGGCGCCGGGTCTCCGGCCGACGTGGTGCTGGTGACATGCTGGGTCTGCTGGGCAATGCAATCCATGTCCGCCACGGAAGTGCCGCTGTCGATGGCGGTGATGTAGCGGCCGTCGAGCTGATCGATGCAGCGACCGAACGCTTCAAACAGCGCGCCACGGTTTTCCACATGCGCCGGGCGCACGATCACCGCAACTCCGCCGCCCTGCTCCAGACCCGCCAAAGCGGCTTTGTAGCTCATGCCCTGAGCGAGGCGAATGGCGTCCTCGACAGCGGATTCGTCATTGGGATAGGCAAGATAACGACATCCGCCAAGGGCTGGCCCGAGGCGACTGTTATGGATGGCAATGACCGCCTTCAACCCGGACACCGGGTCAACGCTAAGGTGCAGCGATTCCAGGCGAGTGCTTTGCATGAGAGCAAACATCGTTGGGCTCCCGAATCACTTCTTGTAGAACGCCAGTATAGGCTCGCGCCTGAAAATTGCTGGAGCGCGCCGGAATAAGCGGCGCTGCTAACGATGGCTTTACGGCATATCTCGCCGCCCTTGCCGCGAGCCACTGGACGAATCTTGCGCACGGGGCTAAAACGAGGCATACCCCGGAGATTTCAATGAGTCCGCGCCAACGCTTTTTCGAGTGTCTGCACCGTTCACCGCCCGCGCTGCTGGAAGCTGCGCTGTGGATCGCGGCCGAGCATGAGAAAGAGGTTGATCCCGCTGCACTCCTGCTGGATTTCAAAGAGCTGCAACAGAAGGTCAGTTACGGCTTGCCCATGCTATCGGTCAGCGAACTGGCGCAGCCGCTGCTGCGGCGCATGATTGAATTGGGATTCGCTCAGGACGACTTCCTGCCATTGCGCCCACAGGCGGCGTTACTGCATAAAGTCTTGCAGACGCGACGCGGTCAGCCTTTGGCGCTGGCACTGATTGCTCTGGAACTGGCGCATGGTCTGGAGATTCCGCTGGTCGGGGTCAATTTTCCCGGGCACTTTTTATTGCGCGTACCCGGCGCGGATCATTTGCTCGATCCTTGCGGCGGTCGACGCCTGTACCCGAATGATTGTCGCGAGCTGTTACAGCGCCAATACGGGCCGAACATGAAGCTCTCCGCCGAGCACTTGCTGACCGCCTCACCCCAGCAGATGCTCCAGCGCCTGTCGCGCAACCTGCGCCAGTTGCACCTGACGCAGGACGACTTTATTGCCGCGCTGATCGACGCCGAACGCGTACTCGAACTGGGCAACGGCGCTGCCGCCGATTACCTGGCGCGGGCCAGTCTGTATCAGCGGCTGGATTGCCCGAATGCCGAACGTTTCGACCTTGAGCATGCCCTGTTGCTGAGCGACGACCCGATCCAGCGACTGCGCCTGACCGAACGGCTCGGCCACCTCCCGCCCAACTCCGTTGTCCACTGAATACCCTGTGGGAGCTAGCCTGCTAGCGAAGCAGGCGGCTCGGTCTTTCAGTTAAACCGCGTTATCGTTCTTCGCTAGCAGGCTAGCTCCCACAGGAGATTGCGCTGTGTCGGCAGGCGAACGCACCTGAATGATCAGCAGTGCAGCAATGACGGCCGGAATCGCACAGAAGAAGAAAATCTGCGCCACGGGAATGTGCATCGCCAGGAGCAGGCTGCCGAACAGCGGCCCGAGAATCGAACCGAACCGTCCCACACCCAATGCCCATCCAGTGCCGGTCGCACGCACATGCGCCGGGTAGAAATTGCTGGCGAACGCATTCAGCGTCAGTTGCCCGCCGATGATGCAGAAGCCGGCGGCAAACACGCAGGCCACCAGATAACGCGGATTGTCGTGATTGAGCCCGAGCAGAATCGTGCACAACGCAGCTCCGGCAAGCACGCCGGATAACAGGCGAACTTTGCGTTTCAAACGGTCGGCGAACCAGGCCATGCAAATCGCCCCCAGAGTACCGGCGAACAGAAACATCGACGTCACCAGATTGGCTTCGTTGAGCTTCAGGCCACTTTCCAGCAACAGCGTCGGCAGCCAGCTGATCATGAAATACAGCAGGATCAGGCTGACGAAAAACGTCGCCCAGATCAGCAACGTCGGGCGCGCGTAGCCGTTGCGGAACAACTCGACCACAGTCAGTTTGCTGCCCTGCTCGCGCTCGTTCTGTTCGACGGAGGCAATTGGCGGTTGCCAGTCCGGCAGCATCCGCGCGGTGACTTTGCACAGGCGCGCATACGGTGGCGCATCACGCAGCAGGCGTGGCAGCGATTCCGGCAGCATCCACCAGAGAAACGGGAACAGC
This sequence comes from Pseudomonas sp. NPDC089741, assembly GCF_044748825.1. NCBI lineage: Bacteria > Pseudomonadati > Pseudomonadota > Gammaproteobacteria > Pseudomonadales > Pseudomonadaceae > Pseudomonas > Pseudomonas sp. NPDC089741. The sequence continues at coordinate 51,097 of NZ_JBIVGT010000013.1, read as the reverse complement.
AGCAACGGCGTCACGCCGCCCGCGAGGAACACCGCCTGCCAGCCGAACTGATCGATGAACCCGGCCGCGACAAAACCACCCGCCGCACCGCCGAAAGAAAAGCCGCAGGCGGCCAGTGTCACCATCAAGGTGCGCAGGCGCGGCGGCGAATATTCCGACATCAACGCCATCGCGCTGGGCATCGCACCGCCCATGCCGATGCCGCAGATGAAGCGCGCAATCATCAACGTATTCAGCGAATCGGCGAACACCATCAGCACTGTGAGGGTGGCGTAGATCAGCACGCAGGCGAGCAGAATCCGGCGTACGCCGAAACGGTCGGCCAATGGCGTTACCACCAGCGAGCCAATGGTCAGGCCCAACAGGTTGGCGCTGAAAACAGGTCCGAATGCGGCTTTTTCCAGACCCCAGTCCTGCGCCAGTGCCGGGACAACGTAACCGAGTACCTGCGCGTCATAGCCATCGGTGACGAGCAGCAAGGCGAGCAGGATCAAGAGCAACCACTGATAGCGGGACACAGGACGGGCGTCGAGTGCCGCGCGGAAGCTGGCAATCTGGTTATGCATCGCAAGGTACCTGTTTTGTTTTTATGATTTTTTGCTGTGGCAACCGGATCGTTCCCACGCTCCGCGTGGGAATGCCGCCGGGGACGCTCTGCGTCCACTGTGACGCAGAGCGTCACCGGATGCGTTCCCACGCAGAGCGTGGGAACGATCAGTCACAATTTTGGTTACGGGGTGTCAGGTTGATTCGCGGGATGGGCTTTGATGAATGCCGGATGCTCAGCCGCCAATGCAGCAACGCGGCGAATTTTTGGGTACGCCTCCAACGAAACATTGAACCGCTCAGCCGCGTACAACTGCGCAATCAGATACACATCCGCCACACACGGCCACTCGCCGAAACAGAAACCGCTATCACCAATCAACTGCTCCACCGTCGCCAACCCCTGGTGGATCCAGTGGCTGATCCACTCCACCACCTGCGGCTCTTCCTGCCCCGACTGGCGCAGACGATTGAGCACACTGACGTTGTGCAGTGGATGCACATCGCAACCGATCACCGCCGCGACGCCGCGCACATGGGCGCGGGCAACCAGATCTTCCGGCAACAACGGCACCTGTGGATAACGCTCCTCCAGATACTCGATGATCGCCGGCGACTGAATCAGCAACTCGCCATTATCGGTGCGCAGCGCCGGCACCCGCCCCTGTGGATTGATCGCCAGATACGCCGCTTGCCGATGCTCGCCACCGGCCGCTGCGATCAGGTTGACCGGCAAGGACTGATAGTCGAGGCCCTTCAACGCCAGCGCGATGCGCACCCGGTACGACGAGGTCGAACGGTAGTAGGTATAGAGATCCATAAGCCGCTCCTGTCAGCGCGCCGCGAGCACTTTGCCGCGGCATTCGCCGAAACCGATCGAGGCAAAACCGTCACGGGCACAACGCGCACGGAGGATGATTTCGTCACCGTCTCCAAGGAATTTACGCACTTCGCCAGACGCCAGTTCGATCGGCTTTTTGCCGCCCTCGGTGATTTCCAGCAGGCTGCCGAACTGACCGTTTTCCGGGCCGGACAAGGTGCCCGAACCAAACAGGTCACCGGCCTGCAACTGGCAGCCGTTGACGCTGTGATGCGCAACCATCTGCGCGACGGTCCAGTACATGTAACGGGTATTGCTCAGGGTCAGGCGATGGGCCGGCAGATTTTGCTCGCGCATGGTTTCGGTGAGCAACAGCACTTCCAGTTCGATGTCGAAGGCACCGCCGTCCTGATCGCGTTTATCGAACAGATACGGCAGCGGCTGCGGATCACCTTCAGGACGCGCCGGTTGCGCGGTGCGAAACGGCTCCAGCGCCTCTGCCGTGACGACCCATGGCGAGACGCTGGTGATGAAACTCTTCGACAGGAACGGCCCCAGTGGCTGGTATTCCCAAGCCTGGATATCGCGCGCCGACCAGTCGTTGAGCAGACAGAAACCGGCAATGTGATCAGCGGCGTCACCGATGGCGATCGAATCGCCCATCTCGTTGCCCTGGCCGATCCAGATACCCAGTTCCAGTTCATAGTCCAGACGTGCGCACGGGCCGAAGGTCGGCTTGCTCGCACCCGCTGGCAAGGTCTGACCTTTCGGCCGACGTACATCGGTTCCGGAGGCGCGCACGGTAGAGGCGCGACCGTGATAACCGATCGGCACGTGCTTGTAGTTCGGCAGCAGCGGGTTATCCGGGCGGAACAGTTTGCCAACGTTTTGCGCGTGTTCGATACCGACGTAGAAGTCGGTGTAATCGCTGATGCGTGCTGGAAGATGCAGTTGGCAATCGGCCGCCAATGGCAGCAGTTTCGCGCCTTGGGCTTCGATGTTGCCGCGAAGGGTGCTGCCTTCGCTGAACAGTTCCAACAGGCGCGTACGCAGGGCAACACGCGCCTCGCGACCGAGATCGAAGAACGCGTTCAACTGTCCGCCGTGCATGGCTTCCACTGCACTGCGCGCAGCTCCGTCGAACAGGCCGGCTTCCAGCGCCACTTGCAGATCGAAGATGTGTTCGCCAATCGCCACGCCTGCACGCGGCGCCGAACCGTTGGTGCTGAACACACCCAACGGCAGGTTCTGCAACGGGAAATCGCTGTGGCCGTTGGCTGAAGCGACCCAGCTGCGGGTGATGGAATTCTGCGTCATGGGTTATCTCCGGGTCGGGTCGAACGTGGCAGGCAAAGTGGCCCAGCAGGCGTCGTAAGTAGATTGCAGTTGCGGGCAGTCGAGGGCGAAGCGGCTTGGGCGCAGCACTTGGCTGGTCTCGAACATGAAGGCCATGGTGTTGTCGATCTTTGCCGGTTTGAGTTCGGCGTTGATCGCTTTGGTGCAGGTCTCACCGTCCGGGCCGTGTGCGCTCATGCAGCTGTGCAGCGAGGCGCCACCGGGCACGAAGCCTTCGGCCTTGGCGTCGTATTCGCCCTGGATCAGGCCCATGAATTCGTTCATCAGGTTGCGGTGGAACCACGGTGGCCGGAAGGTATTCTCGGCAACCATCCAGCGCGGCGGGAAGATCACGAAGTCGAGGTTGGCCAGACCATGCACGCTGGTCGGCGAGGTCAGTACAGTAAAGATCGACGGATCCGGATGATCGAAACTCACCGTACCGATGGTGTTGAAACGGCGCAGATCGTATTTGTACGGCACGTTATTGCCGTGCCAGGCGACCACGTTCAGCGGCGAATGATTGAGTTCGGTGGCCCACAACTGGCCGAGAAACTTCTGCACCAGTGTGGTCGGTTGCTGGAGGTTTTCGTAAGCGGCGACCGGGGTCAGGAAGTCGCGCGGATTGGCCAGGCCGTTGCTGCCGATCGGCCCCAGATCCGGCAGACGCAGCGGCGCGCCATGGTTTTCGGCGACGTAACCGCGCGCTTGTGGGTCGAGCAATTCAACGCGGAATTTCAAGCCGCGCGGCAGCACGACGATTTCCAGCGGCGCCACTTCCAGCACACCCAATTCGGTGGCGATGCGCAGACGGCCGAGTTGCGGCACCAACAGCAGTTCGCCGTCAGCGTTGAAAAACACGCGCTCCATCGAACGGTTGGCGGCGTAGTTGTAGATGCTGATGCCGGACGGTTTTTCCGCGCCGGAGTTAGCCGCCATGCTCACCAGACCGTCAATAAAATCGGTCGGCTCGGCCGGGATTTCCAGCGGATTCCAGCGCAGGCGATTGGGCGTCACTTCACCCAACGGACCGCCCGCCAATTGACGTTCCAGTTTGGCGAAGGCCGGGTGATTGGCCGACGGCTGAATGCGGTACATCCAGGTGCGGCGCGCTTCGCTGCGGGTCATGGTGAACGCAGTGCCGGAGAACAATTCGGTGTAGAGGCCGTACGGGGCTTTTTGCGGGGAGTTCTGGCCGACGGGCAGCGCGCCGGGCAACGCTTCAGTGCTGAATTCGTTGCCGAAACCGGACTGATACGCCAGCGCCTGAGCGGTTGAATCGAGGTTCATGGAGCCTCCTGAACAGGGAGTCGGCAGTGGCCCATCGCTCTGGCTCAGAGGTTTCGGCACGCCGGGGTTGTTATTATCGTAATTCGATTACGCATAACGTAATTTGCTCGCTATCCAGCGTCAAGCTATAAAGACGCCCATTCGTATCGGAACCCGGCCGCACCATGGAAAAAACCAGCGACAGCAACGGCAAACAGAAAGTCCGCTCCGCCGAAGTCGGCACCGACATCCTCAAGGCCCTGGCCGAGTTGTCGCCATCGACGTCGTTGTCGCGTCTGGCCGAGCATGTGCAGATGCCGGCGAGCAAGGTCCATCGCTATCTGCAGGCATTGATCGCCTCGGGATTTGCCGAGCAGAACGCCGCCACCAACCATTACGGTCTTGGCCGTGAAGCGTTGCGCGTAGGCCTCGCTGCACTGAACAGTATGGACGTGCTGAAAGTCGCCGCCCTGCCGCTGGCCGAATTGCGCGACGAACTGAACGAGACCTGCTTTTTGGCGGTGTGGGGCAATCAGGGCGCAACCGTGGTGCATATCGAACCGGCGGTGCGCGCGGTGACGGTGGTGACGCAATTGGGGTCGGTGCTGCCGTTGCTCAGTTCATCGACGGGACTGGTGTTCAGCGCGTATTTGCCGCCTCGGGAAACCGATGAGCTGCGCGAACGGGAAATCGCCGTCGCCGATCATCCGCTGAAGGACGACAACGCCTATTCGACGCAGTGCGAACAGATCCGCGCGCGCGGCCTGCATCATGTCCACGGCCTGCTGATGCCGGGAGTCGATGCGTTGTCGGCGCCAGTATTCAATGCCGTCGGCCAGATCGCAGCGGTACTGACAATTGTCGGCCCGACCTCGTTGTTTCACGCTGACGAAAATGGCCCTGCTGCCCAGCGTTTGCTCGCGGCAACGCGCGCGGTGAGCTGGCGCATGGGTTATGACGCAGGCTGATTGACCTCGACGCCAACCTCGTCAGCACAGCCCGAGCACTTTGGCCTTGGCCACCGCTTGGGTTCTGCGCTCCACGCTTAACTTGGCGTTGATCCTGCGCGCATGGGTCTTGACCGTGTGCAGGGAAATGTACAGTTGCTCGGCGATCTTCTGATTGGATTCGCCTTGGGCAATCAGCTTCAACACCTCAACTTCACGCCGGCTCAACAGCGCTTCGGCTGCGACCGCCGGCGTTTCAGCGCAGGGCTCGGCGGCGGCGCGGATCAGCGCTGTGTCGGGATGACGCAAGCGCCACTCGAGCAGCGACTGCTGCAACTGACACCGCGCGACCAACGCCTGGCCCTGTTGCAGCGCCCGTTGTGCCAATGACACTTCACCTTTGTGCCAGGCAAGTTGCGCCAGCACCAAGTGCAACTCGGCTTCGAGGCTCAACATGCCTTTTTGTTGCGCGCCGCTCAACGCCTGCTGGATTTCCGCCAGATCAATCAGCGATGGCTGTATTTGCGCCCTGGCCGTGAGCAACAAATACTCCAGGCGCGGAATCAGCTCAAGGGTTGCCGGTGGCGCTTGCCGCGCGTGCGGCCCGTGAAAGTGGCGTAAAACTCGGCTCAGCGCTTCATGCGCCAGTTCCGCCCGGCCCTGCTGCAACCAGAATTGACTGCTGACCTGCAGCAACACGCCGCGATACACCGTGTCCGGAATCTGCCGTTGCTGCATCAACCGTTCCGCATCGCGCAGGCGCACAAACGCTTGCGCATAATCCTGCTGATTGGCCGCCAGTTGCGCCAGCCCGAGAAAACCATACAGCACGCGTTTGTCGTGACTGCGCTGGCAGTCTTCCAGCCCGCGCTGGAACCACTCGGCAGCACGCGCTTCGTCGCCCATGCACAGGGCCAGCCTGCCGCGCCGCAACGCGATGCGGCCGAGCAACGGCACCGGGCGATGTTCACGCTGGCACAGCAGTTCCTGCGTGCTGGCCAACAGATCGTCGGCGCGGGCCGGCGCACCGCGCTGCTCCAGCAATTGCGCATGGTCGAGTTCGAGCAAACCTTCGAACAGCAATGAACCCTGAGCACGCGCCAGGCACAACGCCTCGCGGTTTATGCCATGGGCCAGTTCCAGTTCGCCACAGAGCAAGGCTTGCTGGGTTTGCCCGGACAGGCACAACAGCCGTGCGGGCCAGGCGTCGCTTGCCAACTCGGCCAGCGCTTGGCGGAAATGCTCGCGCGCTGGCGCCATTCGCCCCTGCAAATGCAGCAACCAGCCTTGCAGCGCCTGCCATCGCGCCAGCCATTGCCGCTGCTTTTGCGCCGAGGGTTGCGGGACAAATCGCGACATGTGTTCGATGCTGGCAGCGGCCTGATCAAAACGGCCGGCGAACAGCAGTGCCGCCGTGATCAAGCCGACCAGTTGCGGCGAGCCCAACGTCAATTCTTCACCTTGCTGCTCATGCAAGCGCAACAGCAGCACCACCGTTTGATCATCGAACAGATGCTCGAAAGTGAAGTGCTGCAACAAGCTCACCGCCACTTCGAATTCTTCCGCCAGCAAGGCTTGTTCGAACGCCGAACGCCAGTCCTCTCGCGCGGTAAACCATTGGCACGCGCGCCGATGCCAGGAGCGCCCCTGTGGCCAGCGCGACTCTTGGATCACCCGGCTCAGCGGCGGAAAAACCTGCAACCATTCGGCCGAGTCCTGCCAGGGTTCGATAAAACAGCCGAGGCTCTGCAACGCGCGCAAGAGCTGCGCACCGTCCCCGGCACCGAACAGATGCTCACACAATTCATTATTGAAACGCGGTAAATGCGCCAACACGCGCCAGGCCTCGGCCAGCTCCGGCGACAGGCTGCTGAAGAGTTCGTGTTGCAAGTAATCGAGCAGCGTGTCCACCCGTTGCTGCGGCTGATTGTTCTGCGCCCAGTCGCACTTTTGCAGCAGCGCCATGCGCACCCCGGCGCACCAGCCACCGGTACGTTGCCCAATTCGCCCGGCAACACTCAGCGCTTGTTCGGCTGGTAAATGGTGCAGCACCTGGGCGATTTCACTTTGCGTGAGAGCCAGTGTTGCGGCTTCACATTCATACAGCTCATCGTCGAGTAGCAAGCGCGGCCAGTTGCACTGTGGCCGCCGCCGCGTGCCGATCCACCAGATCAAGGCCGGACTGCTGATCGCCAACAGTCGATCGAGCCAGGCGTCCAGCGCCGGATCCGGCTGACGACAATAATCGTCGATAAACAGCCACGTCGGTTGCGCCCAGCGCGCCAGTGCAGCAAGCAGGCCGGCCTCATCCGTTGCGATCAGGCCCAGCGCTTGCGTCAGCCGCTGAGAGAATTCGCCGCGACTGATCGTGGCCCCCGCCAACGCTATCCAGTGCAGCGAACACTGGGCCGGCGCCTGCAACAGGCATTCGGTGAGCAATGCACTCTTGCCGCTACCGGCCGGCGCGCAGATCAGCCGCACCCGTGCCGCTGACGCCAGTAATGGTTCGCACAAGCGTGCGCGCGCCTGATGATGAGAGGACAGTCGGGGAAGAAATCCGGGGCGATCCAGGCACGGCGTCATGGCGGTCATCGGGTGAGCCTTTTTATCGTTGTGCAGTCACCCTAGCCCTGTCCAGTGAGCTTGTTGACGAGTATTCAGCGCGCTGATTGCCAGCCATAAAAAAGGCGACCGTGCGGTCGCCTTTTGTACAGCCGATGTATCCGAAACGTTACCGAACGCCCTCTGCGCGCAGGGCCGATGGCGTGAAGTCGGCAGCCTTGGCTTCGAAGCCGAACTCGAAGCTGTGTTTCTCTTCGTTCTTCATCCCCAGGGCAATGTAGCGGCCGGCAATGATGTCGTAGAGCGCTTCCAGCGTGTAAGCCTGGGCCTGGTGATCGTAGTAGTACTGCGCATGCCCTTCGGCGACACGCCACAGTTGGCCGCGGCCATCGTAGTGATCGACCAGTGCCACCTGCCAGCTGTCCTCGTCGATGTACATGTGGCGCTTGGCATAAATGTGCCGCTCGCTCGGTTTCACCGTGCCGATGACTTCCCAGACGCGGTGCAATTCATAGCGAGTCAGGTCCTGATTGATGTGCCCGGCCTTGACGATGTCGTCGTACTTGAGCGTCGGCGAATCGAGCTTGTAGCTGTTGTACGGAATGTACATTTCCTTCTTGCCGACCAGTTTCCAGTCATAACGATCCGGTGCGCCGGAGAACATGTCGAAGTTGTCAGAGGTGCGCAGACCGTCCGCCGCAGTGCCCGGGCCGTCATACGCCACTTGCGGCGCACGCCGAACCCGACGCTGGCCGGCGTTGTAGATCCAGGCCAGACGCGGCTCCTTCACCTGATCGAGCGTCTCGTGCACCAGCAGCACGTTACCGGCCAGACGCGCCGGCGCGGTCACCGACTGCTTGAAGAAGGTCAGCACGTTGGCAGCTTTATCCGGATCGAGATCCTTCATCAACTGCGGCACGGCGATTTCTTCTTCGAAGCGGATCGGCGTGTAGCTGCCGTTGGTCTGCGGCGTCACCTGAGTAATGATGCGTTTGACGTTGCCGCCGTGATAGCGGGTGATGTGGTTCCACAACACCTCGACGCCGGTCTTCGGAATCGGGAAGGCGTAATAGCGATTGCCGGTGAAATTGGCCAGGCCGTTACCGTCATTGATTGTCGTCACGTTCAGCGCACTGCGCTTGGCCGACTCGTAGATGTCCGCCGGCACGGCGACCGTGCGATGCGTCGGATAGACCGGGATCTTGTAGGTTTCCGGGTAGCGCTTGAACATCGCCACCTGGCCTTCGGAAAGTTTGTCCTTGTACTTGTCGACGTTGGCCGGGGTGATGGTGAACAACGGTTTTTCGTTGGCGAACGGATCGGCGAGAAAGCCTTTGCTGTCCACCGCCCCGGCGTTCTTCGGAATGCCGCCGGTCCATGCGGGAATCGAACCGTCAGCATTACCGGCCTTCTCGGCACCGAGCGGAGTCAGGCTGGTGCCAAGCTTGTTCGCTTCATCCGCCGACACCGCCGCCATCACGTTGGCCGCCAGCAGACTCAGGGCGAGGACACCACATTGCAGAATCATTTTGCGCATTGCTTTCATCCTTCTCGGGCAGATCAGAAGTTCACGCCGAAGCTCAGAGCGACGAAGTCACGGTCTTCGAGGACGTTGTAGTCGCCACCAAAAAAATCGGTGTAACTGAGGCTCGCGGTGTAGGTGTTGCGGTAGTCGGCATCGACGCCGACGCTGATCGCTTTCGCGCCTTCGTTGAACAGGCCGTTGGGGCCGTAACCGGCGACGTCATGCGACCACGACAGGTTGGGTTTGAGGTTGATCCCGCCGATCACGTTGGCGTAATCAAGGATCGCCCTAGCGCGATAGCCCCACGACGTCGAGGTGACAAAACCGTCGGTGTCGCCACCAAAACCGTACTGGCCGTAGACCGAGTCGCGGCCATAACGCAGCTGGCTGCGCGACTCCAGACCGCCGACATGCACGACCGCCGCTTCACCGACCACGGTCAGACGTTCAGCACCCAATACCTGATCGAAGAAGTGCGTGAGGGTGCTCTGGATCTGCGTGACTTCCTTGCGGCGATAGCCCTTGTTGTCTGCACCCGGTGTGGTCACCAGTGGCGATGCTGTGCCAGCGGCAATTGGGTTAAGCAGCGCCAGCGTCAGGTCGTTGGTGTTGACCTGCACCGGCGCATTCGGCCGATAGCTGATCTCGCCGGTCCACGCGGTACCGGTGGGCAGCGTGGTGGAAAAGCTCGCGCCATACAGGCGAATGTCTTCCGGGTATTCGAGGTAATACTGACCGCGTCCGAGCATCACGCTTTGCGCCAGGCCCGAACCGCTGCCAGGCGCCAGGCCGTTGGCGATGCCGACCATCGCCGGCAATGTCGCCAGCGTCGACAGACCTGCCGTGGTGGTACCGACTGTTGGCGTGCGGCTGTGGTAATTCATGAAATAGAGGCCGTACTCGGTGTCGTCGCCCAGCCAGCGCAGCGCTGTGCCCCACTGCCCGGAATCGCGCGCGTCACGGTCGCCGCCACGGGGCACCACCACGCCCTCGCGGGTCACTTCGATGGGTTGGCCGAACGCCGCTGCCAGCGGGGCCAGCGGCGCAATCGCCGGGCTGCCGACGGTGTAGCCGTTGTTGCAGCCGTCCGCCGCGACGTCGACACCAAAGAACGTGCCGCAGTTGTCGAGAACCGTCTGGTCCCATTCCAGTTGATAGAAGCCTTCGACCGAAAGTTTGTCGGTGAGGCTCTGCGAGCCGAACAGCATGTTCACCGGAATCAGGCCCTCCTTGATCTCTGCGCCCGGGCGGCGGAAGGCTGAGACGTCGATCGGGTTGATGCTGTTGATCGAGTTGCCGATGAAGGTACTTTCACCCCAGCTCACCACCTGCTTGCCCGCGCGCACGGTGCCCGGCAGATCAGCGATGGTGTAGTTGTGATAGACAAAGGCATCGAGAATCTGCGCGCCAGACGACTTCGCGCCCTCCTTGCGGCCACTGTCGCTGATCGGCTTGAACTCGCGGTCTTCGTCCTTCAATTCAAAGTCGTACCAATACTTGCCACGCACAAACACACCGGTGTCGCCGTACTTCAGTTCGAGGTCGTGGATGCCTTTGAAGATTTTCGAGAACGTCTCGCCCTTCTTGAAGTTCAGGCGCCCGTCATCACCGGTCGAAGATTGGCCCGTGCCACCGTTGACCGTACCGACCAGCGACTTGTCGGCATCGCGCAGGCCCCAACTCGCGCCCACCGACAGCGACGAGTCGAACGTGCCTTCGATTTCCCCGATGTTGAACGAAACCGCGTGCGCCTGGGCGCAGCAACCCAGAGCCACCGCGGCTGCCAGCGCCTGCGGTGTGAAGATGGCGCGCATTGTTGTTTTTGTCATGCGTCTTCCCCGGTGAGTGACAGAAGGCCCCACCCTACTGCCGGGCGAGCAGGTCGATAAGCGCACCAAGGAGGTATTCGCGTTGTCGCTCGAAAGGATGAATGCCCGCACCGCACGGGGCTTTCCGCGCGCCATGGACCGGCTGGATGGACGATCATCAGCGCAATGCATGGTGCGCAATCGGCCACCGGACTGTTGCATGCCCCGCAACAGTGCATGTCCGGAATCGCTATTTTTCCTACAACTCCAAGACCTTATTCTGAGCGGGCTTTCACGGAATACGTCGCAAAGCACAATGCCAGCTACGCTCAGTCAGCGAAGCGATTGGCAACAGATTTCAGGTGAATCGAAGCATTCGATTGACCGCCCCGCTGTTCACTGACGTTGATTTGTAGCTCCTTGATCCAACGTCTTACCTTGGCCGCTGCGTTTGCAGCGGCCTTTTTTATGGGCGCATGAAATACCTTTCCTGATTTCATGCAGGAAATGTCCGACTCCGTGTAAGAACTTCCCAGGCTTAAAGCCACCGCGCTGAAACTTCATACTTTATCCACAGCAAACACCCACACCCCTCCCGGACACTTCCGAAGCACTTTCGCTGTAACTTCAAATGGCAGAGGCGACCAGCTTCTGTGAAGTTTCGACTTCCAAAAATGCACATTCAAAAGGATATGAATATGCAAAGGCCTCCACCGTTTGAATTAACGGAACCGGTTCATACAATAGGTACTTTGCCGCCGTCGATGCTGCCAACTTCCGGCACAGTCGATCATTACCGCCATGGCGGCACGTTCGGTACTGTGCGAAGTCCGGCGCGTTATCAACCGATACTGCAAAGTTTCATCATCCCGCAAGAACGCGAGTTCAAAAGCAGAACCGAACAGATCCCCCAGACCATTGAAGTGGAACTGGCCGCCACGCGTCTGGAAGAGTCCACACAGCCGTTGCCACCGGCGGCCGCAATCATTCGCGAGTTGGGCGTACGCAACAAACTGATTCAACGCAAGAATCAGCAACTGCAGCACCAGACAGCCTTGTCACAGCAGTTTTACGGCAGCGACCCAACTAACAAAAGCGCCGATCAGTTTCTTGCTCGCGCCAATGTCATCGACAACCGCTTACGGCCCGACGGCCCGGGCATGAATCTGTGGAAACAGTCCTACCGCGCGGCACTCGAAGCCCGCCTGCTGACCCAGACGCTGGCGGTTCTGCACCAACAACAGATCAGCGTGCACCAATGGCTCGCAGCGGTACAAGCCAACGACCACACGCAGAACCTCGCAGCAGAAGCCACGCGCCAGGCGGCAGAACAGGCACGAATCGCCGTCGAGCAACAGCGTCAGCGAGACCTGCAGGAACAAGTCCGTCGCCAGCAGGAACAGGCAGAAATCCAGGCACGCGAGCAGGCTCGACTGGCGGCATTGGCCGAGGCGCAGCGTGTGGCTGCCGAGCAGGCGCGTGTTGCTGCCGAAGCCGCCGCGCAACACATCGTCGCTGAGAAGAGGCGGCTCGAAGTGCTGGCCGAACAGCAACGCCAGACTGAAGCCGACGGAGTCCGTACCGCGCAGGAAGCCCGGCAGAAGACTGAAAAAGCCCGTATCGAACAGCAACAAAAAGCCGATCGATCAGTGAAAAGAAAAAACCAGAAACAGGCACGCCGCAAAGCCCGGGCGCAGGCTCAAGAGCATGCCGAGCGCAAACGCCTGCACGCCGAATGGCAGCAACAAAGCGAAGCGCGCTGGACAAGCCCGACATTCGCCAATGCCGGCGCAGCCGCAGCTTTTGGCCCGACCTTCGCCGGAACACTGGGCGTTATTGCCAACCCTGCAACCACGACGGCGGCACTGCAGACCTCGCTGCGCACGGGTGTAGCCCTTGCGGTAGCAGCCGCTTCCACCTTCGCCGTGCCGTTTGTGGTGGGTTTCGCCGCGTTATTGGTCCCCTCCGATCTGGGCAACGGCGATCTCTATTCCGCGAGCGTTCCTCTTGCAGAGCTTGCGCCTGACCTGGCAGTCGATCTGTATCAATTGGCAGCCTCCGGCGGTGCCGTCGATCTGCCGGTGCGGCTTGGCTCAAGGTCGCTGGGCAACCGTGTCGACATTGTCGTCGTCAGCACTGATGGCGTGGTTGTCCCGCACACAGTGCCAGTGAGACTGGCGCGGTTTGATGCGCAGAAAAACCTTTACGTTTCGAGCGCCGCTGACATTGGAGCGAAGGGCCCCACGGTCACTTGGACGCCATTGGTCGCGCCGCTGAATCCTTCGACCGAAGCCCCTCAGGTCGAAATGGATTTGCCGATCTACGAAGGCGCCGAGGTAACCGCCGACAGCGGTCGGATCGATCTCAACCCGGTATGGGATCAATACGGATTCGGTGGCTGGATCACCGTCTTCCCGATCGACTCCGGGCTACCGCCCATCTTCACGATGTTCCGAGATCGAAGGCAGGATTCCGGGGTGGTCAGCGGAATGGGACAGGCGGTTTCGAGCAATTGGTTGGCAGCGGCAAAAACCCCGGAAGGCGCCCCGATCCCGGCGCAGATTGCGCATAAGTTTCGAGGGCGGGAGTTTTCGAGTTTCAGGGCGTTTCGCAGGGCGTTTTGGAAAGCGGTTGCAAATGATGCTTTTCTGATTGAACAGTTTTCTCGATTTAACAAATTCGACATAAAACGAGGGCTTTCACCGACTGCCTCTGGATCAGAACGAATTGGAGGAAAAATCAAACTAGATATTCATCATATTGAGCCTATTTTCGATGGTGGCTCGGTGTATGACGTAGACAATCTTCGCATACTCACACCCAAGCAGCACATTGAAACCCATTCAAGAATGAGAAAATTAAAAAATGAAGCCTAATAAGAAATTTGAGGAATATACAGAAGCAGAGTACATATCTCTCATCAATCGTTTGGTTGAGGGCGATTACTCATCAGAGAAAGAACACGACGCTATTGTCAACGAGATTATTCTATCGTCTGAGCACCCCAATGGAACAGACGTTCTTTACTATCCCGAGGACGGTACGGACGACAGTCCAGCTGGGGTATTAGAAACTATAAAATCCTGGCGCACTGTCAATGGGAAACCTGGATTCAAAACACAACAATAATAAAAAGGCAGATTTTTAATTGAAGTTAAAAAATGCGCTAACAGACTATACAGAGGCCGAATATCTAGAAATCATACAGCGCTTATTTAAAGGGAAATTTCCTTCGGAAGAACAGCATGACGAGTTTGTCGATCACATCGTAAAAACCTCCGAACACCCGAATGGAACCGGAGTGCTCTACTACCCCGAAGAAGGTATTGAAGATAGTCCTGCCGGAGTTCTATCTGCCATTAAAGATTGGCGACTGGCCAACGGAAAACCTGGATTCAAAACAACAACAAAAAAGGCACATTGCGAATTGAAGTTTAAAAATGCGTTATCAGAGTACACAGAGTCGGAATATATCGAGCTAATCAACCGACTATTTGAAGGCAATTACTCGTCAGAAAGAGAGCACGACGCAATCGTCGACAACATCGTTGACACCTCTGAACATCCAAATAACACAAACATTCTTTACTACCCGGAAGAGGGTGTAGAGGACAGCCCAGAAGGCGTATTAGGAGCCATTAAAGCCTGGCGCGCAGCCAACGGAAAACCCGGATTCAAAACCGAGGAATGAAAAAAAAGCGAGCAGGCTTCAACGCCTGCTCGCTTTCGCTGCGATTACAAAGAGTACTTCTGCAAATTCGCCATCATTTCCTTCAGCGCCTCGATATTGTCCTTCGGATGCGCCGCCCCTTCGAAATTGCAAATCTGCTGCCAATGCGCGGCAACGTCCTCAGGCGAGAAACCCGCACGCGGATCGAACCCGGCGCCCAGGCTGCGTTCCCAGCGCACTTTGCCCATCCAGCCGCCACCGACTTCGAACAATCCGGAAGTCTCCTGGCACTGTTCGCTCGCCAGGTACACCACCAACGGGCTGACCAGTTCCGGTTTGAGTTGCTCGAACACTTGTGGCGGGATCAAGCCTTCGGTCATGCGCGTGCCGCCGGTTGGCGCGATGGCGTTGACCAGAATGTTGTTCTTGCGACCTTCGATGGCCAGGGTGCGGGTCAGACCATAGAGGCCGAGTTTGGCCATGCCGTAGTTGGACTGGCCGAAGTTACCGTAGATACCCGAGGTCGAAGCCGTGAAGATCACGCGGCCGTAGTTTTGTTCGCGCAGATGCGGCCATGCGGCGCGGGTGACTTTGTAGCCGCCTTCGACGTGGACGCGATACACCAGATCCCAGTCGGCGTCGTCCATTTTGTGGAAGGTCTTGTCGCGCAGGATGCCGGCGTTGTTGACCACCACGTCGACGCGGCCGAAGGCATCGAGAGCGTTCTGTACGAGTTTGTCGCCGTCGGTGACCGAGTCGTGGTTGGCTTCGGCGATGCCGCCGGCCTGACGGATTTCCGCGACCACGCGATCGGCAGCGGAAGCATTCGCGCCCTCGCCCTGCGTCGAGCCGCCGAGGTCGTTGACCAGCACTTTGGCGCCCTGCTTGGCGAACAGCAGCGCATGGGCGCGACCGAGGCCACCACCGGCTCCGGTGACGATTACGACTTTATCTTCGAAACGCACAGACTCATTCATCGCGGCAACTCCAGCAGGCCAGTATTGACCCCGAGTGTCAGGCACGCGGCTTTCGGTCACAACGAATACGGCAGAGGCTGAATGGTGCGCGATAAGGTTGGGGGATAGTGAAGATCAAAAGATCGCAGCCTGCGGCAGCTCCTACACAAATCCAATGTAGGAGCTGCCGCAGGCTGCGATCTTTTGATCTTCAGGAGCAGGCCACTCTGCGCGGTGGCAAGACAAAGCGTTCACGAAACTCCAGGTAGTGCTTAAGCACCTGCACCGGCGCCTCAGTTTGCGGGTAGTGACCAATGCCCGGCAGCAGCACAGCGTCGGCATCAGGAATCAACTCGCAATAACGCTGCACCATGTGCGCACCAGAGATCGGATCGACTTCGCCATCGATCACCCGCAGAGGAATTTCACCGCGCTGCATCGCCGCAACCCAACGATCACGCTGCACTCGACGCTCCGGAATGTAGCTGATCAGTTTGTGCATCACGCGCGGGCCGTGATTGCTGTCGACCAGACTCCAGAAATCATCCAGTTCGCTTTCGCTCGGCCGGGTGTGCGGGCCGAAGATCTGGCGGAAGCTTTTCACCAGAGCGTCACGGGTAAACGCACGGCCGATCATCCAGCCCAACGGGCTCAACAACAGTTTTTGCATCAGCACCGGGCGATGGGTTTCCGGGAACAGGCCGCCGTTGAGGAATACGCAACTGGCCACTTCGATGCGGTCTTCATAATGCCGGGCGAGCAATTCCTGCGCGACGCTGTCGCCGTAATCGTGTGCCAACAGATGCACCGGTTGCTCGACCTGCAAATGCGCGAGCAACGCCTGTTGCAGATCGGCCTGTTCCAGCAGGCTGTAGGTGTGATTGAGCGGTTTCGCCGAGTCGCCAAAACCGAGCATGTCACAGGCGATCACTCGATAACGCTGCGCCAGTGGCTGCCACAGGTAGTGCCAATCCCAACTGGCCGTCGGGAAGCCATGGATCAGCAACAGTGGCTCGCCCTGCCCGGTTGTCCAGTAACGGATTGACTGGCCACGAAAGACAAACGTCTGGCTGCGTTTGCGCCAGACACACAGAGGAATCTCGGCGAGAGGCATTAGAGTTTATACCCGGGGTCTTGTTTATCGAGTTTGCGCAGCAACGCTGGCCAGGCCAGCGCGCCACCCATGCCTTGAGCACTTTTGGTGACGCCGGCGATCATCGCTTTGGCGCCTGCGAGAATCTGCGGTTCGATGGCGATGAGTTCAGCACCACCGGTTTGCGCCATGACCTGAATGTCGCAGGCGCGCTGGAAGGTGAACATCATCAGAAAGGTATCGGCGATGCTGCCGCCACAGGTCAGCAGACCGTGGTTGTGCAGCATCAGGAAATTGTTTTCGCCCAGATCGGCCTGCAAGCGCGCCTTCTCTTCGTGGTTCAGCGCCACGCCTTCGTAGGCGTGATAGGCCAGGCTCGACAGCACGAACAACGATTGCTGGCTGATCGGCAGTACGCCCTGCTTTTGCGCCGACACCGCAACACCGGAGGCAGTGTGCGTATGCAGCACGCAAACCACGTCATGCCGCACTTCGTGCACGGCGCTGTGGATGGTGTAGCCGGCGGGATTGATCTCGTGGGGGCTGTCCATGAGTTTGTTGCCGGCCTGATCGACTTTCACCAGGCTCGACGCGGTGATCTCATGAAACATCAGACCAAACGGGTTGATCAGGAAATCTTCGGTGCCCGGTACCTTGGCGGAAATATGGGTGAAGATCAGATCGTCCC
This sequence comes from Pseudomonas sp. NPDC089741, assembly GCF_044748825.1. Taxonomy (NCBI): domain Bacteria; kingdom Pseudomonadati; phylum Pseudomonadota; class Gammaproteobacteria; order Pseudomonadales; family Pseudomonadaceae; genus Pseudomonas; species Pseudomonas sp. NPDC089741. The sequence continues at coordinate 33,878 of NZ_JBIVGT010000013.1, read as the reverse complement.
AGCCGTGGGCGGCGACCAGACGATAACAAGCGGCGAGATCGACACGGGCCTGCCACTCTGCGGCGCTGACCTGGTCTTTGACATTAAGGGACGATTGGACGGGGGCTACGCTCACTGTATGCACCTCTGCGTTCTTATTGTTCTGCACGTGTGAGCAGTCTAGTCAGGCGCAGAGGATCGCGTAGTTGCATTCGCAGCCAGCTTGATGACTGACCGAGTCAGCAATGCAAACGGCTTGGATCCATGTCAAAGCAACGACGCCAACAAAGGTGCGGCGAACAGATTGAGCAGCCCGGTGAGGACCATCACCAGGCCCGCCACCGAGCCTTCCTCACCGCCGACTTCATGCGCGCGACTGACCCCGGCACCGTGCGCGCCTACACCGAACAACGCACCACGCGCCAAGGCACTGCGCAGCGGCAGCCACTTGAGCAGAACCCCGCCGAGCATCGCGCCGAACACGCCGGTGAACATCACGAACACGGCGGTCAATTCCGGCACGCCGCCGAGGTCCTGCGCCAACGGCATGGCGAAGGGCGTAGTGATCGAACGCGGGACCAGCGACAGCGTTACCGAACTGTCCAGCGCCAGGGCTTTGGCCAGGCCGAACGAGGTGGCGATCGACGCGGCACTGCCGGCAAGCATGCCCAACAGCAACGCCGACCAGTGCCGCACCAACAGGCGCCGTTGCTGCCAGATCGGAACGGCAAATGCCACGGTGACCGGGCCGAGCACCAGCATCAGCCAATGGGTGTTGCTCGAATATTCCGCATAAGCCGTATGCAACGGCACGGCAAGCGCCAGCAACAACACCGGCACCAGAATCAACGGCGACAACAGGTAACGCCCGGTGCGGCGGTAAATCCAGCGACTGAATAAATACGCCAGCAACGTGAAGGCGAGCCAGAACATCGGCATCCATTCAAGCTTCATGGGATCGCCTCACGCGCACAGCGAACTCCACGGTGAAGGCTGTAACCAGCATCACCATCAACGTGCTCGCGGCGATCACCAGCAGAATTCGCCAGCCGTCATTGCGCAGCAGCGTGCCGTAGTCGAGCAGGCTCATCAGTGCCGGAATAAAGAACAGCAGCATCTCTGCCATCAGCAGACCGGCGCCCAATTGCAGCGCTGCCGGTTTGACCCAGCCGAACGCGAATGCCAGCAACAGCAACGCCATGCCGATCACGCCGCCAGGAATCGGCCATGCCAGCCAGGCGGCAAGTTGGCAGCCGAGCAGGTACAAACCGAGCAGTACGGCGAGTTCGACAGTTAAACGAGAAAGGTGCTTGAGGCTGGCGACGTTCATGAGGTTGCTCCTGACAGAGGCTTATTTTACGAAGCGGACTGTCATCCCTGAAGCGAATTGTTAGACTCAAAGCCATTCCAAATTGGAATCAAGCGATGGAATTCAAACAGCTGCGCAGTTTTGTCGAAGTCATGCACCGGGGCGGTTTTACCCAAGCGGCGAAAACCTTGCACATCAGCCAGTCGGCGGTCAGCAAGCAAGTCGCGCAACTGGAACAGAGTCTGGGCACGCCACTGCTCGAGCGCTTGGGCTCACAGCTGCGCCTGACCGCCGCCGGCAGTGTGGTGTTGCAACGCGCCGAAGGCATGTTGCGTCTGCGCAATGAGTTGCTGGTCGAACTGGATGACCTCAGTCATCTGGCACGCGGCGAACTGCGCCTGGGTCTGCCGCTATTGGGCAGTGATGCCCTGTTCGCCGGATTGTTTGCCGAATACCGGCAGCGCTATCCGAACATCAGCGTGCAGTTGCTCGAAGGCGGCAGTCGCCATATCGAGCAGGCCGTATTGAGTGGTGAACTGGAGTTGGGTGGCAGCTTGTTGCCGAAGGATCCGCAGTTCGACTTCCAGCCGTTTTGCGACGAGAAACTCGACGCTCTGCTGCCGGTGGATCATCCGTTGGCGGCGCGCGGCGAGATTGGCCTGGAAGAGTTGGCCGATACGCCATTCCTGCTGTATCAGCGCAGCTTCGTGCTCAACGATCGTTTGCTGCAGGCGTGCCAGCAAATGGGCTTTACGCCGAAAGAAGGCGGACGCAGCGGGCAGGCGGATTTTCTCGCGGCGCTGGTGGCCGCCGGGCAAGGCGTGGTGTTGTTGCCGAGTGTGGTCGCGCGCGGACTGGTGCGGCCAGGCGTGGTCCGCCTGGCCTTGCGCGCGCCGGACTATCTGCGCTGGGACATCGCCTTCATCTGGCGTCAGGGCGCCTATCTGTCGAAAGCCGCCCAGGCGTGGCTGGCCCTGCTGCGCGAACGGGCGATCAAGCCTTGAGCGCGTCGATCAACTGCGCCAGCCAAGGCTCGGCGTCGGTTTCCGGCGTCACGCTTTCGCTGGCATCGATACGCAACATGTCCTGCACTTCCCGCACGCCCAGTTCGCCGAACAGTTCGCGCATCTGCTCGCCGCCACCGCAGAACGTGTCGCCATAACTGGCATCACCCAGGGCAATCACCGCGCCTGGCAAACCGCGCCAGGCCGCCGGCAATTGATCGCGAATGGCCGAATACAGCGGTTGCAGGTTGTCCGGCAACTCGCCCATGCCGGTGGTCGAAGTCACCGCGAGGAACGCGTCAGGGCCGAACGCTTGAATGTCCGCCAAGCTGGCGCGCGAGTTATAGAAGGTTTCAAAACCAGCGGATTTCAGCAGGTTCTGGGCGTGGCGAGCGACTTCTTCGGCGGTGCCGTAGACCGAACCGGAGAGGATGGCGACTTTCATCAATCTGATCCTGAAACTGAAAAAAAGAGCGGCGATAGTAACAGCCCGCAACGCAAAGCTGCGATTGGATCTCAACTGGCGATAATGGCCAGTAGACAGCGACGACGGTTCTTCTAGAATGCGAGCCTTCGACCACTCTGAACGGACTCACAGATGATCAATGCCAACCTGCTGCAAATGGTGATCAACGCATCGAACGATGGAATCGTGGTAGCGGAAAAGGAAGGCGAGCAGGACAACATCCTGATCTACGTCAACCCGGCTTTCGAACGCCTGACCGGTTACACCAGTGAAGAGATTCTCTATCAAGACTGCCGCTTTCTGCAGGCGGGAGACCGCGATCAAGAGAACCTGCAGCTGATTCGCGAGGTGCTGCGCGACAACGGATCGTGCCGGGAAATCCTGCGCAACTATCGCAAGGACGGAACGCCGTTCTGGAATGAGCTGTCGCTTTCGACGGTGAAAAACGCCGCGGACGGGCAGACTTATTTCGTCGGCGTGCAGAAAGATGTGACTGTCCAGGTCAAGGCGCAACAGCGTGTCGTGCAGCTAGAAGCACAGGTTGCGGCGCTGCAGGCAGAGCTGGAAGCATTGAAAGCGACAAACGGTTAAAACAAAACAGCGAACTAATTGTCATTAACTACAATCACCAATGACTTTGTAACTATTTCTTTCGAGCTAGCCATGCAACGCGACGCCCTTCTCACTCAGGATGAGCTGGATTTCATCCAGACCATGCAGCACAACCCGCAACTGAACGTGCGGGATGCGACGTCGAGTCTGCTGGTTAATGGCGGTTCGCAGATCCGTGACTTGCTCACGCGCCTCGCGGCGCATGAACAAGTCACCATTCAGGCCAACTTCGAAAACCAGCAAATGACCTTTCCGCTGCACCTGGTGGAAGACGAGTTTCATGCGCTGCACCTGCGCCTCGGTGTCCCGAGCATTTACGAAGACGGCCCGATGGTGCGCCCATGGCGACTGGTACTCGAAGAGCCGGTCGCGCTGGAAAATGCCAAAGGCCAGCCAGGCATGATGTGGGTGCACGAGGTTTCGCATAAAGGCGTGTTGCTGGAAATGCGCAACAAGACCAAACCACCCAAGCATTTCGCCTTGTGGTTCAGCCCTTCGGGGTATGAGCGGATTTCATTGCGCGGCAATTTCGAACGCGAAACCGAACAGGGTTTCTACGCCTACGAGCTGAGCCAGACCGATGCCGATGAAACCGAACGTCTGCGTCAGTTCATCCTGCAACAGCATCGCTTGACCCATCCTGCCCTGCACACCTGATTCTCAGGTATCCAGTTTACCGGCGAGAAATTGCGTCAGGCGCTGACGCATGGTTGCACCTTCGTTACCAATGCAACCGATTGAACTGGCCGCCAGACTGTCTTGCGCCAGATCGGCCGCGTCTCCCGCCAGCAACACCTGACAATCGAGACTCAACGCCAGCCGTTGCAAGCGTCGCGGTAATTCCGCGCTGGGCGCATGATTGGAAAACAGCACCAGCGCTTCCGGTTTGATCTTCTCGCAAATCAGCGTCAGCTCGTCGAACGGCTGCCCAGTGGTCAGCACCCGCACACCCGATTCGCTGGTACTGAGAAATAACGCCGCCACCAGCAATTCCAGTTCGCGGCACTGACCGGCCAAAGCGCTGACAACAATCCTGCGCGGCTGAGCAGCACGCAATGTGACGATCCGCTGCAACACCCGCGCGCGCAGAAAACCATCGAAAAACAGCCATTCGCTGGTTTGCCCGAACGCCTCCTGACGCTGCAACAATGCCCGCCAGAGCGGCATCAGAATGTCCTGAAACACCACAGCGAGCGAATACGAAGAAAATATCTGCGCATACACCCGATCCATTTCCTGATCATCGAACGAACTGATCGCGCGCTGTACCTGATGCTGCCACTGCTGATAGTCAGCCTGCACCAGATCGTCGGAAATGATGTGCGCCAGCGCTTTCAAGGGCTCGGTCTTGGCGAGAATCCTGCCGATCTTGCTGACCGCTACGCCACGGTCGATCCATTCGACAATGCTGCGAACGCGCTCGATATCGGTCATCGAATACAGCCGATGCCCGCTTTCGGTGCGTGTCGGCTCGATCAATCCGTAACGTCGCTCCCATGCGCGCAAGGTGACCGGGTTGACGCCCGTCAGCCGCGAGACTTCGCGGATAGGGAACAGATCTTCGCGCTCGATGGCCACAGATGCCTGCTCAACAGGGTTTACGTCCGTCATGACAGGCATTGTGCGGTCAACTTCCATGCTGGTTAATTGGATCCCATTCTACCCCTGATGCCCCTTCATCGTTCAAGTAGCTATCTGCGACGAAAGTCGCTGGTTTAATCGTTAAAATCAGGAATAATCCTTGCTTGTTGAAAAGCGCAGGCCTCTACCCCGGCCTGCGTCAGGCGAACTTCCTACCCGGAACGACGCAATCGAAATACGGAGATACACAATGTCTACTTCCCCCGTCACGCTGATGGTCGCGCGTCGCGTCGCCGATGGCCGCTATCAGGATCTGATTGCCTGGCTTCGCGAAGGCGAACAACTGGCCACCGACTTTCCCGGTTATCTTGGCTCCGGCGTGCTCGCTCCGCCGCCCGGCGATAACGAATTCCAGATTATTTTCCGCTTTGTCGATGAACAGACCCTGCACGCCTGGGAGCACTCCGCTTCGCGCACTGCGTGGCTGGAGCGTGGCAGCGATCTGTTTGCGCATCCGAAGGAGCATCGTGTCAGCGGCATCGAAGGCTGGTTCGGTGCGGCCGGTCAGCGTCCTCCACGCTGGAAACAGGCGGTCGCGATCTGGCTGGCGTTCTTTCCGGTGTCGCTGCTGTTCAATTTTGCCCTCGGCCCGTTGCTCGCTGAATTGAGCCTGTTGCCGCGTGTATTGATCAGCACGGCATGCCTGACACCGCTGATGGTCTACTTCTTTATTCCACTGTCGACGCGCTTGCTGGCGAACTGGCTGAACAGCACGCCGGTACGACTGCCGGTGTCTGCAGTACCTCAGAAACATTGAAGATCGCAGCCTCGTTGCACTCGACAGCTCCTACAGGGATGTGAGCTGGCCGGTGCAGGAGCTGCCGCAGGCTGAGATCTTTTCAGGCGCGTCGCTGTTATAGTTTTTGCTCCCACCGCGATGCGAGCCGTTCATGCCTGATTCCGCAGCCCCGATCCTCATCACCGGCGCCGGCCAGCGAGTCGGTCTGCATTGTGCGCAGCGTTTGCTCGAGGATGGTCATCGGGTCATCTTCACCTACCGCACTGAACGGCCCGGCGTACAGGCACTGAGAGACCAAGGCGCGCTCGGCTTGTACGCTGATTTTTCCAGCGAAGCGGCCATTCTCGCGTTCATCACCGAGCTGAAAACCCACACCGACAGCCTGCGGGCGATCATCCACAATGCGTCCGAATGGTTGGCAGAATCGCCGGACAGCGAAGCCGAAGCCTTCACGCGCATGTTCAATATCCACATGCTCGCGCCTTATCTGCTCAACCTGCACTGCGGCGAGCTGCTGCAACGCTCGACGCCTGCCGACATCATCCACATCAGCGACGACGTCACCCGCAAGGGCAGCAGCAAACACATCGGTTATTGCGCCACCAAGGCCGGGCTCGACAGCCTGACCCTGTCTTTTGCCGCGCGTTATGCGCCAGCCATCAAGGTCAACGGCATTGCCCCGGCCCTGCTATTGTTCAACCCCGAGGACGACGCGGCCTACCGCGCCAAGGCCCTGGCGAAATCCGCGCTGGGCATCGAACCTGGCAGCGAAGTGATCTACCAAAGCCTGCGCTATCTGCTCGACAACCCTTATGTCACCGGGACGACCCTGACCGTCAACGGCGGACGGCACGTCAAATAAGCCGCCTCGCGAGGATGTTCCATGACCCGCTCACTGCCCGAGAATTACCGCGACATCCTCATCGGCCTCGGTGAAGATCCCGATCGAGAAGGACTGCTCGACACCCCGACGCGCGCGGCCAAAGCCATGCAATACCTGTGTCACGGTTATGAACAGAGCGTCGACGAGATCGTCAATGGCGCACTGTTTGCCTCGGACAGCGACGAGATGATCATCGTCGCTGACATCGAGCTGTACTCGTTGTGCGAACATCACTTGCTGCCCTTCATCGGCAAGGCCCATGTGGCTTATATTCCGACGGGCAAGGTACTGGGTCTGTCGAAGATCGCGCGACTGGTGGACATGTTCGCCCGGCGTCTGCAGATTCAGGAAAACCTCACCCGGCAAATCGCCGACGCGGTGCAACAGGTCACCGATGCTGCCGGCGTTGCCGTGGTCATCGAGGCCAGACACATGTGCATGATGATGCGCGGTGTTGAAAAACAGAATTCGACCATGAACACCTCGGTCATGCTCGGCGCCTTCCGCGAGTCGAGCAATACCCGCCAGGAGTTCCTGCAATTGATTGGACGGAGCAAGTAAATGCCACAACTTCAGCCGGGAATGGCGCGCATCCGGGTCAAGGATCTGCGCTTGCGCACCTTTATCGGGATCAACGAGGACGAGATCCTCAACAAGCAGGATGTGCTGATCAACGTGACAATCCTGTATGCCGCGCAGGAAGCGGTGCGGGACAACGACATCGATCACGCATTGAACTACCGCACGATCACCAAGGCGATCATCGCCCACGTCGAGGGCAACCGTTTTGCGCTGCTCGAACGCCTGACTCAGGAGTTGCTCGATCTGGTGATGAGTAATGGCTCGGTGCTGTACGCCGAAGTCGAAGTCGACAAGCCGCATGCGCTGCGTTTTGCCGAGTCGGTATCAATTACGCTCGCGGCAAGCCGCTGAGCTTCAAGCTTCAAGCTTCAGGCGGTAAGCTAACGGCCGACCCCGATCCAATCTTGCAGCTTGAAGCTTGCCGCTTAAAGCTGTCTCGCAGAGACTCCCATGACTGATCAACAACGCCTCGAACTCGAAGCCGCCGCCTTCCGCCGGCTGGTCGCTCACCTGGACAGCCGCAAGGACGTGCAGAACATCGACCTGATGAACCTCGCCGGGTTCTGCCGCAACTGCCTGTCGAAGTGGTACAAGGCCGAAGCCGACGAGCGCCAGATCGACGTCAGCCTCGATGACGCCCGAGAAGTGGTTTACGGCATGCCGTACGCCGAGTGGAAAGCCCAATATCAGCAAGAAGCCAGCGCCGATCAGCAAGCGGCGTTCGCCAAAGGAAAAACCCATGAGTGACCTCAACACCCTGCGCGTCAGCCTCAACAGCGGCGAACACGTGTTCGCCGACACCCTGGCTTTTGTTGCCGCCGGTTACGACTACCAGCCGCAAGCCTTCAACAACGGTGGCGTGGAAAACGCTGCCGGGCAGAACGAAGGTTCGTGCAAGACTTTGGGTCTGGCGCTGCTGGAAGGGCTGAGTGATGAAGAAGCGCTGCTGGCGTTTGGCGAGCATTACCGCTCGGTGGTGGCGACGCCTGAGGGCAGCGATCACGGCAATATTCGTGCGTTGATCAAACATGGCCTCGCTGGCGTGAAATTCACCGCCCAGCCCCTGACCCGCCGCTGATCAAGATCAAAAGATCGCAGCCTTCGGCAGCTCCTACACTGATCTGATCGTTCCCACGCTCCGCGTGGAAATGCAGCTGGGGACGCTCCGCGTCCCAACGGACGCAGAGCGTCCAGATGAGGCATTCCCACGCAGAGCGTGGGAACGATCATCATGGGATCAGTGTAGGAGCTGCCGAAGGCTGCGATCTTTTGATTCTCATAAAAAAACCGGCCGAAGCCGGTTTTTTTGTGCCTGCGATCTTAGAACGAAGCGTTCTGCAGACCGTCCAGGTAACGCTCGGTATCCAGGGCCGCCATGCAACCGGCGCCGGCCGAGGTGATGGCCTGGCGGTAAACGTGGTCAGCCACGTCACCGGCAGCGAAGATGCCTTCGACGCTGGTCGCGGTAGCGTTGCCGTCACGGCCGCCCTGCACCACCAGATAACCGTCTTTCAAGGTCAGCTGGCCTTCGAACAACGAAGTGTTCGGGGTGTGACCGATGGCGATGAACACGCCGTCGACGGTGATTTCGTCGAAGCTGCCGTCGTTGTTCTTCAGACGCGCACCGGTCACGCCCATGTTGTCGCCCAGGACTTCGTCGAGAGTGGCGTTCAACTTGAGGATGATCTTGCCTTCAGCGACGCGAGCGTTGAGCTTGTCGATCAGGATCTTCTCGGCGCGGAAGGTTTCGCGACGGTGGATCAGGGTCACGGTGCTGGCGATGTTGGCCAGGTACAGTGCTTCTTCAACGGCGGTGTTGCCGCCGCCGACCACTGCAACAGGCTTGTTGCGGTAGAAGAAACCATCGCAGGTCGCGCAGGCGGAAACGCCTTTGCCCATGAACGCTTCTTCCGAGGGCAGGCCCAGGTAACGCGCGCTGGCGCCAGTGGCGATGATCAGGGCGTCGCAGGTGTAGGTCGCGCTGTCACCGGTCAGGGTGTAAGGCTTGGCAGCGAAGTCGACGGCGTTGATGTGATCGAAAACGATCTCGGTTTCAAAACGCTCGGCGTGCTCGCGCATGCGCTCCATCAGGACTGGACCGGTCAGGCCGTGGACGTCGCCCGGCCAGTTGTCGACTTCGGTAGTGGTGGTCAGTTGACCGCCAGCCTGCATGCCGGTGATCAGCAGTGGCTTGAGGTTGGCGCGGGCCGCGTATACCGCAGCGCTGTAACCGGCAGGGCCGGAACCGAGAATAATCACTCGCGAATGACGGACTTCAGACATGACCTGCTCCTGTTGACCGGGCCGAAAAACGGGCACGGATCGCCGGACTGCCGGCGGGAATAAAAAAGGACTGTGGATAACCTTGGGGAAGGCGTGAGCTCGACAGTCCTGTAAAAAGTTGGGTGCAGCGTATCGAGGGGGGCAAGATTAAGGAAATACGGTTTAACAATCCAGCTCATAGGTGGTCTCTATGCCGACACACTGACGAGATGGACGTCTTTGTTACAGTGAATGTCGATCGCTCTACCGCGCTTTCGCAGCGGTTGCAAAGTCGGTAAGGTCGGCGCGTTTTCCCTTGCTCGGAGCACCTTATGCCCGCCCCTGTTCTGTCCGGTCCGCAATATCTGCGCGAAGGCCTCAAACTGGTCTTGAGTCCAGGCCTGCGCCTGTTCGTGTTGTTGCCGCTGGCGATCAATCTGGTGCTGTTCGTCGGATTGATCTATCTGGCCGGCCACCAGTTCAGCCTGTGGGTCGATACGCTGATGCCGTCTCTGCCCGAGTGGCTGAGTTTTCTCAGCTACATCCTCTGGCCCCTGTTCGTGGTGCTGGTGGCGTTGATGGTGTTCTTTACCTTCACCATGCTCGCCAACGTCATCGCCGCACCGTTCAACGGTTTCCTCGCGGAAAAAGTCGAAGTGGTGGTGCGCGGCACCGATGATTTCCCGGCGTTCAGCTGGGGCGAACTGATCGCCATGGTCCCGCGCACCCTCGCCCGGGAAATGCGCAAACTCGGTTATTTCCTGCCCAGGGCGATCGGCCTGTTCATCCTCTCCTTCATTCCGGTGGTCAACATCGTCGCCGCGCCGCTGTGGCTGCTGTTCGGGGTGTGGATGATGGCGATCCAGTACATCGACTACCCGGCGGACAACCACAAACTCGGCTGGAACGAGATGCTCGCTTGGCTGCGACAGAAGCGCTGGCAGAGCATGAGCTTTGGCGGGATTGTCTATCTGGTGCTGCTGATTCCGGTGGTCAACATCCTGATGATGCCGGCCGCTGTCGCCGGGGCGACACTGTTCTGGGTGCGTGAGCGTGGCGCCGAGAACCTTGTGAGCCAGCGCTAACGCGTCGTCACAAAACTCTCCACTCAGAGCGTCCGTTAACCACGAAAGTCGTGCCCTTTCCCAGCCAACTGATACACAAGGCTGGTACACATGGCACTGATTGCACAACCATTCCGGCACCCCGACTCGGGCATCTACTACCTCCGACGCAGGGTGCCGGATGATCTAAGGCACATCATCGGCAAGACCGAGATTCGCCGTTCGCTGAACACTCGACACCACCAGCAAGCGAAGGCCGCGTTTGCCGTTGCGTACGCTGATTCCGAGCGTTTGTTCAATGATGCCCGCCAAGGGCTCTGCATCGAACACCATCAGTCGAAGGTGCTAGCGAAGCCCCTGCCTACCTCTTATCTGCCAGCACATATAGAAGCCTCTATAAAGCTTTCAGAAGCGCTTGCTCGCTACGTCCAATCCATCTCCATGTCGGGCAGGTCGGAGTACGTTTCTCGCCGTCATGCTGTCGACTACAGCCGTGCTGTCAATCGGTACATCACTGACGTGAGCGACATGCCCATTGCGGCGATCCTTCCTTCAGATATCCATAAGTTCGCTGCCAACCTGATCCAGCCTTCGGATCCGGAGGTTAGGCCGCTGGCAACCTCATCTACGCGACTACTATTGGCAAGGCTGTCATCGGTGCTGACGTTTGCGGTGGACTCTGGCTTGATTGAAACAAATCCCGTCAGTACATCACGAATTCACAAGCGTCTAGGATCAGGTAAACCGAAACGCCGCTTGGACGATAACCGGGGATACAGCTGGAGCGAACTGGTCACAATGTTCAGTCATGCCGAGTTTCAGCGGCTTCGAACTGCCGAAGGTCGTCCGGGCAACGCAGTGTTCTGGATACCCTTAATAGCCGCGTATACAGGTGGCCGACGTGAAGAACTGGCTCAGCTGTACGTTGAAGACATACACCAGCACGAAGGGAACTCATGGTTCATTCGCATCATTGACGACCACCCCGACAAATCCGTAAAAACAGATAGCAGTCGAAGGGAAATTCCTGTCCATCCTGACTTGATAGCCATGGGCTTGTTATCGCTCGTACAAGGACGCCTGCCTGGAACGAGGGTTTTCCCACAACTAGTCAAAGTCTCCGATGGCTTTGCAGGAATCGTCTCCAAATCATGGCGTCCGATCACTCAGCTCTGTGGAGTGTATCAACCAGGCCGCAACCCTCTTCACGCGTTCCGACACAGCTTCAAAACCCTAGCCAGAGAACATGGTATCCCCAAGGAAGTGAGCGACTGGATCACCGGGCATGCTTCGGGACATATCGGGGACAGCTATGGCATCAACCCGCTGTCACGAATGGCTTCGGAAATACAGAAACTACCGAGCCTTGCGAAAGCTGCTGGTCTTCTGCCAAGCGGGTAAAGAGGATCACATAGGTGAGGGTAGAAATTGACGGGCTTTGTGTTGATCGTCGAGTGGGATATGCAGAACGTGCGAGAAAAGCTGGATCACGCGCCATCGAAGAGCCTGGTTGGTACAAAACGAAACTGAGCATCACTGCCCCCAAAAAGGCGATTTACAGCTTTCGCCACAAACTCATCGATGATCTGCGAGACGCTGGGGTGCAGAACTCGCGAATCAAACGGATGCTGGGCACGAAAGAAGGCGCTGCCACGATCAGCATTTATGGCAGTCACAGCCCGCTAAAACCGATGGCGAAGGCACTAGGCCACATAATGATCACTTAACCTACCTGACATTGACCTGACCCAAGCACAAACGCACAGGACTACGGGATCCGCATGACGAGCAGCATGGGTGGAACTCGCTGCGCCACATAGACATATCTCAATGAAACGCGTGTATGCCTAGCCATAGTGAACATTTGGCAAATAACGAGGTACATCACTTAAATAAACTTTAAAGCTAAAGCAAGGTATGTATCGGTTAAATTTATTTTCGGTAAATTTCGAGGTAAATTATTGACCACCCAAAACAAATAGCTAAGATGGCGCCACACCAACTGATGACGACTAAGCAGGCTCAACGAGCAACTTACCCAACCAACATCCCGCATTGAAATACAAAGCCAAATGTGACAACGCTCTTTCGAAGCAACCAAGTATGACATTCACAGACTACAAACAAAGAAAGTCACGTATACCTACCACAAACCCAAACACACCCACTTAAATAAGAACTATGCTTTTTGAGAAAAAATTATGACTTAATGATTATATCCAGCCACCAAATCCCGCCGCCCGAAACATGTACGAAGGCAAATAGCACCACGCACCAAGAGAATCCAGCGATGCCATAACCCCAATAGCACACTATGCAAATGACTTACGCAGCCTACTAAGATGCAATTAATACGCACACCTCGACACCTCATAACACATGCTCATAATTGGAGCCATGAGGGATCTATGCTTCAAAATAACTTTTTATACAAGTGAGACACTATATGTTTGAATCCACTACCTACAACCACGCAACAACACGCCCCAAAAACAAAGCTATTCGAATTGACGGCCGGGGACTTTCTTTAGAGCGGGAGATGATACCGCCGCTCGATCAACAGGCCAGCGTATTAACCATGAGTAGCTTGGAGTTTTCTGTATTGACCGAAACTCCGCACGAGGAAGTGCTAATGGATATCTGCGAGATGCTAGATGATCAAGGTCTTGATGCTTCCGATTATTTGGAAGCATTCGAAATCGAGGACAACAACAATCTTTCTTTCAGTTTACCGAAAGAGGAAGTATTCACCCTACTTGATTGGTATAGCATTTCAGTACAAGCTAAGGTTATTGATCGTTGGCATGAACTGGAAGCTCAAACTAAGAAGCCAGTCTATACCACCCCAACTTCGCTTACAGAAGCTTTGAAATTAGCTGCGACGTTGGAATGTAAACGTCTGGCACTGGTTGACTCAGTGAGAACTTTGGAGGAAAGGCTTTCAGGTGTCGCCGAAAAGGTAAACTTCTACGATGATATTGCTGATACCGGTGAGTTATTCAACACTGCAGTGGTAGCAAAGACTTTAGGCACGGGCAAGATGAGATTTTTCAACTTCCTACGCAAGCATAAGGTATTGCTGGGCACCGGAAACAAGCGAAACCTGCCATATCAGCAGCACTTGGATGCGGGTCGACTTAAAGTAAAATGGATTACAGGAACAGATCGTCAAACTGGGGAACGATATATCAAACCCGTTCCTCTATTCACTGGCGAAGGCATCATCTGGATCCATCAATTCGTTGAGCAAAAAGGGCGCCTTGGTCTATAAGGAGTCCAGTATGATTCGCATAGCTGCGGTAATCGGTGCGTGCCACTGCATCTTGATTTCCACATGGTGAGCTAGGCTAAAGCAGGAAGGTGTGTAGCCCCGGGCAACGCTATGCACCCATCTTGGCTAAGCACTCCTTGAAGGAGGCTGGTGACATTGCACTGGCTCTCCACTCTGCTCATTGCGACGAACTGTCGAAACAATACCCGGCAACAGATACTGGACCAGCAGCACTTAGTCTAACCAGACCATAAACTTGTTTGCTGATGCCGCCAGGCCACTGAGCAAGGCGCATTCCTCTCGCCTGCGATATGGGTTACGTGTACCCGATAATTTACAACCGAAGACTTGCGTATGAAACGAATTTAATGAACAAAGAGAAGCCTAGCGCTGCCCCATCAAAGTGCACTACAGAGACCTCAACAGAGACAACCGCTATCAAACTTCGTAAAGACGGCATGTCAATCGCTAACATCATGAAGGAGACTGGACTACCCGAACGCCAAGTCAAACGACTGATCGCTCATATCGTGAAGCCACAGAAGGAACAGAGGACCGTAACGAAAATCCCAACACCACTAGCCAAAGCTTCGGAACGAGTCTTTACACTGGCTAGTCGCCCTTGTGGCATTCGTGACTTCGAACTTCGGAACATAATGCATGAAGAGTATGGCAGCACGTGGGATACATCAACTGGACGATACAATAGCGATTATGACAGTGACAAGTTAAAGCGCGTAAGAGCAAAAGTTAGGGAGCGAGCACTCGCGGAAGACTGCGACGTAATTTTCACCATGGACTGGATAAGCGAAGAGGAACCAAGGGCAAGTAGCCAATACCTAATTTCCGCTGCAGACGGATTAGCTAGTAGAATCAATGAACATGTTGCTGAGTACATGGCCCTGCATGCTACCCGATGGAAAGAGGACAGTGATGACGCTCGGCTTGCACAGGTCAAACAACGTTATGCAGCCGAAAGACACCTGCTGAAGCTAGCGGTAAAGAACTACGGCAAAGAGCCAATTGACAAACTACTAGAAAGAACCGCAACAGTTGTTGACAAGTTAGAGAAAACTCCAGATTCACCTCTATCCAAGTCCGGCCAGAATTATGGCAATAGCGGTGCCCAGGAGGATAAACAGGACTACTACCCTGAACCCCCTCGACGGAACGCTTTCCTCGACTTCGTAGAGTCGCAGGGATGGATAAAAGAAGTGGACAACAGGCTCATATAGCTGAGAGTTGCTCACGCCTGTCCGGAAATTGAAACTCGCGCCCACCATACTAAGTGTATGGCAAGAGCCGGACACACTACTGCATGAGATCAACCTTTTATATATACCTTGTGACGGTAACGTCACCGATCATAGCCTGTGCCCTGAGGCACACCCACTAGAACTCTATTCATTTAAGAGGGCGGATGGGCAGAAAGCCCGCCCTAGTTTTGGCTTTTGATCTTGATGTTAACTGTGCAAATTACTGTAGAAGTTATTATTCCGTGGCGTCTACGCCACAAGATATCCATGCACAACTCAGATCAAAAGCTTAGTGGGGCTTTAGCCCTGCCCCACCACTATATATTATAGCCGCAAGGCAAGATAATCATCCTTTATAGAGCTAATTGGTGACGTTCCGTCACAGCATATTAACCTGTGCTGTGAAGCAAGTTATCAGCTCTGTTCAGTGGGTGGATGGGGCTCAGCCACCACCCAGCTCTTGATCTTGATCTTGATCTTGATCTTGACAATGCCAAGTAGCATAAGAAACCAGAGTGAACTGATAGCAAACGTACAAGGTAAACCATAGGTAAGCCGCTAAGCAGCTCAAGGGAAGCACCTGTGCCCAGATAGCGAGCACTAGAATGCAGGGATACGATTGGGACTCGATTAAGTAGACCATCTAGGTGAGCTAGGGGTAGCCCATCCCATGAACGTTAACGCCCAGATGGATAACTAAACTCTACAGCGGTAGCAGCCCTATAACTGTCACTCCGGAGGTTTCCCCTGCGGCAAATGTTCACCGAGGATTTCCAAGGGCATTGATCCGTTGAGGTTTGCCATGACATTTAGAAACCCATCGACAGCAATGATCCAAGCCCTGTGCGTCCAGACGGGTGCAAGCGTGTTCAAGTTCAGGTTCAGAGTACCAACAGGGTTGAATAAGGGTCTTGGGTTTTGCCAAGAAGCTGTGAACAGTGACAACTTCCCATCCACAATCGAAAACTCTGGCACCGGCTTTAGCTCTCCCTTCCGGGGGCCGTGCGGCTCCTTGGGTTGCTGGTTGTGCCAACTAGCCCTAATGGCTTCGTTAAGTCCATCAATCAGCCCCACCGGCTCCGAGGCCAAGAGATTTGACGTTAACTCGTTCAGGGCATTGAACGCTGTTCGAGCTTTCGCTAATTGAACAGCTTCAATCTGACGCTTGCGGTTGTGCTCAGCAACTACCTTGCGATCTCGTTCAGCTACTTGAGCCTCGCGTTGGCGTTCTGCCTCGCGGGCATTATCCAGGCGTTGTTGGGCTTCAGCACTCAAGGCTGGCTTGACGTTCGTACCGGGTTGAGCGGGAACAGTCAGGGTTGCGGGAGAACCACGCTCATCAAAAACTTTAAGCAATTCCCCGTCTGGAGCGTATGGCGTCAGGTAAAGGTTGGCCCCGTAAAACTTCCCACCGGGCACGGCGGCTTCCAGTTCCTTCATCGCCACCTCAAAAGCCTTCACCAGCTGCTCCGGAGTAATTTCACCTTTGATCTTCAGTCTCACGCTTCGAATCCTTGATGTCCTTTCGCCTGTGCGGCTTGCCGTCGCAACCCTGAAAAGTTGGTAGCTAGCCCTTGGCGCGGCGCCTTTGGACAACGGGCAGACTGGACAATCTGCTCTCTATGTCACGATTAGTGTGTGTCCGATTAGAGCACATCACCCGACCATAGGGAATGCCAGCACCGCCTCCCGCCCCAGCACTTCAGCATCAGTTCGGCACCCGAGTCAGGGAGCTCCGCGTGGCTATGGGTATGAGCCAAGAAGCTTTTGCTGATCGGTGCGGCTTCGCCAGGACGTATATGTCCCGCATCGAAACTGGCGGAGCTAACCCTTCTATCAATGCCATCAAGGTGTTGGCCGATGCTTTGGGCGTTAGCATCTCGGATCTGTTCGAAGGAATGTGAGCAGAGGATTTCCCGGCGCATAGCTATTGCTGTAACTAATGAACATCCACCCACCAATCCTGTGCCGACCCGGCATTCCTAGGCCTATGCTCATCAGAAGCCCCGGAACCACTGGCATTGAATGCAGATGGACTAAGCTAGGTCCCCGTGTCTGTCATCGTCCTTGTGGTTTGGCATCGAACCTGCCATTCGAGCACAATATTCGGTGGCCAATTCCTTCTGGGTCAGCGTTATCAATCGCTCGATGTCGGAAGCGTGCCCCATGAATTCAATCAGTGTGTCTTTGGGAGTGTTCGAGTAGGTTTCCCATAAAAAGTTGAACCAGTCCATGTCAGTCTTCGGGCTCGAGCGACCTGCATTCCTGTCAATGACGCCGAAAAAGGTTTCAGGGTGCTGGGAGTAGGCATGTAACTCTTCATCCGAGAGTGGAAGCTTGATAATGAAGCGCTGCTGTTCGTCGCTGCACACGACACACCACGCTTCTCTCTGCTCGGACATGACGACGCCACTCTCCAACGTCGCTTCGACCTGAGTTCCGTCAGGACCCGGCACTTGCATCCGGCGACCAACCTGTAGCCTCCCCTCGGCACTTCCACCTGCGAACGCGTCTGGTTGTCCATTGAATGTAGCGGGAATGCCCCTGTGCTTCTGCATAGACTCCAGCAGGGAGAAAATTGGTGCATGCCGTCGCCTAATCTCAATCTGTTGAGTTAGGGTTTTAACCCCAGGATGTAAATCATCGAGATGAAACCCCCACAGCAGCATCCCACAAGTCAGATCAATGGCATCAAGGTGATGCTCATGCGGGTCGTACGTTACGATGACGTAGGCTTCTGGGAGGGCCTTAGCTACCGGATCCAACTCAAAGCGCTTGAGCTGGCTTTCAGCCTCCACTAGTGCTATCGGATAGGGCTGCTTCCTTCCCAGTTCTAGGCGCGCATCGTTCGTGTCAATGAAGACTATTCGAGGATGATCCGACTGCTTGCTCAAGGCTCGATGCATCTGCCTATTGATTTTCATCCGCTTGCCTTCTCGCCGCTTTGCCTCAACGGCGTAGATTGCACCTGACGCCGCGTGCGTAGCGATGAACTCGACGTGGGTAGTACGTCTGTCAGTTTCATCTTGGTGCTGCAAACTGAAGCCAGCCCGAAGCAGAGCAGCAGCCACCCGTACCTCATACAACGCACCTGGGAAGTTATCGGAGCATTTGATTCGGTCGATCAGAAGCTTCTGAATCTCAACAGAGTGTTTCAGACTGTAAAGGTCGTATGAGAAGTGCATATAAGCCTCAATGGCCCCAGTCATTAACTGGGCAGCCCCTACCCCCATCTGTTCCACGTGAATGCTCGCTTGCTCGTAGCTACGGACAGCCCAAGTGAGAATGCGATGTCTCTGTGGCGGAGGCTTGCTTAGCTCGGACATCCACCAGCCTCTACCTAAAACGATCTTCGGGTAATCGTTGAGGAAGTCGTGAAAAGTCTTCCATTTCTGGGAGAAGTGGATCTCCCTTCCGACTGCTATGACTCTGTGCTCCTGGAATTCAGTGGAGATAATCGGCTTACCAAGGCCTTGTTGTTCGCGCCTCTGAAACTCATTGGCCTCATGACGCAAGAGCGTCGCCCGCAGCTCCTGTTGCATATGCGGCCGATTGAGCTTTAGCTCCATGTCGAGACTTTCGATAGACCCGTGACATTTCTTGAGTTTCCGACCGCTACCGCACGGGCAAGGATTATTTCGACCAATTTTGTTAGGCATTTTCTTATTCATCCCAGAATGTGAAAACGAGAGCTTGGTCAAGGTATTGGCGGTGAGACGATCATCAGTAGGTGCCGGTAGGTGCCGGAACCTGCACTTCCACAGAACACCCAGAGGATCAAGCATCCAGCTTTTCATGAGGCTGAAGAAAACATCATAGACGGTGGAAGGGACACATGAAGCAAGTCCAGAGACCCGCATCCACCAGCCCAATGACGTCATTGGTGCAAACCACCAAAGGTCGTCGGATTTCAGCATTCTAGCTTCGGTAAATTGGCCCCCCCCTATCAGAGAAGTAGACAGGTTTGGTAATCCAGCTACATTCTTAAAGCACTATCAAATGACTATTGCGGATAGCTATACGATTAGATTATCATTGATCTATCTTATTCTAGAACAAAGGATAGCAGGTCATGAATACTCATCTCTACCTGCGTGCATCAACAAAGGATCAGGACGCCCACCGCGCGAAAGTAGCACTGGAAACGTTCGCTATTGAAAAGGGGTTGTCCATTACCGGTGTGTACGCCGAGAACATAAGCGGCACCAAACTCAACCGGCCTGAACTCATCCGTTTGCTGGGCACTGCCGAAAAGGGTGAGGTGCTGTTGGTGGAATCAGTAGACAGGCTGAGTCGCCTCTCGCAAACCGACTGGGACACTCTGAAGGCAACCATTAAGACCAAAGGGCTTCGCTTAGTGGTAGCTGACTTGCCTACCAGCCATATGATGGTTGAGGACAAGGGCATCACAGGGCAAATCATGGAGGTCATCAACAGCATGTTGCTGGATCTGATGGCAACCATGGCCCGCCTAGATCAAGAGAAGAGAGTACAGAGGATTAAAGAAGGCCTGAAGAACAAACGCGAAGCTGAACCTGAGTGGAAGCCAACGGGCAAAGGGCGTAATCAAAAGAAGTGGGACAGAGTAGCGGGCTTGCTCAAGCGGAATGGCAACACTATGGAAGAAATCGCCAAGATCGCGGACGTGGGAATTGCTACCGTTTACCGCATCAAGCGGGAACTAACTTTGTAAGCCCCTACTAGCGTGGCATCAGCCGCTAGCGGGGGCTTTTCGCACCCGTGATATTTTGGCTTTGTAGCCGTTGACGGCAAGGTGGCACGGTAATGGTTCTTAACCTCGACCCATCCCGTGCGAGGTTTTAATCAAAGCTGTTCAAATTCTGTTTCAGCCTCACAGATAAACAGTAAACATGCGGCAGTCATGTTCAACATATACGAAACAATGTGACGTGGAACCTCTGTAGGGGTTGCCCCTTGACCATGGCCGGATATTTTATTTCTGCCTGTAGGAATGCCGCTTTCCAACAAAGACTTCAGAGATGAAAAATGCGACTGCCAGAAACTAGGTATTAGACCATTATCCAAGCAGGTCTGTATTAATGAACTAGCGGTCGCCCTGTCACTAATTTCCCAGTCACGCTTGCGACATACCGATTTCAGAATACTCTCAAATGACTTCAAGCATTCATTTAGGGTCTCTTTGAAATTGCCGTGACGATAATGTTCATGCGCCCTATAGAACTCCTCCTCGGCCCCCGCACACCACTCGCCCTGCAGCAGCGAAAGTACTGGCTTAGTAACTTCTGCATGTATAAATTCCGAGTCAATACGAACTATCAAATTCTCTGCAAATCGATAACCTAGGCCATGCTCTTTGAACCTTTGATTCGCTTCCTCAATTAGCTCATCGAGCTTGTCGCCATTGTCGTCGTATCTACCACCGTAGTAGTCTTCTCGAGCCGTGGTATTCATCGCCCCGAGAGCAAGTTCAATGCCATCGATCAATCGATCGACATTACGTTCAGAGAACATGAAATGGTAAAACTCATCATAGTGAGTTGAATATTTACCATGACCAAACCCAGCAAGGGTAAATGATCCATACTCTCGATTAAGAGTTGATACAATATCCTCCCACACTTTTAGGACATCTCTCCTTCCAGTATAGATAACACGCCCTATTCCGTCGTCAAAGATATGAAACAACTGAACAATTAACTCTCGCGAAATCGAATCGTAAGTGTATATCTCCGGAGTCTCGCCACGCTTACGCTTTAATCTTTTTGAATACAGATCATGTATGGCCACAGATAATCCTTTTCTAAAAAACCGTTTACCATTTCTCGCCCGACCGAAGCAATCTCAGACTCACGCGACAATAAAATTTTTACTCTAAGCCGCCTCCATCAAGCTATATCAGAATTGCCGATCAAGGGGCACTTAAACACCATCAATCGAGCCTACAACAATGAAAGCCTGCTCCTATTGCTGCTGCTTTTCGCATCAGTGATATTTTCCGCATCTAACCCAATCCTAAGTTAACTACAGACAAGTCCGATTGATAAAGCGCTCAAAACTTACCATAGACATCAACAGCCGTAATGCAGGGTAGCGTAGCGCCAACAACGAAGCTAGGCAATAATTGCCACGCTAATCAGAATAAAGCTCGTCTTCCGTTTGAGACACCAAGGTCACTAGAAGCGTACAGAACCATGAACGAAAAATGCGCCTTATGGAAGCCAAAAATGCGTCAGCAACGAGTGCCTAAAGGGCAAGAGAAGATGTCTTGCGCCAGCTGTCGATGTGTCCACTGTGGGTCCGTCGCCCAATCATAACTAGCAAGAACGCTGATTGAATCTAGACTGAGGATCTGTCCAGTCGGTTGAGAAGATTTGGCACGCCTACGCCCTCCCGACCACAGTCCAGCTAATGACATAGTTTCCGTATAACACTTCAAGGACGACAGCCATGCCCGATAACCCAGAAGTCAAGATCGCTACTGCAGACGCATTAACATTGCTTCTGCACAACCAGCACGCTCTGGCTGCTGCAATTGAAGAAGTAGCGCTATGGGTGAGGGCTAAGGGATCAAACGAAATCCATGAAAACGCCACCACGGCGTTGCAAACGCTCGATGAAAACGCACTCGCCCTCAGTAAGGCGATCTACCAAATTAGGCGGGGCTGATATATCAGGGGCACAAATGCATCCATTATCCGAAGAAGCAGAGGCGCTCCAGAACATCTTGGTGTCACAGGCTACAGGCGGAAATGAGGACGAGACCGCGTACCTGATGCTCAGACGCGCTATTCTGGATGACCCTACCCTGGCCACGATAGTGCCTCGATGCGTGAACACCTGCCGCAGCCTCGGACAGTTCTGGCAATTTATCAAGAACAAATACGGCACTTACGCGGAACGACGAACCTATCTTTGGGACGAGTTTCGTCCACTGTTGGACTACGTTGAGAAAGGCGGCTCGTCGCCAGCAGATCATGTGGTCACTGGTGCGATTGAGCGTTTCGACTCTGAGCATGTGAGGGTTGCATGGACGAAATCGTTGGAAAGGCGCACGACAGATCCAGAAGGCGCTATTACGATGGCTCGGACTCTTCTGGAGTCCGTCTGCAAGCACATTTTGGAAGAGAACGGGACCGAGTACGACGAAACGCCAGATCTCAACAAGCTTTACCGCCAAACTGCTGAATTGCTCAACCTTGCACCATCCCAACACACGGAAAAGGTCTTCAAGCAGATCCTTGGCGGCTGTACGTCAGTGGTGGAAGGGCTTGGAGCCCTAAGGAACCGCCTGGGCGATTCCCATGGAACAGGAAAAGCTGGAGTCAAACCAGCTCCACGGCATGCTGAGTTAGCTGTAAATTTAGCAGGCTCGCTTGCCCTATACCTTCTCAGCACATGGGACGCTAGATCAAACGCTTGAGCCCCCCACCTGCATATCTTCAGCCTCACTAAGCTCCCGAAAGAAGTCATGACCAGTAGCACTAACCGTCTGACAAGGCGAATGCTCTCCCTGCCCTTCGTCTGCTTATCCTGGCCCACAAATGACGGCGGAAGTGGCAGCGCTAAAGGCCAAGCGGGAAAAGCTTATTTAACCCTGTCCACTGCGGGTCGCTCGCGGTAGCAAAACATTGAGGGGCACGCCATGTAATGTATCCAATGGCCCCCTGAAATGAGAAGACCCGCAGGATATGACCTACGAGACTTCATGAGTTTTCTAGAAGAGTTAATTCAAGCAGCAGATCATCAATTGAAGGGGGCGTGTCAGACCCCCAGATCATTCACGTACTCAAGAACTTTTGAGAGCAGATATTGCTGTATGTGGCCAACAGTCATCGAGCTCTGTTGCTCTGGAATCTCGCTAATTATTCCTTTACCAGTCGTCCGCCACGTTGGCTCGATGCAAACAAGTCTTCCGTCCGCCAAGTCAACCATAACATCAGGCTGAAGATTACTCTTCGGGTCCAGCTTTCGCTGCTCTGCGGTAACGGTGGCACCTACGCCAACATCAGCAAGCCCTCGTTCAATACATGCAGCTAACGCTTTATTAAGGGCCTTATCGGACTTCGAAGCCAGCTGCTGGACTCGCTTATATTCATCCGCAGTGTCCGAAGACGCAGGCCGAATTGTGGCAGCATTGGAGGAGACCGTGCCAGCGAGTAACTGGAAGAACCTCGCTACTTGAATTGCAGAGCTCGCGTTTACTGCGGACTCTTTCTTTTTAACGAGCTTATCGGTGAGGACGCTATCACCAAACGCCCGTATTGCACTAACTGCGACGTTGGGCGTCAGCTCAAAGAGTCTCACATCGAGATGTCGCAGAAGAAAAGCAACTTGGTGTCTCTTCTTTCTCCACTCCCCAAGATAACCAGTTGTTGAATCACTCGCGTCAAGCACGGCAATCATGCGATCAATGTCGATGCGTTTCTCTGTTCCTTGAGTAAGGTTTGCAACTGTAAGACTCAGTTCACGGGTGTCATCTCCACCCACCAAAATCCAAACGCTAGGTAACCTACGCTCTTTAAGAGTGTCGCCAAAAGCGTTATTCAGCTCTTGAGATTTAGCCTCCAGCAAGCTGTAAAACTGGCTAATTGTTTCACTCCTCTGCAACATAGGCTTTACTACATCAGAACCAAGCCCAAACGCCTCCAAGCCCTGCCCTGAATTCAAAGAGCGAGCAGTGATATCGGCCACCTCAAAGTAGGCGCTCTTTGGTAAGCCCGTAAACTCATAACGACCATGAGAAGCAAAGTCGACAATGCTATCGCTACCTACAGCCCAAGCGGTTTCCTGAATCAAGTGTGCCGACTTCTCATCAGTAATCGGCCAAATTACAAGTACACGACCTGCTCGTGTTCTGAATAACCTACGAAGCTCTTCAAAAAAGCTCCGAAGCTCAGACTCTACAAGCTCAGGATTATCTCGCTCAAGCATTACGAAGATTTGGCCTTCAACGGGAGAACTACCCAAGTTACGGATTTCAGAGACTGCCTCTGAAAGCGTCAACTTATCCGAAATAGGCGTTATATGTGCACCAGCATAAAATCGAGGTAGCGTACTTAAGAATGTAGTTTTTCCGGAGCCGGATGGCCCGACAAAAAGTTCAAAGCGCCCTAACCCTCCATTCACTACCTGCCGAAGAAGCTGTTCGACACGTTCCGTTGCGTTAGGGACTTTCCGCACAATCTGAGTAAGGTCTGCCTCCTTCTCAATGGCGGCATCCTGCAAACTTTCGAAGCGTTTTGGGAGAAGAAGGTTGGAAATCACTTGATCATCCTGATTACAGTGTTGAATTTCGGTGGGGAGCTAGTTAATCCGCCAACGTTTGTACCAAATTGCAATCCAGCAGCTACCGAGGCCACAGGCACATACAAATAAACCATGGAATATTGCCTACTTCATGACGTCGATTGCAAGCCTACTTAAACTCATTGGATGCAGCCGCATCAGAGCTTCCAGTTCATCCGTCTTGCTGATACATTTCTCGCTCACTCCCTTGGGAAAGGGCTGTGATTCACGTGGCCTCCAGAGGCTCTACCACGCTTTTTCAGTACATCGACTACCCGGCGGATAACCACAAACTGGGCTGGAACGAGATGCTCGCCTGGCTACGCGAGAAGCGCTGGCAGAGCATGAGTTTTGGCGGGATTGTCTATCTGGTGCTGCTGATTCCGGTGGTGAACATCCTGATGATGCCGGCTGCGGTGGCCGGGGCGACACTGTTCTGGGTGCGTGAGCGTGGCGCCGAGAACCTTGTGAGCCAGCGCTAGGCGCGTCACAAATCCATCATCCGAACGTCACAGGCACGACATGGCCTCAGCCGACACTGAGGTCATGACGACAGCTCTACACATCACCCTGATCAGCGAAACCTTCCCACCGGAAATCAACGGCGTGGCCAATACCCTTGGCCGCTTGTGCGAGGGACTGCGCGCGCGCGGGCATCAGGTTGATCTGGTGCGGCCGCGTCAGGCCGGCGATCCGCAGCGTAGTGAAGATAATGCGCTGTTGTTGTGTCGAGGCTGGCCGCTGCCGGGGTATCCGGGGCTGCAATGGGGTCAGTCGTCGATGCACAAACTGCTGCGACGCTGGAAGCGCCAGCGGCCGGATGTGCTGTACATCGCCACGGAAGGTCCGCTCGGCTTGTCGGCGCTGCGCGCGGCGCGGCGTTTGGGAATATCGGTGGTCAGCGGGTTTCACACCAACTTTCAGCAATACACCAGTCAATACGGGCTCGGTCTGCTGACGCGGATGCTCACGCATTACCTGCGCTGGTTTCACAATCGCTCGGCCATGACTTTGGTGCCCAGTCCCAGTCAGCGTCTGGAACTGGAGCGTCGGCATTTCGAGCGTTTGGCGTTGTTGTCGCGCGGTGTGGACAGCCAGTTGTTTCATCCGAGCAAACGCCTGAATGCGTTGCGTGAGCAATGGGGATTGGGCGATCGCGATGTTGCGGTGATTCATGTCGGACGCCTCGCACCGGAGAAAAACCTCGGTCTGCTCAAACGCAGTTTCGAAACGCTGCGCAGCACTTATCCACAACGCAATCTGAAACTGATCGTGGTCGGTGACGGGCCGCAACGGCTGGCGCTGGAAAAAGAACTGCCTGAGGCGATTTTTTGCGGTGCACAGCGCGGTGAGGCGTTGGCGGCGCACTATGCGTCGGGCGACGTATTTTTGTTTCCGAGCCTGACCGAAACCTTTGGCAATGTTGTGCTCGAAGCTTTGGCGTCGGGCCTCGGTGTGGTGGCTTACGATCAGGCGGCGGCGGCGCAGCATATTCGTCATGGCTACAGCGGCGTGCTGGCGATGCCCGGGGACGAAGAGGCGTTTTGCGAGGCGGCGGTGTGGTTATTGGAAGAGGATGAGCGGTTGCGTTGCGTGCGGCTGAATGCGCGACAGCATGCGAGTCGCCAGGGATGGGCGGCGATTATCGAGCAGTTTGAAAAGCATTTGCGCGGGGCTTGTGTGGGGGAGCAGGTGGTGCCGAATGCGCAGACATTGCCTTGAGTTCAGGCAACTTGGAGACCGCTACCGCGAGCAGGCTCACTCCTACAGGGGGAATGCATTCCAATTGTAGGAGTGAGCCTGCTCGCGATGGCGTCAGTACAGCCGCCGCTTAAACCAGCGTCATCAACGCCTCACGGCTGAATGGCAGAATGTCCTGCTCACGCCCTTCGCGGACTTTCTGCGCCCAGTCCGGATCGACCAGCAGCGCGCGGCCCACTGCCACCAGATCAAATTCCTCTTTGTTCAAACGCTCCAGCAGGTTCTCCAGACTGGCCGGTTGCGCGACCTTGTCGGTATTGACCATGAACTGCAGGAACTCGCCATCCAGGCCGACGCTGCCAACGGTGATGGTCGGTTTACCGGTCAGCTTACGGGTCCAGCCCGCCAGGTTCAGGTCAGAGCCATCGAACTCCGGCTCCCAGAAACGCCGCGTCGAGCAGTGAAAAATATCCACGCCAGCGTCGGACAACGGCTTGAGGAACTCGCCCAGCGCTTCCGGGGTTTGCACCAGACGCGCGGTGTAATCCTGCTGCTTCCACTGCGAGAAACGGAAGATGATCGGGAAACCTTCGCCGACCGCAGCACGCACCGCTTGAATCAGTTCGATGGCGAAACGCGAGCGGTTGGCAAGGCTGCCGCCGTATTCGTCGCTGCGCTGGTTGCTGCCTTCCCAGAAAAACTGGTCGATCAGGTAACCGTGCGCGCCGTGGATCTCGACGCCGTCCATGCCGATGCTTTGCGCATCTTTAGCCGCTTGGGCGAAGGCTGCGATCACGTCCTGGATGTCTTGTTTGCTCATGCCGTGTACCACGACCTGACCGTCCTTGAGCTTTTCCGACGGGCCGTAACCCGGCACGCTGGCGTCCGGCTCGGTGCCGATGCGACGCACGCTGCCGACATGCCACAGTTGCGGAACGATCTTGCCGCCTTCGGCGTGCACCGCGTCGACGACTTTCTTCCAGCCGGCCAACGGCGCTTCACCAAAGAATTGCGGCACGTTCGGGTAACCGTTGGAGGCCACGTGACCGACGGTGGTGCCTTCGGTGATGATCAGGCCAACCCCTGCGGCGGCGCGACGGCGGTAGTACTCGATGACTTTCGAATTAGGCACGCCGCCTGGCGAGAAAGAGCGGGTCATCGGCGCCATGACCACACGGGTCGGCAGTTCGAGGGCACCGAGGTGGAACGGTTTGAACAAGGCTTGAACGGGCATCGATAAGCTCCACAGAGATGGCTTTATGACGGCGATAATATGGAGGGCCGAGGCCTTTGAACAGCATTATTGATTTTGGTGATTAAGGATTAAAAGACGCAAAGCAAAAGATCGCAGCCTTCGGCAGCTCCTACACGGGGATAAGGTTTCCCTGTAGGAGCTGCCGAAGGCTGCGATCTTTTGAACTAGCTTTATCAGCCCAGCGCTTTTTCAATCGCATGCACAATGGTCGGATCATCCGGGGCCGTGCGCGGCGAGAACCGCGCCAGCACGCGACCATCCTTGCCGAGCAGGAATTTCTCGAAGTTCCAGGTGATGTCACCGGGAAACTCCGCGCCCTCGCCCGCCAGCAAGCGGTACAACTGATGACGGTCATGACCGTTGACTTCGAGCTTGCTCGACAACGGGAACGTCACGCCATAGTTGAGGCTGCAAAAATCCTGAATGTCCTTTTCAGAACCGGGTTCCTGGCCGGCAAACTGGTTGCACGGCAGGCCCAGCACACTGAAGCCTTTGCCTTTGAATTGCTGATAGAGGTTTTCCAGCGCCGCGTACTGAGGCGTCAAGCCGCACTTGGAGGCGACGTTGACCACCAGCACGACTTGGCCCTTGAACGGCGCCAGCGGTAGCTCCTGACCATCCAGGGCTGTCAACTTAAGGTCGTGAAAAGCACTCATGACGAACTCCAGGATTCCGATGTTCTACTCGAAACAGCCACTTGGCGAGGCCACCAAGGACAGCCGCGGACTAAAAAGGCGCCCGCAGGCGCCTCTCCAGTACTCGAAGCTTAGCGCAGAAAATCAGTGGTGATGGCCACCTTCGCCATGGACGTGGCCATGAGCGATTTCTTCCTGGCTGGCATCACGGATGTCAACGATCTTCACTTTGAAGTTCAGGCGCTGACCGGCCAACGGGTGGTTGCCGTCAACAGTCACGTCGTCGCCGTCGAGGTCACGGATGGTGACGATCTGCATCTGGCCGTCCGGCGCCGAAGCGTGGAACTGCATGCCGACTTCCAGCTCGTCAACGCCTTCGAACATGCTGCGGCTCAGGGTGCTGACCAGTTCAGCGGCGTATTCGCCGTAAGCATCTTCCGGCTCAACGGAAACTTCCAGTTCGTCGCCGACAGCTTTGCCATCCAGAGCTTTTTCCAGGCCCGGGATGATGTTGCCTGCGCCTTGCAGGTAGACCAGCGGAGCGCCGCCGGCGGAGCTGTCGATGACCTCACCAGCGTCGTTGGTCAGGGTATAGTCGATGGAGACAGCCTTATTGGCGGCGATCAGCATGGGGCGAGACCTTTTGCAGAAGAATATAGAAAGGCCAAGTTTAGCGAAGCAATCGCGCGAAAGCGAACACAACCCGGACAAACGGGTTTCGACGATCACAGGCTTCCATCAGGACGAAGACGGTCATTGGGTCGCCGAGCTTTCCTGTGGCCACACCCAACACTTGCGTCACCAGCCGCCCTGGCAATCGCGGGCGTGGGTGCTCGACCCGGCGCAACGTATTGAAAAAATAGGCCAACCCTTTGCCTGCGGTTGGTGCGCTCAAGCCTCGGTTAGCGATAACCTTGGCGACTGAATTTCGGTAGTCAGCCAGACATAAGCTGACACCATTGCCATGCACCCTTAGAGAATTCGCATGCAAACTTTTTTTATCGCGCCCACCGATTTTGGCGTGGGTCTGACCTCCATCAGCCTCGGGCTGGTGCGTACATTGGAGCGCGCCGGCTTGAAAGTCGGCTTCTTCAAACCGATCGCCCAGCCGCATCCGGGCGACACCGGCCCTGAGCGCTCCACCGAACTGGTGGCGCGCACCCACGGCCTGAAACCGCCGCAACCATTGGGCCTCGCTCACGTAGAGAGGATGCTCGGCGACGGTCAGCTCGATGAGCTGCTCGAAGAAATCATCACCCTGTATCAGCAAGCCGCCATCGGCAAAGACGTGCTGGTCGTCGAAGGCATGGTGCCGACCCGCAGCGCCAGCTATGCCGCGCGGGTCAACCTGCATCTGGCCAAAAGCCTCGATGCCGAGGTGATTCTGGTCTCGGCGCCGGAAAACGAAGTGCTCGCCGAACTCTCCGGTCGGGTTGAACTGCAGGCGCAATTGTTCGGTGGCCCGAAGGACCCGAAAGTCCTCGGGGTGATCCTCAACAAGGTCAAGACCGACGAGAGCATGGAAGCCTTTGCCACGCGCCTGAAGGAGCATTCGCCGTTGCTGCGCAGCGGTGATTTCCGCTTGCTCGGCTGCATTCCGTTCCAGCCCGAACTCAACGCGCCACGCACCCGCGACGTCGCCGACCTGATGGGCGCACAAGTGCTCAACGCCGGCGACTACGAAACCCGGCGGATGACCAAAATCATCATTTGCGCGCGGACCATGCGCAACACCGTCGAGCTGCTCAAGCCCGGCGTGCTGGTGGTGACGCCGGGGGACCGCGACGACATCATCCTCGCCGTCAGCCTCGCGGCGATTAACGGCGTGCCGCTGGCCGGCCTGTTGCTGACCAGCGACACCCTGCCCGATCCGCGCATCATGGATCTGTGCCGAGGCGCGTTGCAGGCCGGCTTGCCAGTGTTATCGGTGAGCACCGGCTCGTATGACACCGCCAACCTGCTCAACGGTTTGAACAAGGAAATCCCGATCGATGACCGCGAGCGTGCGGAGATCATCACTGATTTCGTCGCCAGCCATCTCGACGCCAAATGGCTGCACCAGCGCTGCGGTACGCCACGGGAAATGCGCCTGTCGCCGGCGGTGTTCCGCTATCAATTGATCCAGCGTGCGCAAGCGGCGAACAAGCGCATCGTCCTGCCAGAAGGCAGCGAGCCGTTCACCGTGCAAGCGGCGGCGATCTGTCAGGAGCGCGGGATTGCCCGTTGCGTGTTGCTGGCGAAACCGGAAGACGTCGAAGCCGTCGCTCGCGCGCAAGGCATCGTCTTGCCGCCGGGGCTGGAGATTCTCGATCCGGACCTGATCCGCGAGCGCTACGTCGAGCCGATGGTTGCCCTGCGCAAAACCAAAAGCCTCAACGCACCGATGGCCGAGCAGCAACTGGAAGACACCGTGGTGATCGGCACCATGATGCTCGCGCTGGATGAAGTCGACGGATTGGTTTCCGGTGTGATCAACACCACCGCCAACACCATTCGCCCGGCCTTGCAGTTGATCAAGACCGCACCGGGTTGCACGCTGGTGTCGTCGGTGTTCTTCATGCTGTTCCCGGAAGAAGTGCTGGTGTACGGCGACTGCGTGATGAACCCGCACCCAAGCGCCACCGAACTGGCCGAGATTGCCCTGCAAAGCGCCGACTCGGCAGCGGCGTTCGGCATCACCCCGCGTGTGGCGATGATCAGTTACTCCAGCGGCGAATCGGCCACCGGCGAAGAAGTCGAAAAAGTCCGCGAGGCCACCCTGCTCGCTCACGAACAACAGCACTCGCTGCTGATCGACGGCCCGCTGCAATACGACGCCGCCGCCAACGCTGAAGTAGCCCGGCAACTGGCGCCGAACAGTCAGGTCGCCGGTCGCGCCACGGTGTTTGTCTTCCCGGATCTGAACACTGGCAACACCACGCACAAAGCCGTACAGCGCAGCGCCGATTGCGTCAGCCTCGGGCCGATGCTGCAAGGCCTGCGCAAACCGGTGAACGATTTGCCGCGCGGCGCGCAAGTCGACGACATCGTCTACACCATCGCCCTCACCGCGATTCAAGCCGCCAACCGACCTATGGATGTGTAAATGCTGGATTTTCTACCTGCACCCGTGCGCGGTGTGATCGCCTCGCTACTGTTGGCGCTCAACACGATTCTGCTCTGCTCGTTTCTGTTCTGCGTGGCGCTGGTCAAGGCCTTGCCGTTTGCCTTGACCCAACGCATCGCCGGTTGGCTGATGAGCCACACCCATGAAGCGTGGATCAGCAATAACAAGGGCTGGATGAACCTGGTACGCCGCACGCGCTGGCACATCAGCGGCTTGCAAGGCCTCGACTATCAGCACTCGTACCTGATCACCAGCAACCACCAGAGCTGGGTCGATATTCTGGTGCTGCAATACGTGCTTAACCGTCGTATTCAGCCGCTGAAGTTCTTCCTCAAGCAGGAGCTGATCTGGGTGCCGGTGATTGGTCTGGCCTGGTGGGCGCTGGGCTTTCCGTTCATGAAGCGCTACTCCAAGGCGTACCTGGCCAAGCATCCGGAGAAGAAAGGCAAAGACCTCGAAACCACGCGCAAGACGTGTGCGAAGTTTCGCAATAATCCGGTGGGGATTTTCAACTTCGTCGAGGGGACGCGGTTTACCGAAGGCAAACATGCGCAACAGCAATCGCCGTTCAAATACCTGCTCAAGCCGAAGGCTGGCGGGATTGCCTTTGTGCTGGATGCGATGGGTGAGCAACTGGAGTCGATCGTCAATGTGACGATTCACTATCCGGCCGGGCGTCCGGGGTTTTGGGACTTGCTGTGCGGCAATGTGCGCGATGTGGTGGTGCATTTTGCAGAGCTGAAGATCCCGCAGCAATTCATCGGCAAGAACTACGATCAGGACGGTGAGTATCGCTTGCAGTTTCAGGGCTGGATCAATCAGCTGTGGCTGGACAAGGATGCGCTGCTCGAACAGATGCACCGCGAATATCCAGGCAAGCTCTAATCCCCTGTAGGAGTGAGCCTGCTCGCGATGGCGGTGGATCAGCCACCAACAATGTTGAATGACACACCGCTATCGCGAGCAGGCTCACTCCTACAATTGACCGAGTTGGCCCGAATAAAAAAGCCCGCCGATGATCACTCATCGGCGGGCTTTTTGTTTGGCAGCTAACGCTTAGATCGCGCCACGCTGACGCAGCAGATCCAGCACTTGCTTGACGCTTTCTTCCAGACTCAGCGTCTGCGTGTCGATCACCAGATCGGCATTCAGCGGCACGTCGTACGGGAAGGATTCGCCCGGGATGTTGTCGCCACCAGCAGCGTACAGACCTTGTGGATCACGCTCGGCGCACACGGCCGGCGAAGCCTGTACGTAGACCGTCAACAGACGATCCTTGCCGATCAGGTCCTTGGCCTGCTCGCGCCCTTCGGCACTCGGTGCAACGAACGCGGCCAGGGTCACCAGGCCGGCTTCGTTGAACTGACGCGCCACGTGCGCGGCACGACGCCAGTTTTCGGTACGGCCGATGCGATCCTGTGGCAGACCTTTATTCAGGTCATGACGCAGGTTCTGCCCATCCAGCACAAACACCGCACGGCCCATGTCGAACAGCTTGCGCTCGACCGCATACGCCAGCGTGCTCTTGCCCGCGCCCGACAGACCGCTGAACAGCACGGTAGCCGGTTGCTGGCCGAAACGCTGAGCGCGTTCTTCAGTGGCAACGTGCGCGAGTTTGCCGTGGTGCGTGGCGGTGCCGTGTGTCACTGGCTGCGCGACGATCATGCCGGCGCCAACCGTGCCGTTGGTCAAGCGATCGATGATGATGAACGCGCCGGTGGTGCGGTTGCTTTCGTAACCGTCGAGGGCGATCGGCGCATCGAGCGCGATCTTCACCTTGCCGATTTCGTTGAGCTGCAACGCGCTCGCCGGGCCTTCTTCCAACGTGTTCACGTCGACCTTGTTGACGATGCTGGCAATCGAGCCCGGCACGTAACTGGTGGCGCGTTTGATGTCGTATTTCTTGCCCGGCAGCATCGGCTCTTCAGCCATCCACACCAGCATCGCTTCGAAGCTGTCGGTGACCGGCGGCACGTTGTCGGCATGCACCAACAGGTCGCCACGGGAGATGTCGATTTCGTCTTCCATGGTCAGCGTTACGGCCTGACCTGGACCTGCGTGTTCCAGTTCACCTTCGAAGGTGACGATGGATTTCACGCGGCTGCTCTTGCCCGACGGCAGCACCACCACTTCGTCGCCTTTCTTGACGATGCCGCTGGCCAGCGTGCCGGCGAAACCACGGAAGTTCAGGTTCGGACGGTTGACGTACTGCACCGGGAAACGCAGATCGGTGAAGTTGCGATCGCCGGCGACTTCCACGGTCTCGAGGATTTCCATCAGCGACTGGCCTTTGTACCAAGGCGAGCGCTCGGACTTGTTCACCACGTTGTCGCCCTTGAGGGCAGACATCGGCACGAAGTGCATGCTGGTCGGCTTCATCTTCAAGCCTTCGGCGAACTTCAGATAGTCAGCCTTGATCGACTCGAACACGCCTTCATCGAAGTCTTTCAGATCCATCTTGTTGATGGCGACGACGATGTGTTTGATCCCCAACAGGGACGCGATGAAGCTGTGGCGTCGGGTCTGGGTCTGCACGCCATAACGCGCATCGACGAGGATGATCGCCAGGTCACAGGTGGAGGCACCGGTGGCCATGTTGCGGGTGTACTGCTCATGGCCGGGAGTGTCGGCGATGATGAATTTGCGTTTCGCGGTGGAAAAATAGCGGTAGGCGACATCGATGGTGATGCCCTGCTCACGCTCGGCCTGCAGGCCGTCGACCAGCAAGGCCAGGTCGATGTCGTCACCGGTGGTGCCGACTTTCTTCGAGTCGCGGGTGATCGCTTCGAGGTGATCTTCGTTGATCATCTTCGAGTAGTTCTGCAATCGCCCGATCAGGGTGCTCT
>NZ_JBIVGT010000012.1:137845-147004 GCF_044748825.1 Pseudomonas sp. NPDC089741 | reverse complement strand
GGGGGGGCGAGGATCAACCGCTCAGCCTCTTTGAAAAAATGCTCAGCGCAGTTATGGCCTGTGCCACTGCGATCAACCACCAGGAAGTCATCCCGCTTTTCGATCGTCAGCACCGGATGGTGCCAAACGCCGCGATGGTAATTAATGCCCTGCCTGCCGTTGGTGACGAAGGCGCGGACCAAGCCTGATACAGGTTCATCGCCAATTGGCGCGACCACGATCAGAAAGGGGTTGCCGAGCAGCGGTATGAAAGCCTGGCTGCCCAGCGGATGGCGTTCCAGCATGCAAACGGTCAGCGGCATGTCCTGCGCGTCGGCGCGGAAGATGCTGATGATCGCGTTGTCCTCAGGCTGAGCGGTTTCGACCGTCGCCAGTTTATGGAAGCGCATGGTCGAACCGTTGTTGATCATGAAGTGATCGCTGCCGTCGGTTTCGATCACGTCACCGAAAGGGGCGAAGGCTTCTTTGCTCAGCGGTTCAATCGTTAGTGTGCGCATGCTGTTCTTCTTATCCGAATTCGTTGTCTGTTCACTGCATTACTCTGTAGGAGCTGGCGAAGCCTGCGATCTTTTGACTTTGTTTTTAAGATCAAAAGATCGCAGCCTGCGGCAGCTCCTACAGGCTCAGTGTTATTTAGCGACCTTGCCCAGTACGCGCAGGCGGCTTAC
The DNA here is from genome assembly GCF_044748825.1 of Pseudomonas sp. NPDC089741. Taxonomy (NCBI): domain Bacteria; kingdom Pseudomonadati; phylum Pseudomonadota; class Gammaproteobacteria; order Pseudomonadales; family Pseudomonadaceae; genus Pseudomonas; species Pseudomonas sp. NPDC089741. The sequence continues at coordinate 146,336 of NZ_JBIVGT010000012.1, read as the reverse complement.
ACCACCGTCCGGGAACACGTTCAGGCGGATGTGGGTGATCGGGCCCAGTGCCTTGATCTGCTCGACGAAGGTGTGTTCGGCGTGCATTTCCAGCTTCTGGCTTGGCAGCAGATCGCGCCAGAACAGCGACTGGGTTTCGATCTGGCTGTCAGTTCCGCCCTTGACGAACGCGCCCTGAATCGAGCAAGTGTCCGGGTAGTTGCCTTTGAAGTGCAGGGTGTCGACGACGATCTTCTCGATCTCGCCCGGGTGGCCCAGCGCGACGATGACCCAGTCATTGCCTGGCGTACGACGACGTGCAGTTTCCCAGCCGTCGCCCATGTTGATGCCACGGCCCGGGTTGAGAATGTTGCTCATGCGGCCGAAGTGTTCGTCGGAGCAGGCGAGGGCGCGGCCACCGTTGAGGGCTGCTGCCAGATCGACTTGCTCGTTGTCGCCAACGGCCGACCAGTCGCGATGCGGAACACCGTACACACGCAGACGGGCAACACCGCCGTCCGGGTAGATGTTGAAGCGCAGGTGGCTGAACGCTTTGTCGTTGCTGATTTCGTGGTAGTGGTGGCTGTTGCCCTGCAGCTCGACGGCCGACAGCACTTCAGTCCACTGGGTGTTTTCGTCCGGCTCGCCCGAGGCCAGGAAGCACGCTTCCAGCGAGGCCGATGGCGGGAAGTTGCCGGTGAAGAATGAAGTGTCGATGTCCACGCCTTTGATCGAGCCCGGTACGCCCAGACGGATCACTGCGCTGTCGAAGCCTTCGAAGCGCTTGCGGCGCGATTCCCAGCCGTCCATCCACTTGCCGTTGTCATCGAACACGCCCTCCTTCCATACGGCCGGGGTCGGTTGGAACAGACGATTGGCGTCTGCGAACCAGTCATCGGTGACCGAGATGATTTTGGTGCCCAGACGGGCATCGGCCAGGTTGACGAACTTCTCGAAAGGTACGGCGTAAGCTTTCATTCTTCTTGTCTGCCTTTAATAAGTTGGCTGGGGATGCTTGCAAGACCCTGGGTACTCTCCGCGTTTGATGTACTCGGGTCAGGCTTGCTAAAGAGTCAGTAAACGGAACAGGGCAATCTTGTTGATCTCCGCCAGCGCGCATTTGAATTCGGTGTCGACCGAGTTGTGAATGCGCGTTTCGAACGCCGCGAGGATCTGATGCCGGTTGCTGCCTTTTACCGCCATGATGAAGGGAAACTTGAACTTGGCTTTGTAGGCGTCGTTCAGCTCGGTGAAGCGCTGGAACTCTTCGGCCGTGCATTGGTGAATACCGGCGCCAGCTTGTTCATTGGTGCTGGCTTCGGTCAGTTGGCCCTGGACGGCCGCTTTGCCGGCCAGGTCCGGGTGAGCGTTGATCAGTGCCAGCTGACTGGCGTGATCGGCGCTCAACAGGATGTCGCTCATGCGCTGGTGCAGGGTTTCGATCTCGTCGATCGAAGCGTCCACGCCCAGGTCGTAGGCCTTCTCGGCCACCCATGGCGAATGTTCGTAGATGTCGGCGAAAGCGTTGACGAAAGCGTCGCGGCTCAGGGTCGACGGTTGAAGGGTTTGAAAGCGGCTCATTTGGCGGCCCCTTGGTACGGCTGGGTTTCGTGCCAGTGGCGCGCGATGTCGACGCGACGGCTGAACCAAACCTGTTCATGACTTTTGGCGTATTCGATAAAGCGTTTGAGCGAAGCGATGCGACCCGGACGGCCGATCAGGCGGCAGTGCAGACCGATCGAGAGCATCTTCGGCGCTTCGGCACCTTCGGCGTAGAGCACGTCGAACGCGTCTTTGAGGTATTCGAAGAAGTCGTCACCCTTGTTGAAACCCTGCACTTGCGTGAAGCGCATGTCGTTGGTGTCGAGGGTGTACGGGATCACCAGATGCGGCTTGCCGGTCGGGTTGTTCGGTTCCCAGTAGGGCAGGTCGTCGTCGTAGGTGTCGCAGTCGTAGAGGAAACCACCTTCTTCCATCACCAGACGACGGGTGTTCGGCCCGGTGCGGCCGGTGTACCAGCCCAGTGGGCGCTCGCCGGTAATTTCGGTGAGGACGCGGATCGCTTCGAGCATGTGCTCGCGTTCCTGCGCTTCGTCCATGTACTGGTAGTCGATCCAGCGGTAGCCGTGGCTGCAGATCTCGTGGCCGGCATCGACCATCGCGCGGATCACGTCCGGGTGGCGCTGAGCGGCCATGGCGACGGCGAAGATGGTCAGCGGAATGTCGAATTCCTTGAACAGTTTCAGGATCCGCCAGACGCCGGCACGGCTGCCATACTCGTAAAGCGATTCCATGCTCATATTGCGCGCGCCTTGCAGCGGCTGGGCAGCAACCATTTCAGACAGGAAGGCTTCGGATTCTTTGTCGCCGTGCAAAATGTTGCGCTCGCCACCTTCTTCGTAATTGAGTACGAACGACAGGGCGATGCGGGCATTGCCCGGCCAGTGTGGGTGAGGAGGGTTACTGCCGTAACCGATCAGGTCGCGTGGGTAGTCAGCGCTCACTGCAGTCTTCCTTCTTATTCGTTGACAGATGTGTGTGGCGGCCTGGCAGGCTGGCGTCACAGCGATGGGCTGATTGTATACAACTTTAATCGCACTTTGTAAGCCTGAATTTTCGCATTTTTCACCGACTGTCATCTTTTACTGCTAATGGCGTGAGCCTGCAAGAAACCTGCCTGACCCGTCAGCTAATGGATTGAAGGTTCAATGTTCAGGCGCTGTGCTGGCAGATCGCGGGTAAAGGCCCGGATGGCGGGGGCGCAGGAAAAAATGTCGTTTTTATTGTGTACAATTTTTTTGAAAAGTGTCTTAATCAGTCGCTCGCCGCAGCTTTTCGTGCTCCGAATCGGTGCGGTCTCCTTTTCAACTGACTTCGGGAGGCGCGAGGTCTGACTGCTTCCACGCAGGCAGGCGCGCAGAATCAATGGGACGTTTGACAACACACGTTTTGGACGCTGCACACGGTTGCCCGGGCAGTTCGATCAAGGTCGAGCTGTACCGCGTTGAAGGCTCGCAACTGGAATTGGTCGCCAGTGCGATTACCAACAGCGATGGCCGGGTCGATGCACCGCTGCTGCAAGGCGATGACTACCGTACCGGGGTTTATCAGGTTCAGTTCCATGCGGGCGATTACTACCGCGCCCGTGGCGTTCAGTTGCCGGAACCGGCATTTCTGGACGTGGTTGTGCTGCGCTTCGGCATCTCTGCCGAACAGGATCACTACCATGTGCCGTTGCTGATTTCGCCGTACAGCTATTCCACGTACCGGGGCAGCTGACCCCCAAGCAGCTGCCCCCACCGGGAAGCGACTGCGCATATAGCTTCTTTGGTCTTTCGCCCGCTCACACTGCGGGCTTTTTTTCGCCTGCCCTAAAGTCAAAAGATCGCAGCCTGCGGCAGCTCCTACAGATTGAAGTGCAATCCCATGTAGGAGTTGCCGCAGGCTGCGATCTTTTGCTCTTTAACGGCTCAGCAGGGAGGCAGCACCCGCGCCACTGAACAACCCGGCACTGATGCGGTTAAACCAGCTCTGCCCCTTGCCACTGCGCAGATACCGCGCCGCGCCATGTGCGCCCAGCCCGTAAGCCAGCTTGCAGCACAGATCGAGCACCACCCAGGTCGCAATCATGATCAGCAACTGCGGCAGGAACGGCTGCTGCGCGCTGAGAAACTGCGGCAGAAATGCAGCGAAAAACAGGATGTCCTTCGGATTACTCGCGCCCAACACAAACGCGCGCCCAAACAAAGTGCGAAAACGCGGCGTCGGTGCCGCCTGAGGCACTTCTGCGCCCACCGACGGTTGGCGCGATTGCTGCCAGCTCTGCCAGGCGAGGTAGAACAGGTACAGCGCACCGACGATTTTCAGCGCGCTGAACAACTGCTCCGACGCCAGCAGCAACGCACCGAGCCCCAGCGCCGAGGCACTGAGCAGGCAGATCGAGGCAATCACGCCACCGAGAAACGCCGGGTAAGAGCGGCGCAAACCGTAATTCAGACTGTTGCTGATCATCAACAACGACAGTGGCCCCGGAATGAGGATCACCACCAATGCAGCGCCGCTGAATAGCAGCCAGGTTTCCAGACTCATCACTTTCCTCCTTTTTTTGTTGTACTGAAAAATGCACAAAAGCCCCACCCGCGAGGGTGAGGCTGTTTTGAAACCTGAACCGCGTAGCGTTTACAGGAAGATGAACTTGGCGATGAAGATCGCGCAGAGCACCCACAGGCTGACGGAAATTTCCTTGTACTTGCCGGTACCGGCCTTCAATGCCACATAAGTGATGAAGCCCAGCGCGATACCGTCGGCGACCGAGAAAGTCAGCGGCATCATGATGGCGGTGACGATCGCCGGAATGGCATCAGTGGCTTCGTCCCACTCGATGTGGGCCATGCCGCCCATCATCAGCATCGCTACGTAGATCAGTGCACCGGCGGTGGCGTAAGCGGGAATCATGCCGGCCAGCGGTGCGAAAAACATTGCCGCTATAAATAGCACACCTACGGTGACTGCGGTAAGACCAGTCCGACCACCTGCGGCCACGCCGGCAGCACTTTCTACATAACTGGTAACCGGCGGAACACCGACAACAGCGCCGAATACGCTGGACGCACTGTCGGCTTTCATCGCGCGGGAGAGGTTTTCGATACGGCCGTCAGCGTTGACCAGATTGGCGCGCTGAGCAACACCCATCAGGGTGCCGGCGGTGTCAAACATGTGCACAAAGAGGAAGGCCAGGACCACGCTGATCATGCTGACGTTGAACACGCCCGCGACATTCATCGCCATGAAGGTCGGCGCCAGACTTGGCGGCGTCGACATGATCCCTTCGTAATGCACGATGCCCAGACCCCAACCGGCGAGGGTCACGGTGATGATGCTGATGAGGATCGCGCCGAAGACTTTGTGGTAGCTGAGGATTGCGATCATCAGGAAGCAGATGGCGGCGAGCAGCGGGCCAGGCTCGCGCAGGGAGCCGAGTTTGATCAGGGTCGCCGGGCTATCGACGACGATGCCCGCGGTTTTCAGGCCGATCAAGCCGAGGAACAGCCCGACACCAGCACCCATCGCAAAACGCAGGCTGACCGGAATACTGTTGAGCAGCCACTCGCGAATCCGCGAGAACGTCAGGATCATGAACAGCACACCCGAGACAAACACCGCACCGAGCGCGGTTTCCCAGTTGTAGCCCATGGTGCCGACCACGGTGTAAGTGAAAAATGCGTTGAGGCCCATGCCTGGTGCCAGACCAACTGGCCAGTTGGCGTACAGGCCCATCAACAGGCAGCCCAGCGCAGCGGCGATACAGGTGGCGACGAAGGCTGCACCGTGGTCAATCCCGGCATCGGCCATGATGTTCGGGTTGACGAAGATGATGTAAGCCATGGTGATGAAGGTTGTCAGACCGGCAATCAGCTCGGTCTTCACCGTGGTGCCATGCAAGCTGAGTTTAAACAAGCGCTCCAGCAAGCCATTTTGTAATGGCGGCGAGAGATCCAGCGTCGATGCTTCGGATTTGCGGCTTTCCACAGCGAGTACTCCTCAAGAGTTTTATTGTTATTTCCAGGGCCGGACCCATGAGGGGTGGCAGCGGCCCTTTGAGGCATACGCGAATTTGTTGACCATGCGGTCAGGAACTCGCACGCTGTGGATTATGCTTTTGTGTACAAATAAAGCAAATATTGTTTTTGGTTTTGTTTACGAAAGTTCCATCGATAGGGATATATCGTCTGTTCGGACTTCTTCGCGAGCAAGCCCGCTCCCACAGGATTCGTGGGTTTCTTTGTATCTGTGTACTCCCGCGATCATTGTGGGAGCTGGATTGCCAGCGATGAGGCCCGAACAGTCATTCGAGAACTGTCTGACTTTTCCCCAGCGCCAAATTCACCGCCAACCAGCCATTCACCGCCGCCTCCCCAGCCTCGGCAAACACCCGCTCCAGCAACTTCACCTGCTCACGCCGCAACGCCTGTTCAAACTTCGCGCCCTCCGCCGTCAACGCCAGCAGCCGCTTACGCTTGTCAGCCTCCGACGCGACGCTGTCGACCAGATGCATTTCCTGCAACTGCCGCAACGGCATGTTCAGCGCCTGCTTGCTCACACCGAGCAATTCCAGCAATTCCTTCACGCTCAAATTTGGATAACGGGCGATGAAAAACACAATGCGCTGATGCACCCGCGACAATCCGCGGCGCTCGAGCATTTCGTCAGCCTTGGCGGTGAATGCCTGGTAGCCGAAGAAAAATGCTTCCATCGCCTGCTGCTGACTGGATGGGTTTTTAAGGTCAAGCATGTTGACGTACTCGCTCAAGCTGGCGTAATTTCAGTCAACCAGTTTGACTCATTTTTCATCCGCCTCGCTACCGGTGACCTCCATGGCTTTTTCCGAACGTGTCTCGCGCCTTAAAAGTTCTTTGATCCGTGAAATCCTCGCGGCCGCCCAGCGTCCAGAGGTGATGTCGTTCGCCGGCGGCTTGCCCGCCGAAGCGATGCTGCCGAAAGTCGAGTGGGCCGACATGCCGCTGGCGCTCGGTCAATACGGCATGAGCGAAGGCGAGCCGGCGTTGCGCGAAGCGTTGGCGGCGGAGGCGAGGGCGCTGGGTCTGGACTGTGAGGCGAGTCAGGTATTGGTGGTCAGCGGCTCCCAGCAGACCCTCGATCTGGCAGCCAAGTTGTACATCGACAAGGGCACGGAAATTCTGCTCGAAGCGCCGACCTATCTCGCCGCCCTGCAAATCTTCCAGCTGTTCGGCGCCGATTGCCTGACCGTGCCGCAAGAGTCCGACGGCCCGAATCTGGTGCAGTTGCGCAGCCGCCTGGAACAACACCGTCCGGCGTTCATCTACTTGATCCCGACCTTTCAGAATCCTTCGGCCGTGCGCTACAGCGAAGCCAAACGTGCAGCCGTTGCGGCATTGCTCGATGAATTCGGCGTGACCCTGATCGAAGACGAGCCTTACCGCGAGCTGACCTTCGATGGTGGCAGCGCCAAACCGATTGCCGGGCGTCTGAAGAAGGCGAGCTGGATCTACACCGGCACCGTGTCGAAAACCTTGCTGCCAGGTCTGCGCATCGGCTACCTGATCGCCAGCCCGGATCTGTTTCCGCACCTGCTCAAGCTCAAGCAATCAGCGGATCTGCACACCAACCGCATCGGCCAGTGGCAGGCGTTGCAATGGATTGGCACGGAGAAATATCAGCAGCACTTGAGTGAGTTGCGTGGGTTCTATCGCCAGCGTCGGGATGCGTTTCAGGCCGCGCTGGAAACTCACTTTGCCGATCTGGCGGATTGGGAAATGCCGCAGGGTGGGTTGTTTTTCTGGCTGACGTTGAAGCAACCGCTGGATACGCGAACGCTATTGAATGAGGCGCTGGCCAAGGACGTGGCGTTTATGCCGGGGGAGCCGTTCTTTCCGGAGCCGGATAAACATCATGGGCATTTGCGTTTGAATTTCAGCCACATCGATCCGGCGCGACTGGATGAAGGGTTGAAGCGATTGGCGGCGGTGGTGCGCCAGGCGCAGTTGGATGAAGCGGCCTGATAAAACAAATAAACCGGCTCATGGGCCGGTTTATTTTTGTCTGATATTAGTGTTGGCCAAGAGGGCCTCTTCGCGAGCAGGCTCACTCCTACAATTGGAATGCGTTCCCCTGTAGGAGTGAGCCTGCTCGCGATAGCACCTTCAGCCCCACAACAAAACCATCAGACCGCAGCAAATCGCTTGTCCAGATAATCAATAATCACCTTCGACTCATACATCCACGTCGTCTTACCATTCTCTTCAATGCGCAGGCAAGGCACCTTGATCCGGCCACCCTGTTCCAGCAGCGTCTGACGATCCTGCTGGTTGTTCTTCGCATCCTTCAGCGCCACCGGCACATTCAGACGACGCAGAGTCCGGCGGGTTTTTACGCAGAACGGGCAGGCGTTGAACTGATACAACGTCAGATCCTTCGCTGCCGCATCCACTTGGGCCTGAGCAGCGGCGGGGCGTTTTTTCTTGCCCGGACGGGTGATGAAGTCGATGAAGATAACCAGTTGGCCGAGGCCGACACGAAGCGCTTTGACGAACACGTTGAAAGCCTCACGGTGCAGATTGAGAAAGGCGCGCAGCTTACCCGATTTTTCACGGGTGAAAAAAAACCGGCGATGAATGCCGGTTTTCTTCGTGCTGCGGATTACTTGATCAGGCTGAGAAACTCGCTGCGGGTGGCAGCGTTTTCACGGAACTCACCGAGCATCACCGAAGTGATCATCGACGAATTCTGCTTCTCGACACCGCGCATCATCATGCACATGTGCTTGGCCTCGATCACCACGGCCACGCCCAGTGCGCCGGTCACCTGCTGGACAGCATCGGCGATCTGGCGGCTGAGGTTTTCCTGAATCTGCAGGCGGCGGGCGTACATGTCGACGATCCGCGCGACCTTCGACAGGCCCAGCACTTTGCCGCTCGGGATGTACGCAACGTGCGCCTTGCCGTGGACCGGCGGCCTGTGGTGTGCGCAGAAC